>NZ_DASUNI010000254.1:0-5078 GCF_036277215.1 Microbacterium sp. | reverse complement strand
GAATGACCTCGTGAACCGTCGCAAGGTCGAGGGCGGTGCATGCGAATGAGGTATCGCGTGACCCACCGCACGACGTACTCGTACGACGACGACGTGCGCAGCAGCTTCGGCCTGGCCCACCTGCGGCCGCGCGAGCTGCCGTGGCAGCAGGTGTCGTCGCGCGGAGTGTCGATCGATCCGGCGCCGGGTGACATCACGGACGACACCGACTGCTACGGCAACGTCGTGTCGTACTTCCACGTGAACGAACCGCACCTGCAGCTGACCATCGACGCCGCCAGCGAAGTGTCGGTCGTGCCCACCACCTACGACCAGGACGCGCTCGCCGAGCCGTGGGAGCGAGCGCGCCCCATCTTGAATCCGACGATCTCGCCCGGCGCGTGGGCGGCGACCGAGTTCGCGCTGGAGTCCCCGAAAGCGCGGCACGTCGACGCGGCGCATGAGTACGCTTCGGCATCCCTCACGCTCGGCCGGCCCATCGGCGAGGCGCTCACGGATCTGATGCACCGCATCAAGACGGACTTCCACTACGACAAGACCGCGACGACGGTGACCAGCACTGTCGCCGACGTCTTCGAGACGCGCGCGGGCGTGTGCCAGGACTTCGCGCATCTCGCGCTCGCGTGCCTTCGCAGCCACGGCATGGCCGCTCGGTACGTCAGCGGATACCTGGCGACGCGGCGCACGCCGGGCAAGCCGCGGCTCATCGGGGCGGATGCCTCGCACGCGTGGGTCGCGACGTGGATTCCCGGGTCGGATCAGTGGCTCGCCTTCGACCCGACGAACGACCAGCTGGTCTCCGACCGCCATGTCACCGTGGCGTGGGGCCGGGACTACGGCGATGTGCCCCCCGTGAAGGGTGTGATCTTCACCGAGGCGAAGAAGTCGACCCTGCGCGTGGCGGTCGACGTCGCACCGATCGAGGACGAACCGCAAGGGTGATCTTCGCCGACCGGGAGTGTGCGACTCTGGGCGGGTGAAGTCCTATCGCTGCCGGGTGTGCAGCAGCCCGCTCTACTTCGAGAACTCGATCTGCGTCTCGTGCGGCGTCGGCCTCGGCTACTCGCGCGACGAGGGCGAGATCGTGCCGGTAGGCCTGGACGGACGCTACATCGACGCGTCTGGCCTGATCTGGCATGTGTGCCGCAACCTCAACCTGTCGGGCTGCACATGGCTCGCGCCGCTCGAGGGCGGCCAGTGCTTCAGCTGCTCGCTGACCCGTACGCGGCCCAACGACGCGGATCTCGTCGGCCTCGCCAACTTCCCGGTGGCGGAGCGCGCCAAGCGCCACGTCGTCGCCGAGCTCGACCGCCTCGGATTCGCGGTCATCGGAAAGGATGCCGCCATCGGCGGAGACCCGGTGAACGGACTGTGCTTCGACCTGCTGTCCAGCACCGACCGCAGCGTCCTCACCGGCCACGAGGACGGCGTGATCACGATCGATCTGGCCGAGAGCGATCCGGCATATCGGGAGCGCCTGCGCGGCGAGCTCGACGAGCCGTACCGCACGATGCTCGGCCATTTCCGCCACGAGATCGGGCACTACTTCGAGTGGCAGCTGGTGGAGGTTGCCGGCGACGCGGAGCGCTTGAGCCGGTGCCGCGCGCTCTTCGGCGACGAGACGGCCGACTACCAGGCGGCGATCGACCGGCACTATTCGGAGGGTGCGCCCGCAGGGTGGGAGCAGTCCTACCTCACGAACTACGCGACGATGCACCCATACGAGGATTTCGCCGAGACGTGGGCCCACTTCCTGCACATCTGCGACACCATCGAGACGGCATCCGAGTACGGACTGACGGCCGTCGCGGGTGTCGATGCCTTCTCGCTGTTCAGCGACCTGGTCACCGGGGTCTGGATTCCGCTGTCGACCGCCCTCAACATGATCAACCGGTCGATGGGCAAAGATGACCTGTATCCGTTCGTCATCCCGTCGCCCGTGCTCGACAAGCTGGAGTTCGTCGCGTCGCTGCGCGGTGGGCGCCGCGCCTGAGGTCCGATCAGTCCTGCGGCGACGCCGCGGCCAGGGCAGGGAGGTCGTCGATGAGCGCGACGTCGTCGAGCATCGACACCCCGTCGAAGTCGATGTCCACGAAGGAGCGGAAGAAGGTCTTCAGCTCCTCCGCCATGTCGACGACGTCACGGTCGAGCAGCCATTGCACCTGCAGCCCGTCCATCATGGCGATCGTCGCCACCGCGGCCCGCTGCGGGGTCACCCCGTCCCTGAGTCGCCCCTGCGCCTGAAGCGACTCGAACGCCCGCCTGATGTTGGAGCGGGTGAATTCGTATCGCCCGACGAAATACTCGTGTGCGGGATGATCGGGTGCGGTGGCTTCGGATGAGAGCACGCAGTACAGCTCGACCACGCCTGGGACCGAGGCGTTGTAGGCGGCGAGCTGGACGAGGCCCTGCAGCGTCACCCCGCCGTCCACGTCGTCGAAGATGACCCGCTGCTGCGAGTGCTGGTCGCGGCGATCGAGCACGGCGGCCAGCAGGGTGCTCTTGTTCGGAAAGTGGTGCAGAAGCCCGGCTTCGCTCATGCCCACCTTCTGCGCGACGTCGCGCAGCGAGCCTGAGCGATAGCCGAACTCGGCGAACACCTCGAGGGCGGCATCCAGGATCGCGGTGCGTTTGGCGCCGGTCTTCGCATACTCGCCGCGCGGCTTCCGAGTGCGGGATGGTGACGGGGTCTCGGTCATCATCTCCTCCGAATCATCGACTGCTTCGTCTGTGTTTGTAGAGCCATCTTGGCCTGGTCCCCGCCATTGTGGGCCCAAAATCGACAAAAACCTAGCGATCGCTAGAAATTTGCGTGAAAACCTAGTGCTCGCTCGGATTTGCTGTTACGGTCGACCTTACCGGCGATCCGCAGTGGTATCGCCCTTACCAAGAGGACTTCGAAGATGATCCGATGGAAGAAGGCCGCGGCAGCAGCGGCCATTGCCGCCACCGCCGCACTCGCACTGTCGAGCTGCGCCGGCGGAGGCTCGGACGGCGGCGGTGAAGGCAGCGGAGGATCGCTCATCATCGGTGCCATCACGGCACCGACGACTTACGACCCGGCCGGCTCGGAGTGGGGCAACCGGTCGCCCTACTACCAGGCCGTGTTCGACACGCTCCTGCTCGCCACCCCCGAGGGCACGATCGAGCCCTGGCTCGCCACCGAGTGGTCGTACAACGAGGACAACACGGTCCTGACTCTCGCCATCCGCGACGATGTCACCTTCAGCGACGGGTCCGAGCTCACGTCGGAGGACGTGGTCGCGACGATGCAGCGCTCCAAGGACGGATCTGGGCCCGACAAGGGCTACTTCACCAACGTGACGACCATCGAGGCGCCCGATCCGCAGACGGTCGTCCTGACGCTCAGCGCACCCGACCCCGCGCTACTCAGCTACCTCACCCGCACCGCCGGGCTCGTGGCGGCCTCGGAGTCCCTCGAGAGCCCCGACGTCGAGACCACGCCGGTCGGCTCCGGTCCCTACATCCTCGACACGGCGGCCACCGTCACGGGCTCTAGCTACTCGTACACGGCGAACCCGGACTACTGGAACCCCGACGTGCAGCACTACGACAACCTGACGATCAACGTGCTCGACACCCCGACGGCCGCGCTGAACGCGATCAAGGCCGGCGAGGCGAACGGTGTTCGATTGTCCACCGTTGACAACCTCACCGAGGTGGAGGCGGCCGGTTGGACGCTCAACTCGAACGAACTGGATTTCCAGGGTCTGCTGCTGCTCGACCGCGACGGCACGATGGCCCCCGAGCTCGCCGACGTGCGTGTTCGTCAGGCTCTCAACCACGCCTTCGACCGCGACGCGATGCTGACGGCCCTGCAGGCCGACCATGGCACCGTCACCACGCAGGTGTTCCCGGAGTCGAGCGACGCGTACGACCCGGCGCTCGACGACATGTACCCGTACGATCCCGAGAAGGCGAAGGACCTGCTGGCCGAGGCGGGCTACGCCGACGGCTTCACGCTCTCGATGCCGTCGTCGCCGCTGCTGGGTGAGACCACGTACACCCTCATCTCGCAGCAGCTGGAAGAGATCGGGATCACGGCCCAGTACACCGAGCCGGGGGCGAACTTCATCGCCGATCTGCTGGCGCCGAAGGTCCCCGCGGCCTACATGGCGCTGGAGCAGAACCCCGACGGGCAGCTGATCCAGTTCATGATCGCTCCGCCGGCGGTCTTCAACCCCTTCCACACCGAGACCGACGAAGTCAACCAGCTGATCCAGGAGATCCAGTACGGTGACGAGGCCACGCAGGCGGAGAAGGCCAAGGAGCTCAACAAGTACATCGTCGAGCAGGCCTGGTTCGCCCCGTTCTACCGGGTCGAGGGTGTCTTCGCGACGGATGCCAACACCAAAGCGGTGATGCTGCCGACGAACGCGTACCCCGCGATCTACGACATCGAGCCCGCGAACTGATGATCTCCCGGCCCGCCCGCCCTTCGGGGCGGGGGGGCCGGGACACCAACCACAGGAGCTCATCGCATGCTCACGTTCATCATCCGGCGCATCCTCGCCGGCATCGTCCTCCTCTTCGTCATCTCGTTCGTCGCCTTCATAATCCTCTACGTGGGCAGCGGCGACATCGCCCGCAGGATCCTCGGACAGAACGCCACGGCCGAGACCGTCGCGCAGAAGGCGGAGGAGCTGGGTATCAATCGCCCGATTCTCGTGCAGTACTGGGACTGGCTGACCTCAGCGGTCACCGGTGACTTCGGCCGGTCGTGGTTCACGGGCCAGCTCGTCTCGGTCAGCCTCTCGAGTCGCCTCGCCGTCACCCTCTCGATCGTCATCGGAGCGATCCTCGTCTCCGCGATCCTGTCGGTGCTCCTGGGCGTGCTGGCAGCGCGGCGGGGTGGTGGGGTCGACGGCACCGTCCAGTTCATCTCCATGCTGGGCTTCGCGATCCCCGGCTTCCTCGTCGCCCTGTTCCTGGTGCTGATCTTCGCGATCAACCTCGGCTGGTTCAAGGCGACCGGGTACATACCGATCACGACATCCTTCACCGGTTGGCTCTCGTCGGTCACCCTGCCCATCGCAGCTCTTGCCCTCGGGGCGATC
>NZ_DASUNI010000253.1:0-3266 GCF_036277215.1 Microbacterium sp. | reverse complement strand
CTCGGCAACTACTACTACGGCGAATCGAACATAGAATTCATTTCCCCGAATCCTCGGATCCTGCAGGCCTATCGCACCCTCGTGGTCGTCGTCATCTTCGTCGGGTCGATCGCCTCCGCGGACCTGATTTGGAACACCGCCGACGGCATCATGGGTCTGATGGCGATCGTCAACCTCATCGCGATCGGATTGCTCTCCGGCATCGGCTTCAAGCTGTTGCGCGACTACTCCCTGCAACGACGCGACGGACGGGATCCGGTCTTCACACGTGATCGGCTGCCGGGTGTGAGCGGCATCGAGTGCTGGGAGAACGAGCTCAGCGTCACGGGGCCGCTGCCCATCCAGGAGGCGGCGGGGCAGCCGCGATAGCCACTCCCTGCTCGGGTCGCGGGGTGGCACCGCGTAAACTGGGCGGCGGAGTGCCGGGAAGTCTGGTCGGCGGATCCGCCGGCGAACCTCGTATGCGCGTCCCGAATCTCGAAGGACCTCTTTGTGACCTCTCACGCTCCGCTTTCCCGCTGGTCTCGACTTCTCGCCTGGGTTTCCGGCGATGTCGTGGGGGGCACCCTGATGATCGGCGCGGCGGCGGTCGGGCTGCTGTGGGCGAATTCGCCCTGGCAGGAGAGCTACCGGGCGCTTTCCGAGACGGTCGTCGGACCGGCGGCTCTGCATCTCGATCTCAGTCTCTCCGCGTGGGCGGCTGACGGTCTCCTGGCGATCTTCTTCTTCGTCGTCGGTGTGGAGCTCAAGCACGAGATCGTCGCCGGAAGCCTCCGCAACCCACGACAGGCCGGTGTCCCCGTGCTCGCGGCGGTCGGCGGGATGGCGATGCCCGCGATCATCTACGTCGCCATCGTGATGGCCCTTGACCCCGGGCCCGCGCTACACGGGTGGGCGATCCCAACGGCGACCGACATCGCGTTCGCCCTCGCGGTGCTCGCCATCTTCGGGCGGGGGCTCCCGGTAGCGCTGCGGGTGTTCCTACTCACTCTCGCGGTGGTCGACGATCTCCTCGCGATCGTCATCATCGCACTGTTCTACTCCGATGGGGTGAACATCTGGATCCTGTTCGGATCGTTCGCGGTCGTCGTACTCTTCGCGCTGGCGGTGCGGGTGAAGAAGATGCGGTGGTGGATTCTGGTTCCCCTCGCCGTCGTCGCGTGGGTGCTCATGCACGACTCCGGTGTGCACGCCACGATCGCCGGTGTGCTGCTCGGCTTCTGCGCACCGGGCAAGCCCATCCGCGGCGAGGCCGTCCCCCGTACGCAGCAGCTCGAGCATGTTGTCCGGCCGCTGTCCGCGGGCATCGCGCTCCCCGTGTTCGCCTTCTTCGCGGCGGGCGTGTCGCTGTCCGGCGGAGAGGGTCCGCTCGGCGCGCTCACCGACCCCGTAGCGATCGCTATCGTGGCCGCGCTGGTGCTGGGCAAGCTCATCGGCGTTCTCGGAGTCACCGCCCTGGTCACTAAGGTCACACCGCTGCGTCTGCCCGATGGCATCGGCACCCGGGATCTGCTTCCGGTAGGTTTTCTCACCGGCATCGGTTTCACCGTCTCACTCCTGATCGCGGAGCTCTCCTTCGAGGGTGGCATCCACGAGCCCGCCGCGAAGTTCGCGGTGCTGGTCGCCAGCCTCATCGCGGCGGTCCTGGCCGGGTTCACCCTGCGGTGGGATGCCAAGCGATTGCGGACCCCCGACATGAACCGCGACGGAGTGACCGACGTGGACACCGGACGGATCGGTGACCGCCCTCATACGAATCCCTGAATCGGAGCGCTGCCGACGAGCGCCGCGACAGCATTTTGCCAATTCAATAGAACTGATTCATCGCTGCCGCGTGGATGGACGAGTCGAGGATGTCGTGCCATCCGAGTGCGGCATCACCCGGGGAGTTGTGGCGTCCATCAACGGCCTCGAGGATGCGGTCGCGGAACAGCTCGCCGTTCTCCCAGCCGGTCACATCCACGGTGATGACGTCGATCTCGCGTCCTCGGCTGCGTTCGAATTCGGCGTGCAACCGTGTCGCGGCTTGCGCCGCGGCGCCCAGGCAGGATCCTTCGGGGAGTGACCCGCCGTGGCTGTAGACCACGAACAGGTGCCTCAATCCGGGCTGCGCGGCGGAGTAGTCGCCGACTTCCTGGCCGACCCGCCGGAGGCGCTTCTGCGCGGCATGCCGCGACCGTTCGTTTCCGAGATCCAATCCCCAGACGAGTGCATGGGGGAGGTCGGAGCCGGACGCTTGGACGACGGTCAGCGGTCCGAGAACCGGGAGGTCATCGCCGCGGACAATCACTTCAGTGGACATTGGGAGCCTTTCCTTGCACGTCGCAGAACGTGCCGACCAGACTTCCCGGCTCACCATGTCCCGTCGGGCGATCCCGCGGAACCCGTACGACACTACGCCACTTTGCGGGAGTAACAATCGCGGGCCCGCGGTATCCGACCCCGGCGGGCCTTCGCGGCCGAGCGGCATGCGGCGCCGAGCGAGCGTCGTCACGCCAACGGCGAGCCGGCCGACGGCGGCGCCGATCGCCAGTTGCAGCCCAGACGCTCCGGCGCCGGAAGTCAGACCACGAGAGCGGGGGCGACGAAGGTTCTTTCGACCGACTGAATACGGCGGCCTCGGCTCTGTAACCCCGCGCCGGGGGACCGCCTGTTGGGCATGGCTTGGCGCGGAGACGGCGATGCGGATCGGAGCAGGGAGTTGTATGGTGAGCGGTGGAGTGCCGGGAAGCCTGGTCGGCGATCGTTTCGTCGATTGGACTGAACTTGCGCATCCTCATCCTGACCTTCGGTACCCGTGGCGACATCGAGCCGTTTGCGGCTCTTGCTCAGCGATTGAGCGCGGCCGGGCACGCTGCGGTCCTGGCGGCTCCCGAGCCCTACCGTGCGTCTGTCTCCTCCGAAGTCGGCTTCGAGCCGATGGCGACCGAGATGGACTCGGCGATGCGCGCCGGGATGAGCTGGCTTCGCGGGCCGGCCCACGCCCTCACATTGGCGCGTGAAATGGCAGAGGGAATGCGGATCTCTCTGCGCGAGCAGTGGGAGATCGCTCAGCGTGTGCGGCCGACCGTGATCATGGCGCATCCCAAAGCTCTCGGTGGTCTCCATGTTGCTGAGCGCCTGGAGGTGCCGTTCGTCGTCTCGCTTCCACTGCCGTTCCTTACCCGCACGTCCGAATTCGCGATTCCATTCACCGCAGCCCGACTGCCTGGCTGGCTGAACCGGTTCACCTACGATTTCAATCGCTTCACCGCCGTCGCGTACGG
>NZ_DASUNI010000252.1:0-29849 GCF_036277215.1 Microbacterium sp. | reverse complement strand
CGAATCGCTCGGCCCCGCGCTGGAGGCGCTCCTTCCCGGAGCCGAGGTCATGCATTTCCCGGCGTGGGAGACGCTGCCGCACGAGCGCCTCAGCCCGAGCCCCGAGACCGTGGGCCACCGCCTCGACGTGCTCGGGCGCATCGCGCGCTGGAGGGGCGAGACGCCGCTCGTGGTCACGGCGTCCGTGCGGGGTGCGCTGCAGCCGCTGGCTGCAGGCCTCGCCGACGCAGCCGAGGTGCATCTGGCGGTCGGCGAGCGCGGGCACGATCTCGCCGACGTCGCGGAACGGCTCGTCGAGCTCGCCTATCACCGCGTCGACATGGTCTCCCGCCGCGGCGAGTTCGCGATGCGCGGCGGCATCCTCGACGTCTTCCCGCCGATCGCAGACCACCCGTACCGTGTGGAGTTCTTCGGCGACGAGGTGGACCAGATCCGCGCCTTCTCCGTCGCCGACCAACGCTCCCTCCCCGGCGAGGTGCCGGCCGTCGACCTCCCGGCGAGCCGCGAGCTTTTGCTGACCCAGGCGGTGCGCGATCGCGCGAGGCAGCTCAAGGACGAATTCCCCGGCATCCGAGGGATGCTCGAGAAGATGGCCGAGGGCATCCCGGCGGAGGGCATGGAGTCGCTGATCCCGGCGCTCGTCGACGACATCGTGACCGTCGTGGACTACCTTCCGGAGGGGTCGGCGATCGCGCTGGTCGATCCCGAGCGCTCGGTCACCCGGGCGATCACCCTGCTCGAGACGAACCGTGAGTTCCTGGAGGCCGCGTGGAGCGCGGCGACCGCAGGGGCGGCGAGCCCGGTCGACCTCGGTTCGGGGGATTTCGTCAGCCTGCCGCAGCTGCGCGAAGCAGCCGTCGATCGCGGCATCGCATGGTGGACGCTCAGCGCCTTCGATTCGGGAGCCGCGGATGCCTCGGCGGAGGGCCTCCTCGAGGGTTCGGGCGCGGGCGACACGGCGATCCGCGTCCCGGGTTCGTCGGTCCCGTCGTTCCAGGGCAACGTCGACGGGGCCACCGCGCATGTGGGTGGGCTGCTCGCGGACGGCTGGCGCGTCGTCGTCACAGCCTCCGGCACCGGGCTGGTGGAGCGCGCCCGTGACGTGCTCGCGGAGCGGGGGATCGCGGCGCGGCGGGTCGACGCGGTCATCGAGCCGCCCGAGCCCGGCGTCGCACACGTCGTGCTCTCGACCCTCGAGCGCGGGTTCCAGGTGCCCGATGCGAAGCTCGCCGTCCTCACCGAGGCCGAGTTCTACGGGCGGACCATCGGCGGCGATCAGCGCCTGGTCAAGAAGCTCGCGTCGCGACGGCGAAACGTCGTCGATCCCCTGCAGCTGAAGATGGGCGACTACGTCGTGCACGTCACGCACGGCATCGGCAGATTCGTGGAACTCACCCAGCGCGAGGTCTCCAGCGGCGGGCGCAACCCGGTCAAGAGCGTCCGGGAGTACCTGGTGCTCGAGTACGCGCCGTCCAAGCGCGGCTACCCCGGCGACAAGCTGTTCGTGCCGACCGATCAGCTCGACCTCCTCTCGCGGTATGTCGGCGGTGAGGCGCCCACCCTCTCGAAGATGGGCGGCAGCGACTGGGCGCAGGCCAAGGGCAAGGCCCGGCGAGCCGTGCGCGACATCGCGGTCGAGCTGGTCAAGCTGTACTCCGCGCGCATGGCGGCCAAGGGCCACGCCTTCGGTCCCGACACGCCCTGGCAGCGCGAGCTCGAGGAGGCGTTCCCGTTCGCCGAGACCCCGGACCAGCTGCAGACGATCGACGAGATCAAGGCCGACATGGAGAAGGCCATCCCGATGGACCGACTGCTCTCAGGTGATGTCGGCTTCGGCAAGACCGAGGTCGCCGTACGGGCGTCCTTCAAGGCCATCCAGGACGGCAAGCAGGTCGCGATGCTGGTGCCGACGACGCTCCTGGTCAAACAGCACCTCGAGACTTTCACCGAGCGCTTCGCCGGTTTCCCGGTGCAGGTGCGGGCGCTGTCGCGCTTCCAGACCGACAAGCAGGCGCGCGACACCCTCGCCGGCCTGACCGACGGCACCGTCGACATGGTCATCGGCACCCACCGCATCCTCACGGAGAAGGTCATCTTCAAGGATCTCGGCCTGCTCATCATCGACGAGGAGCAGCGGTTCGGAGTCGAGCACAAGGATCAGCTGAAGAAGCTGAAGACCAACGTCGACATCCTCGCCATGAGCGCGACGCCGATCCCGCGGACGCTCGAGATGGCGGTCACCGGCATCCGCGAGATGTCGACGCTGCAGACCCCGCCCGAGGACCGGCATCCGATCCTCACCTACGTCGGCGCCCGCAACGACAAGCAGATCGCCGCCGCCATCCGCCGCGAGCTGCTCCGCGAGGGGCAGGTGTTCTACGTGCACAACCGCGTGCAGTCCATCCAGCGGGTGGCCGCGCACCTGGCCGAGCTGGTTCCCGAAGCGCGGGTGGCCGTGGCCCACGGGCAGATGGGAGAGCACGCGCTCGAGCAGGTCGTCGACGACTTCTGGGAGCGCCGCGCCGACGTGCTGGTCTCGACGACGATCATCGAGACGGGTCTGGACATCGCCAACGCGAACACGATCATCATCGACCGCGCCGACAAGTACGGCCTCTCACAGCTGCACCAGCTGCGAGGTCGCGTCGGCCGCGCCCGCGAGCGCGCCTACGCCTACTTCCTCTACGACGAGAATAATCCGCTGTCCGAGACCGCGGCCGACCGCCTGGAGACGATCGCCGTCAACAACGACCTGGGCAGCGGGATGCAGGTCGCACTGAAGGACCTCGAACTGCGCGGCGCCGGCAATCTGCTGGGCGCCGAGCAGGCGGGCCATATCGCCGGCGTGGGCTTCGATCTCTACCTGCGCATGATCGGCGAGGCGGTCGCCACGTTCCGCGGTGAGGAGACCGAGGGGCCGACCGAGCTGCGGCTGGAGCTGCCGGTCCAGGCCCGCATCCCCGAGTCGTACATCGACAGCGAGCGGCTGCGGCTCGAGGCGTACCAGAAGCTCTCGGCCGCGGCATCCCTCACTGCGAAGGACGACGCGATCGACGCCGTCGTCGAAGAGCTGCGCGACCGGTACGGAGAGCTGCCGGCCGAGGCCGAGGGACTGCTCGCCGTGGCGAGGCTGCGCCGGCGCGCCGCCCAGGCGGGCCTCGCCGATGTCGTCGCAATGGGTCCGAACCTGCGCATCGCGCCCGCCGACCTCGCCGACTCGATGCGGGTGCGGCTCCAGCGGCTGTACCCGAGCGCGAAGGTGCTCGCCGGGGGAGAGGCGCTGGTAATCCCCCTCCCGCGCGCGGACGGGGAGCGGGTGGCGGATGCCGAACTCATCGCCTGGGTACGCCAGCTGCTGGATCAGCTGTTCCCGCTGACGGTCGCCGTGCCGGCCGAGGCGGCGCCGGCCTCCTGACGGAGGCGCCCCTTCAGTTCGCTGGCCAGGGACCGGGCGCAGGCCTTAGAGTCACCGCATGGGCCCAGAGGCGAGCCGCAGCAGGCTCGCGGAGGCCGCAGCCGCTTTCACGAGCAATTGGCGGAACCCGAATCTGCGGCGCGCCCAGCTCAGTTTCCTGGGTGCGTGGACGGCCGAGTGGGCGTTCACCGTCGCACTCGGCATCGTCGCCTATAACGACGGCGGCGCGCTCGCCCTCGGCCTGGTGGGGCTGCTGAGGATGCTTCCCTCTGCACTCCTGGCACCGCTGCTGTCCCCGTTCGCCGACCGAGGTCGGCGCGAGCGTGTTCTGGTCGTGGTCTCCACGCTCCGCGGCCTCGCCACCGCGATCGCTGCGGTGACGGTGGCACTGGCGGGGCCTGTGATCGTCGTCTACGCGCTGGCCGTGCTCTCCACGATCGCCGCCACCCTGTTCCGGCCCGCGCACTCGGCGCTTCTGCCGACACTGTGCCGCACCGGCCACGAACTGGCCAGCGCCAACGTCGTGCGGGGTCTGCTCGATTCCGTGGCCACGCTCGTGGGTCCCCTGCTGGCGGCGGTCCTGCTCGCGTTCACCGACGTGTCGGTCGTCTTCGCGGTGGCGGCGGCGTCGTCGTTCTGGGCCGCGCTTCTGCTGCTGCGGGTGCGCTACGACGCCCCGCCGCGCCCGGCCGCGGCGCGCCGCCCCCACCTGCTGAAGGAGGCGGTCGAGGGTGTGCGCGCCGTTGCGCGGAGTCGTGACCTCCTGCTCATCCTGGGCCTTGCGGCAGCCCAATCCCTGACCCGCGGTGCGCTCACGGTGTTCTCGGTGGTCGTCGCGATCGAGCTGCTGGGGACCGGCGATCCCGGGGTGGGAGCGCTCATGGCGGCCGTCGGCGTCGGGGCGGTGGCGGGTTCGCTCGGGGCGTCCCTGCTGGTGGGAACCGGTCGACTGGGTGCGTGGTTCGCCGTCGGAGTCGGCCTGTGGGGGCTGCCGATCGCGCTGGTGGGCGTCTTTCCGCAGGAGGCCGCGGCGCTCTTTCTGCTCGCCTTCGTCGGAGTGGGCAACGCGCTGATCGATGTCGCGGGTTTCACGCTCATCGGGCGACTGGCACCCGATGCGGTGCTGGCGCGTGTCTTCGGAGTGCTGGAGAGCCTGGTCGCGGTGTCGATCGGGCTCGGTGCGATCCTCGCCTCGGCGGTGATCGAATGGCTCGGGGTCGAGGCGGCGCTGATCTCGATCGGGCTGGTGTGCCCGGTTCTCGCGGTGGCATCGTGGTGGCGGCTCCGCCGTCTGGACAGATCCGTCGACCTCCTCGACCTGGACATCGGGCTCCTCCAGCAGGTCCCCATGTTCCACCCGCTGCCGTTGCCGGCGATCGAGCAGCTGGCCCGCGGTCTGGAGCCCATGGAGGTGCCGGCGGGCCGAGCGGTCATCACCCAGGGCGACATCGGCGACCGCTACTACGTGATCGAGTCGGGCGAAGCCGACGTCGTGGGCGACGGCAGCGTCGTGGCGACGCTGGGGCCGGGGGAGGGCTTCGGCGAGATCGCGCTGCTGCGCCGCACCCGCCGGACCGCCACCGTCGTGGCTCGGACCGCCTTGGGGCTGCGTGCGCTCGGCTCGGATCGATTCATCTCCGTCGTCCTCGGCTACACCCCGAGCGCACAGGCGGCCGCCGCCGGAGTGGATCACCAGCTCGACCGGTTCCGGCCGCGGGAGCCGTTCGACGAACCGCCGGCCGCGACATGACTGTTCGGTCAGTTGAGATGGGGCGGCGCAGATGGGAGTGTGAGGCATGACGTCCGAGCGTGCCGCCCTCCTGATCGCGGACATCGGCGGCTACACCGAGTACATGAGCACGCACCGCATGAGCCTGGCTCACGCCGAGGTCAACACGGCACGGATTCTCGACCGGATGATCCAGGCCGCCCGCGGGTTCGACCTCGTCGAGATCGAGGGGGACGCCGCGTTCCTGTCCCGCCGGGCCGGCAGCAAGAACCCTGATCAGACCGTCACCGAAATCCTGCAGGTCGCTGTCGCCATGCATCGCGCCTTCCACCTCGAGCGTCAGTACGTCGCGACGAACCTCTGTCCGTGCGGCGGCTGCAAAGAGGCAGGGAATCTCAAGCTGAAGTTCGTGGCGCACGTGGGTGAGGTGGCCACCCAGAACATCCGCGGGCGTACCAAGCTGGTCGGAATCGACGTGATCCTCGTCCACCGGCTGCTGAAGAATCCGGTGGGGATACCCGAGTACGTTCTGCTGTCCGAGGAGCTGTACAGCACCGACGAGGCTTCGCTGCCCGCTCCGGTCCACGAGATCTCGCCCGATCTCGAGGGGATCGGCACCGTCCGCGCGTACTTCGTCGACGTGGCCGACCTCGACGGCTCCCTGGCGCCGCTGCGCGCGCCGTCCTGGCGGGCGCGGCTCGGCAGTACGTTCGCGGCGGTCGGGCAGGGCATGCCCTACATGCTCGGCCTGAAACAGCCCCGGAAAGTGCGGTACTCCAAGTGAACAGGCGGAGGGGACGATGAAGTTCGAGCATCTCGGGGCGAAGCCCCGCATCCATCGCGACGCGGTCGTCTCGCCGACGGCGGTGATCAGCGGAGATGTCGAGATCGGCGCCGATTGCCAGATCCTGCACGGTGCCGTCATCACTGCGGAGGGAGGCCCCATCACGCTCGGCGAGAACGTCATCGTGATGGAGAACGCCCTCATCCGCGCCAGCTCGACCAACCCCGTGCACATCGGCGACCACACGCTGGTCGGTCCGATGGCCAGCGTCTCGGGAGCCACGATCGGCGACGAGGTGTTCCTCGCGACCGGAACGCGGATCTTCAACGGCGCTCGCATCGGCGAACGCAGCGAGGTGCGCATCAACGCCGTCGTCCACCTGCGCTCGGTGCTGCCACCGCAGAGCGTGGTTCCGATCGGCTGGGTCGCGGTCGGGGATCCGGTCCAGATCCTCCCGCCCGAGCGTCACGAGGAGATCTGGGCGGCGCAGAAGGAGCTGGACTTCCCCGGATACGTCTTCGGCATCGACCGCGAGACACCGGACCTGATGGTCCAGCTCACGGAGCGGTACGGCCGCAGCCTCGCACGGCACGAACGCGACGTCCAACTCGACTGATCGCCCGGTCGCAGCCGTCTCCGCGGGATCGCCATCTGCGGGAGATCTCCGGCGGAACGCCCGTTCCGGTCGGGGAGAGCTCAGTGCCAGTGCGAGCCGCACGCGCGGCAGGCGAACTCGACCACGACGTCGCCGGCATCCCGGCGCACCTCGTCACCGCGATCGAGCTCGAGCACGAACCAGTCCTGCTCGATGTCGCTCACCTCGACCGACTCGCAGACCGGACAGATCTCTGCCGGCCTGAGGGCCACGGCGCTGTCATCCCATGTCCTCGTCATGGCGCCCAAGGTACCCGGGTCGCGCGCCGACCGACGCAGCGACGCGCGTCAGCCGGTGTTCTGAAGGCCGGCGGCGACTCCGCTCACCGACAGCAGCAGGAGGCGCTGCTGCTCGGGGTCGGCCGCACGCCCCGCGGCTGCATCATCGCGCAGGGCGCGCAGCGCACGCAGCTGCAGCAGCGACAGCGCGTCGACGTATGGGCTGCGCATCTTGACCGCACGCTGCAGCACCGGCTTGTTGTCGAGCACGTCTGCACCGGCGGTGACCCTCAGCACCCACAGACGCGTCAGCGCCATCTCGTCCATGACGATCTCAGCGAGATCCTCGCGGTCGCCCAGATCGAGGTAACGCCGTGCGATGCGCGGGTCCGCCTTCGCGAGACTCATCGCGACGTTGTCGACCATGGTGTGAAAGAGCGGCCACTCCTGGTACGCCCGCCGCAGCAGATCCTCGTCGCCGACGGCATCCAGCGCGGTGCCGAGCCCGAACCACCCGGCCAGGTTGATCCGGGCCTGCGTCCACGCGAACACCCACGGGATGGCCCGGAGGTCTTCCAGCGATTCCACCGAGAGCCCCCGCCGTGCCGGACGAGAGCCCAGCGCGAGCAGCCCGACCTCCTCCATCGGGGTGACCTGAGCGAACCACGGCGCGAACCCGGGCGCCTTCACGAGTTCGAAGAACCGATCCCGGGATGCCGCGTCCATCGTCGCGGCGACCGACGCGTATCGCTTCGCCGCGTCGCTGTTGCGCTCCTCGATCGACGGCGCCGAGGCCATCAGCACGGCCGCGGCGACCTGGTCGATGTGCCGCATCGCGATGGCCGGATCGCCATAACGGGCGAAGATCACCTCGCCCTGCTCGGTGAGCTTGAAGCGGCCGTCGACCGAATGCGGCGGTTGCGCGAGGATGGCGGAGTTCGCCGGACCCCCGCCCCGTCCGAGGGCACCGCCGCGTCCGTGGAACAGCGTCAGCTCGATGCGGTTGCGCAGAGCCCACGCGGCGATCGCGGCCTGCGCCTCGTACAGGGCGAGGTTCGCCGCGACCGGTCCGACGTCCTTCGACGAGTCCGAATAGCCCAGCATCACCTCCAGGCGCCGCCCGGTCGCGTCGAGTCGAGCCGAGAACTCGGGATGCTCGACGATCTCCGCGAGGATGCGGGGAGCGGCCTGCAGGTCGGCGAACGTCTCGAACAGCGGGATGACGTCCAGCACCGGCGTCGCGCCACCGGGGCCCGCCGCGTACTCCGCGAGCCGGTGCACGTTCGCGAGGTCGTCGGCCGACTGGGTGAACGACACGATGTAGCGGCCTGCGGCGCGTGGTCCGTAGCGCTCCTGCAGGAACGCGACCGCGCGGAAGACGTCAAGGACCTCTTCGGTGAGCTCGGTGCGCGGCGCACCCGAATCGAGCTCGGCCAGCACCTTCGCGTGCACGGCCGAGTGCTGGCGCACCTCCAGCTCGGTCAGGTGGAAGCCGAAGGTCTCGACCTGCCAGAGCAGCTGCTGCAGATGGCCGTACGCCTGCCGCGGCGCGCCCGCCCGGACCAGCGAGTCCTGCACGATCCGCAGGTCGGCGATCAGCTGCTCCGGGTCGCGGTACGCCAGGTCCGCGTTGCGCGCGCGAGTCGCGGCGATCCGCCGGGCGAGCAGCAGCAGGATCCGCCGGTGCGGCTCGTTGGGCGAGCGCTTCGCCACCTCGATCGCGGCGTCTTCGTCGGCCGCCTTGAGCCGCTGCCACAGCGAGAGCAGGGCGGGGCTCGGCGGAGTCGTGGAGGCGTCGAGGGTCAGGCCGCGCCCGATGCGGTTCGCGGTGCGCTCCAGTCCCAGCAGGACGTGCTCGCTCGCGATCGCGGCGGCCTTGCGGGTGACAGATGCCGTGACGAACGGGTTGCCGTCCCGATCGCCGCCGACCCACGAGCCGACCCGCACGAACGGTCTGACCACCGGCGCCCGCCCGCCCGCGGCCGGGCCCTGCAGAGCATCGTCGACGCGCCGGTAGACGTGCGGGATGGCGGTGTACAGGGTCTCGTCGAAGACCGCCATCACCGCCCGCACCTCGTCGGTGGGGGAGGGCTTCTCGGGCCGCAGCGGAGCCGTGCGCCAGAGGGTGTCGATCTCTTCGAGCATCCGCCGCTCGGCGCGACGCTGGTCCGCACCGTTGCGCAGCGATGCGTCGTGCTCTTCGAGGAAGGCGGCGAGTCGCCGGATACTCGTCGAGATGGCGCGCCGCCGCGCCTCGGTCGGGTGCGCGGTGAAGACCGGGTGGAAGCGGAGACCCTGCAGGCGGGCGAGCGCGGTGTCGTCGCCGACCTCGGCGGCGAGGCGCACGAAGGCGGCGGCGACCGAGTCGGTCGCCTCTTCACGATCAGGCCTTCCGTCGCGCTCCCGCAGGATCCGCACGCGCTGGTGCTCTTCGGCGAGGTTCACGAGATGGAAGTAGCAGGTGAACGCGCGGGCCACCTCGTCGGCGCGTTCGACCGTGAACGAGTCGGCGATGTCGGCGGCCCTCGCGAACGCCTCCGGCGACTCGTCGGTGTACGCGTGGATCGTCGCAACGCGGAGCCGCTCCACGTCCTCGTACAGCCCCGGTGAGCCGCTCTCGCGCAGGATGCGGCCCAGAAGCGCTCCGAGCATGCGCACATCGGCGCGCATCCGTTCGGGTATCTCCTGCCCCGCCTCGAATCGCCCGACGAGGTCGATCACTTCGGTGGAGGTGAGCTCGCGCATGCGCTCCACGCTAATGCCGTGGTGTTTCGCGGATGTTCCGTGTTTCACGGATGCCGCGGCCCGTCGTCGCTAGCATGGAGCACGGTGTTGCCGGGCTCGGATCAGGCTGCCGTGACCGACTGAGCGGTGCGCCGACGACGCGAGCGGGTGCCACGGTCCGGACACCCGATGGAGGGACATGTCGCTGTTGCGCTCGGCCCGATTCCCGGCGATCCTGCTTCTGGTCGCCGCGATCGCGGGTCTGGCGGTCGCCAACTCGCCGATCGGCGCGGCTGTACTCGAGTTCTCTGCAACCCACGTCGGCATCGCGGGCACCGCCGTGGATCTGTCCCTCGCGCACTGGGTGTCGGATGGACTGCTGGCGATCTTCTTCTTCTCCGTCTCGGTGGAGCTCCAGTTCGAGCTGACCCGCGGCGAGCTGCGGAGCTTCCGCCGCGCGATCCAGCCGGCGATCGCCGCGGCCGGCGGCGTCGTCGTGCCGATCGCGGTGTACCTCGCCGTGACCGCGGGCAGCGGCGTCGAGGCCGGATGGCCGGTGCCGACCGCCACCGACATCGCCTTTGCGCTGGGAGTGCTCGCCGTCTTCGGGCGCGGCCTACCCGCCTCCGTCCGCGTGTTCCTGCTGGCGCTGGCGATCCTCGACGACATCGTCGGCATCGTGTTCATCGCCGTCCTGTTCGCGACCGACGTGAATCTCGGGATGCTCGCGCTGGCTCTGCTGGCGGTCGTGGCGTTCGCGATACTGAGCCGGATGCTCGACACCCGCGCGCGAGGCCTCATCGCGGGAGCGCTGGTGCTCCTCGCCGTCACGACCTGGGTGCTGGTGCTGGCCTCCGGCGTGCATGCGACGATCGCCGGCGTACTGCTTGGACTTGCGATGGCACAGACCCCTGCGCTGGTGGTGCGGCACGCGATCGAGCCGTGGGTCAATGCCATCATCCTGCCGGTGTTCGCGTTCATGGCGGCTCTCGTGCCGATCCCGCAGGTGGCGGCATCCGATCTGTCACCGGCCTTCTGGGGGATCCTGCTCGCGCTGCCGATCGGCAAGGTGATCGGCATCGCCGGTGCGGGATGGCTCGCCCAGCGCATCGCGGCCGGCGCAGGTGACCAGCGACTTGCCTTCGGCGACCTTCTGGCCGCCGGCGCGCTCGGCGGCATCGGCTTCACCGTCTCGCTCCTGCTCGCCGACCTCGCGTTCAGCGAGGCGCCCTTCGTGCGCGACCAGGCCATCCTCGGCGTGCTCGCGGGGTCGCTGATCGCACTCGTGCTTGCCGGAGCGCTCGTATCGTGGCGGGCACGACACCATCGGCGGCTCGCCGCCACAGCTGCAGCGGAGGTTCCCGCGTGACCGACACCGACCCCTCCTCCCGCGCCCCAGACCCGCGGGATGCCGGCGGCGATCCGCTGCGGGCGGCCGCCGAAACGATGCACGCGGTGCGCGACCGGTGCGTGTGGACGCAGCGCATCGACCACCGCGCACTCGTGCCGTACCTCGTCGAGGAGAGCTCCGAGCTCATCGACGCCGTGGAGTCGGGCACGCGCGTCGAGCTGCGCGAAGAGCTCGGCGACCTGCTGTGGCAGGTGCTGTTCCACGCCGAGATCGCCTCACGCGACCCGGAGGATCCCTTCGACATCGATGACGTCGCCAGGGGCCTGACCGACAAGATGGTGCGCCGGCATCCGCACGTGTTCGCCGGCGAGGTCGCCGAGACGCCGGAGCAGGTGCTCGTGCTGTGGAACGCGGCCAAAGCGCACGAGAAGAGCGCTCGCACGAGCGTGCTCGACGGCGTCTCCGAGCGGATGCCGACGCTCGCCCTCGCACAGAAGCTGGTGGGCAAGGCGGCTCTGGCCGGCGTCGACCTGGACGTTTCGGCACCCCACCGGTCGTTGAGCGTGCCCGCAGGGCGAGACGAAACGTCCGCTCCTGACGCCCGGTCGTTGAGCGAGCCCGCAGGGCGAGACGAAACGTCCGCTCCTCGATCGGAAGCGGAGCTCGGCGACGCCCTCCTCGCCCTCGTCGCCGCCGCGCGCGCACACGGCTGGGATGCCGAGCGGGCGCTGCGCGAGCGGCTGCGCGCGCTTTCGGCCGACATCCGCTCCGCCGAGTCCGCGACCGGATCAGGAGATGCGGCCGGATCAGGAGAGATCGGCGACCTATCGTCCTGATTCCGGCGCGTCGCCTGAGCCCGCGTCGCCGCGCGCGAGCCGACGGGGCGCACCTGGAACAATGAGACCGTGGCATCCGTGAACCCGCCGCGCGGCATGCGCGATTTCCTCCCTGCTGAGAAGGCCCGCCGCGAGCGGGTCCTCGCCGTCATCCGCCGGCGCTACCGTGCGCACGGCTTCGACGAGATCGAGACCCCTGTGATGGAGGACCATGCGCGACTGCACGCCGGCATCGGCGGCGACAACGAGAAGCTCGCGTACAACGTTCTCAAGCGCGGCCTCGACGCGGACGCGATCCGTGCCGCCGCCGACGACCCGGCCGAGCTCGCCGACCTCGGGCTTCGCTACGACCTGACCGTGCCCCTGGCCCGCTTCTACGCGAGTCATCGCGCGGACCTGCCGGCGGTCTTCCGTGCCGTCCAGATCGCGCCGGTGTGGCGTGCCGAGCGACCGCAGAAGGGCCGCTACCGCCAGTTCATGCAGTGCGACATCGACATCGTGGGGGATGCCTCGCCCCGTGCCGAAGCCGAGCTGATCGTGGCGACGCTCGACGCGGTCGACGCCCTCGGCCTCGACGGCAGCCGTGTGCGGATCAACGATCGTCGAGCCTTGGACTGGATGCTGGAGAGCTTCGGCTTCGCCCCGGACGAGCGGCCGGCCGTGCTGATCACGATCGACAAGCTCGACAAGGCGGGCCCCGCCGGCGTCGTGGCGGAGCTTCGCGACCGCGCGGCGACGCCCGCAGCCGTCGAGCGGTTCGAAGCGTTCCTGGTGCGGCCGCGGACGCGGGAACAGCATCCGTTCGGAGAGTCCCAGATCCGCGACGCACTCCCCGAAGGAGCCCCCGACGACGTCGTGGCACACCTCGTCGGGATCGGTGCCGCCGTCGCGGCGAGCCGCCCGGCTTCGGCGCAGCCCGGTGACCTGCCGCTCGCGTTCGACCCGTTCCTCGTGCGCGGCATGGGTTACTACACCGGGACGATCTTCGAGCTCGCTCACCCGAGCGTGGACTACTCGCTCGGCGGGGGTGGCCGCTACGACGGGATGATCGGGCGCTTCCTGGGACAGGAGGTGCCGGCCGTCGGGTTCTCGCTCGGGTTCGAGCGGCTCGTCGACCTGGTCGCAGACTCCGCAGACGACGACGAGCGCGCGATCGTGCTGGTGCACGACCGCGAGGTTGCGCTGGGCGAGCTCTTGGCTCTCAAGGCGGCGCTGACCGCCGACGGCGCGCGGGTGCGACTGGAGCAGCGACCCAAGAACCTGAAGGCGCTGCTCGAGCGCGCGGCATCCGACGGATACACCTCCTTCGCGACGGTCTCGACCGGGGCGACGCCCGACACGCTCGACTACAAGCCCCTCACCTAGCCCCGCTCTCCCACCCGCGAGACTTCATCCGCGGGTCGAGACAGCGGGTGAATCCCGCAGTCTCGATGTGCAGTTGCAGTCTCGGCGGCATCACCGGGAAACGCCGGCGGAGACCGAGGGGCGGCGCGCGCGGTGGTTGACGCGCCCGGTCACGCGGGATTGGCTGGGGTCATGGACGCACCCACACCCGACACCTGGCGACGCGTCGACGCGTACCTGACCAAGACGCTCGTCGGCCACGACGATGCGCTCGAGACCGCGGTCGCCGAGCAGAACGCGGCCGGACTGCCGCCGATCGAGGTCGCGCCGGTATCGGGCAAGCTGCTGCACCTGCTCGCACGCATCTCGGGAGCGCGGCGCGTGCTCGAGATCGGCACGCTCGGCGCGTACTCGACGATCTGGATGGCCCGCGGCATCCCCGACGACGGGGTCGTCGTCACGATCGAAGCCGAGCCGCGCATCGCCGCGGTGGCCCGGGCGAACCTCGAACGTGCGGGCGTCAGCGACAAGGTCGACATCCGCATCGGGCGCGGCGAGCACGTGCTGCCGACCCTCGAGAGCGAGGAGCCGTTCGATCTCGTCTTCATCGACGCCGACAAGGAGTCGAACACGATCTACCTGGATTGGGCGGCGCGGCTCGGGCATCCCGGCACCGTCGTCGTCGTCGACAACATCGGACGCGGGGGAGAAGTGGCCAACCCGGCGACGATGAACCCGCAGGTGATCGGCACGCAGCGCGCCCTCGAGCTGCTCGGTCGCGACCCGCGGTTCGACGCCACGGCGCTGCAGACCCTCGACCTCAAAGGCTGGGACGGCGTGGCGATCGCGGTCGTCCTGTGACCGCTGCTCCCGCGACTCCAGGGGGGCGTTTCCTGTGGCGGCGGCATCCGCGTCGATAGACTGACCGGCGGACCGAAGACGCTCCCGACCCACCCTCCACCACACAAGGAGTCCTCTGTGGCACTAATCGAGGCTGTCAACGCGCGCGAGATCTTGGATTCGCGCGGAAACCCGACCGTCGAAGTGGAGGTCCTCCTCGACGACGGAATCGTCCAGCGGGCGGCCGTCCCCTCCGGCGCGTCCACCGGCGCCTTCGAGGCATACGAGCTGCGTGACGGCGACAAGACCCGCTACAGCGGCAAGGGCGTGCTCAAGGCCGTCGCCGCCGTCATCGACGAGCTCGGACCTGCACTGGAGGGCGTCGAGGCGAGCGAGCAGCGCGTGATCGACGAGATTCTGATCGAGGTCGACGGCACCGAGAACAAGGGCCGCGTAGGTGCGAACGCCATCCTCGGGGTGAGCCTCGCGGTCGCCAAGGCGGCGGCCGACTCCGCCGACCTTCCGCTGTTCCGCTACCTCGGCGGCCCGAACGCCCACATCCTCCCGGTGCCGCTGTTCAACGTCATCAACGGCGGGTCGCACGCCGACAACGGCATCGACATGCAGGAGTTCTTCCTCGCCCCCATCGGCGCATCCAGTTTCGCGGAGGCGCTGCGCTGGGGGACGGAGACCTACCACGTCCTCAAGGGCGAGCTGCTGAAGGCGGGATACGCGACCGGACTCGGCGATGAGGGCGGCTTCGCACCGGACCTGCCCAGCAACCGCGAAGGGCTCGACTTCCTCATCACGGCGATCGAGAAGGCCGGCTTCACTCCCGGCACCGAGATCGCCCTGGGCATGGATGTCGCGGCGACCGAGTTCTTCAAGAACGGCGCGTACGTCTTCGAGGGCAAGGACTGGACGGCCGAGGCGCTCACCGACTACTACGTGGAACTGGCCGACGCGTACCCGATCGTCACCATCGAGGACGCACTCGCCGAGGATGACTGGGACGCCTGGAAGCATCTCACCGACAAGCTCGGTTCGAAGATCCAGCTCGTCGGCGATGACCTTTTCGTCACCAACCCGACCCGCCTGGCGGACGGCATCAAGCGAGGCGTCGCGAACTCGCTGCTGGTGAAGGTGAACCAGATCGGCACGCTGTCCGAGACTTTGGATGCCGTCGACATGGCCCACCGCGCCGGCTACACCACGATGTTCTCGCACCGCTCGGGCGAGACGGAGGACACCACGATCGCCGATCTCGTCGTCGCGGTGAACTCGGGTCAGATCAAGAGCGGCGCGCCCGCCCGAAGCGAGCGGGTCGCGAAATACAATCAGCTTCTGCGCATCGAAGAAGAGCTGGGCGATGCGGCGGAGTTCGCCGGCCGGTCGGCCTTCCCCCGGTACGAGGGATAGCGACAGCAGACGCAGGGGAGGGGGAGCCGTGGACGACACGATGGCTCCCCCTTCCGGCGTTTCCCGGGACTCCGGCCGGCCGCCGCGGAAGCGTCCGGAACGACGTCCAGCTCGGCGACCCGTCGACGTGCGCGGCTGGCTGGGCGGCATCCGTCTGTCGGGCTTCATGGTCATCATGCTCGGACTCGTCGTGCTCGCGGCGTTCGTCCTGGTGCCGACGATCGGCACGTACGTCGATCAGCGCCAGCAGATCGCAGCCCTGCAGGCGTCTGTGGAGGTGAGCAGGGACGACGTGGCAGACCTCGAGGCGCAGCGCGACCGATGGACGGATCCGGCGTACATCACGACGCAGGCCCGCGAGCGGCTCTACTACGTCCGGCCGGGCGAGGTCGTGTACCTCGTGGAGAACGACCTGCCCCCTGCGCTCGTACCGCAGGAGCAGGCGACCGTGAGCGACCAGGTCGAGCAGACGCGCACCGACTGGATGTCCCAATTCGTGCGCTCGGTCGCGGTGGCCGGCATGGCGCAGACCGTCAAGGCGCCGGTGATCGGAGTGCCCGACACGGTACCGTCCGAGTCCCCCTCGGAGGCTCCGTAGCCCGAAGGCTGCGAGTTGCCGGGCCCAGCCCCGGCTCAGCCCCATGGCGGTACCCTGGCGGCGTGACCACACCGCCGTTCCCGCCAGTCAGCGAGGCCGATCTGGTCGTGCTGCGCTCGCAGCTCGGCCGTCCGGCCCGTGACGTCGTGGGCATCTCGGCGCGCTGCGTCTGCGGCAATCCCACGGTGGTCTCCACGGCTCCCCGACTGGCGGACGGGACGCCGTTCCCCACGTTCTACTACCTCACCCACCCGGCGGCCACGGCCGCGATGTCGGGGCTCGAGGCGACACAGGTCATGCGGACGCTGAGCGACGAGCTCGCCGCCGACCCCGATCTGGCAGCGGCATACCGACGAGCGCACGAGGCCTACCTGCGCGACCGCGGCGGGTACGGCGATGTCGACGAGATCGACGGCATCTCGGCCGGAGGGATGCCGACGCGCGTCAAGTGCCTGCACGCCCTGGCCGCGCACTCGCTCGCGGCCGGCCCCGGAGTCAATCCGATCGGCGACCGCGCGCTCGCGCTCTCGTCGTGGTCGCCGGAGCGCTGCGTGTGCGCCGAACCCGGAGCGGGCGGATGAGGAGCCGCGCCATCGCGGTGTCCGCGACGGTTCTCGCGACGGTGCTCCTGACCGGCGCGGCGGCCGTGCCGGCCCCGGCGGCCGTGCGGGCCCCCGCATCTCTGCCCGCCGCGGCGTCCGTGCCCGCCCCCGCCAACGCCGATCCGGTCCGGGCGGCGGAGTACTGGCTGGACGAGTACGGCATCGAGTCCGCCTGGACCACGACGCGCGGCGCGGGAGTGCGGATCGCGATCATCGACACGGGCGTCGGACGCGGCCCGGTGGAGTTCGAGGGCGCCGTCGTCGGCGGCACCGACGTCTCCGGCGTCGGTTCGTCAGACGGGCGGACTCCGGTCGGTGCGGTCGACGCCAACCACGGCAGCTGGGTCGCCTCGCTGGCCGCGGCACGGGGCACCGGTCCCGGCACCGGCATGATCGGCGTCGCGCCCGAGGCCGAGCTCCTCGCCGTCTCGGTGGGCTTCGGCTCGTCCACGAAGGTCCCGTTCAGCGAGCAGATCGCCGAGGCCATCCGCTGGTCGGTCGACAACGGCGCAGATGTGATCAATCTGTCGCTGACCACCAACAGCCCCGATTGGGACGAGAGCTGGGACTCCGCGTTCCTCTATGCGTTCGAGAACGACGTCGTGATCGTGGTCGCTGCCGGCAACAGAGGTGCCGGCACATCGCGGGTCGGCGCCCCCGCCACGATCCCGGGCGTCCTCACCGTCGCCGGAGTGGACCCGCAGGGGAGGGCGAGCCTCGAGGCGTCGACGCAGGGGATCACCATCGGCGTCTCCGCGCCGAGCGAAGACCTCGTGGGTGTCTCGGCGGACGGCAGGCTCGTGCTGTGGAACGGCACGAGCGGCGCAGCTCCGATCGTCGCGGGCGTCGCCGCACTGGTCCGCGCTGCGCATCCGGATCTGGACGCCGCGAACGTGATCAATCGCATCATCCGGACGGCGCGGCCGTGGCCGTCGGCGACGGAGCCCCCCGATCCGGACGATCCCGACCTGCTGTACGGGTACGGCTTGGTGGATGCCGCGGCCGCCGTCTCGGCAACCGTCCCGTCGGTGTCGACGAACCCGATGGGGAGCCTCGAGGACTGGATCCGCGTCTACCGGAGGGCCCAGACCGACCCCGAGCCGGCTCCGACCGTCGACCCCGAGGAGGTCGCACCGCTGCCTCCGGCGGACGCCGCCGGCAGGGTGGCCTCGCCGCTCCTCCCGTCCGTCGAGACGCTGCTCTACGGCACGCTCCCGCTGATGGGCGCATCT
Organism: Microbacterium sp.; assembly: GCF_036277215.1. Lineage (GTDB taxonomy): Bacteria > Actinomycetota > Actinomycetes > Actinomycetales > Microbacteriaceae > Microbacterium. Next base: position 12,102 of record NZ_DASUNI010000252.1, on the reverse strand, counting down.
GCCACCGCTATACTGGTGGCGCTCGGCGTCATCGCAGCTGTCCGACGAATCCGATTGGCGTCCAGGACGCCGAGCCGCTGACACCCCAGGAGTTCTCCCCACCGTGACCAACACCGTGCCCAAGATTCTCATCGTCGGTGGCGGCTACGCGGGCTTCTACACGGCCTGGAAGCTCGAGAAGCACCTCCGCAAGCGGGAGGCCGAGGTCACGATCGTCGACCCGCTCTCGTACATGACCTACCAGCCGTTCCTGCCCGAGGTCGCGGCCGGTTCGATCGAGGCGCGTCACTCCGTCGTCGCGCTGCGCCGCCACCTCAAGCGCACCAAGGTGGTCGCGGCCAAGGTCACCGGCATCAACCACGCGAACAAGGTCGCGACGATCACCCCGATCGCGGGCGACCCGTACGAGCTGGAGTACGACCAGATCGTGGTCACCGCCGGTGCCGTGTCGCGCACGTTCCCGATCCCCGGCATCGCCGACAACGCGATCGGATTGAAGACGATCGAGGAGGCCGTCGCGATCCGCGACCGCCTGATGTCCAACTTCGACAAGGCATCGACGCTGCCTCCCGGTCCCGAGCGCGACCGCCTGCTGACGGTCGTCGTGATCGGCGGCGGTTTCGCGGGCATCGAGGTCTTCGCCGAGCTGCGGTCGTTCGCTTCCGCTCTGGTCGGCCGCTACCCCGAGATCACATTCGACGACACGCACTTCCACCTGATCGAGGCGATGAGCCGCATCATGCCCGAGGTGTCGCTCAAGACGAGCGAGTGGGTGCTCAAGGATCTCGCCAAGCGCGCGGCGTACGTGCACCTCGACACCCAGGTGACCGGTGCGGTCGGCGGCAACGTGGAGCTGTCCACGGGCGAGGTGATTCCGAGCGACCTGATCATCTGGACCGCCGGCGTGATGGCCAACCCGACTGTCGTCCGCGGTGGCGACCTGCCCGTGGAGGAGCGCGGCCGTATCCGCACCCGCGCGGATCTGCGCGTCGGCTCGGAGGACGAGATCGTCGAGGGCGCATGGGCTGCAGGCGACGTGTCGGCGGTTCCCGACCTGTCCGGCGGCGGGGTCGGCGGCTACTGCGTGCCGAACGCCCAGCACGCGGTCCGCCAGGCCAAGCTGCTCGCGAAGAACCTGGTCGCGGTGCTGCGCGGTGAGCTGCCTCACGAGTACTACCACAAGAACCTCGGTGCCGTCGCCGGGCTCGGCCTGTACAACGGCGTCTTCCAATCCGGCAACATCGCCCTCAAGGGGTTCGTCGCGTGGGTCGCGCACCGCGGATACCACGGCCTGGCCATGCCCTCGTGGGAGCGCAAGTTCCGCGTCGTGTGGGGCTGGTGGAACAACCTGTGGCTCGGGCGTGACCTGGTGAACCTGCAGGCGGTTCAGGACCCGCGCTACGTGTTCGAGGAGTTCGCCGCGCGTCCGCGCCCGCCGCAGCCCGTCGAGGCTGCGCCGGCGAAGGTCGCGATCGCGCCGGAGGTGCCGCAGAAGGTGTCCGCCCGGGGCTGACCGGTACCGTGGAGGCGTCCGCTCATCGCGTGCGCCCCCGTAGCCCAACCGGCAGAGGCAGGCGACTTAAAATCGCTTCAGTGTGGGTTCGAATCCCACCGGGGGTACCGGCTTCGAGCGCCGTCCGTCGGCCACTACGATGCGCGGTGGCGGGCGCTGCCCGCGTCGTAGGCTGTTCGGCATGTGTGTCCACCCGCCGGAGAGCCCGACGCGATGACGATCGACCTCCTCGCCGGAGAGAGCTCCGCGACTGACTGGACCGACCCGGCCGGATACTGGAGCGCGACGGGCGACGCGGTCGCCGGGGCATCCGGGCCGGTCGCAGCACTGAGCATCCCGGCTCTGCGCTACAACGCACTGGACATGCTCGTGCGGTCCGCGGGAGTGCCGATCCGGGTGGCGAGCAAGTCCGTCCGCGTGCGCGAGGTCATCGATGCGACGCTGGCATTGCCGGGATATGCGGGGATCCTGGCGTTCACGCTTCCCGAGGCGCTGTGGCTCGCCGAGACCCATGAGGACGTCGTGGTGGGCTACCCGAGCGTCGACCGCGCCGCGCTCGCCGCGCTCGCCGCCGATGAGAGCGCCTCCGAGCGGGTGACGCTCATGGTGGACGACCTGGCCCAGCTCGACATCGTCGACGCCGTCGCCCCGCCCGCCCGGCGTGCGACGATCCGGGTCGCGATCGATGCGGACGCCTCATGGCGCGCACCTGGCCTGGGCCACATCGGTGTCCGCCGCTCGCCCGTGCACGAGCCCGGCGAGGTCGCCCGCCTGGCGCGGGCCATCGCCGATCGGCCGGGATTCCGCCTGGTCGGGCTTCTCATGTACGAGGCGCAGATCGCTGGTCAGGCGGATGCCGCCGGCTCCGGCGACAGGGTCATCCGCTGGATGCAGCGCCGGTCGGCTCAGGAGCTGCTCGATCGGCGTGCCGCGATCGTCGGCGAGCTGCGCGACATCGCCCGGCTCGAGTTCGTCAACGGCGGCGGGACGGGGTCGCTCGAGCTGACGGCATCCGACCTCGCCGTGACCGAGCTGACCGCCGGCAGCGGGCTGTTCGCCGGACATCTCTTCGACGGCTATCGAGCCTTCGCGCCGGCGCCGGCCGCCGCCTTCGCACTCGAGGTCGTCCGCAAGCCGCTTCCCGACGTCGCCACGGTGCTCGGCGGGGGGTGGATCGCGTCAGGTCCGCCGCTCGCCTCGCGCCAGCCGCTGCCCGTCTGGCCCCCCGGGCTGCAGACGCTTCCCCGCGAAGGTGCCGGCGAGGTGCAGACGCCGGTCCAGGGCGAATCGGCGCGGTCGCTGCAGGTGGGGGATCGGGTCTGGTTCCGGCATGCCAAGAGCGGCGAGCTCGCCGAGCGCGTCGATCGGTACCACCTGGTCGACGGGGACCGGCGGGTGGGCGAAGCGCTCACCTATCGCGGCGAGGGGAAGAGCTTCCTGTGACCCGTCCGGGCGGCACGTGGCAGAACTGGGGCCGGACGGCCAGGGTGCGTCCTCAGCGCGTCGAGGCGCCGGACTCGACGGCGGCAGTGCAGCGCGCTGTGCGAGCCGCGGCAGCGCACGGCATGCAGGTGAAGGCGGTGGGAGCGGGGCACAGCTTCTCGGGGATCGCCGTCGCTCCGGGGGTCCTCCTGGATCTGAGCGACCTCACGGGGCTGGTGTCGGCCGACCGCGAGCGGTTCCGTGTGACCCTCCGCGCGGGAACGCGGCTGCACCGGATCCCCGGGCTGCTGGCCCCCTATGGCCTGGCGATGCCGAACCTCGGCGACATCGACCGCCAGTCGATCTCCGGCGCCATCTCGACCGGCACCCACGGCACCGGCGCGCGCTTCGGCGGCATCGCGACGCAGGTGACGGGGGTGACGCTGGTCACCGCGGACGGCGAGCTCCTCGTCGTCGACGAGGACCAGAACACCGAGCTGCTTCCGGCCGTCGCGCTCGGGCTCGGGGCGCTCGGCATCCTCGTCGAGGTCACGCTGCAGTGCGTGCCGGCGTTCGTGCTGCAGGCCGAAGACGGACCCGAGGACCTCGCTGCGGTCCTCGCATCGCTCGAGGCGCGTGTGCACGCAGCGGATCACTTCGAGTTCTACTGGTTCCCGCACACCGACCGGGCGATCACCAAGACGAACACGCGCCTGCCGGAGAGCGCCGTCCGCACCCCGGCGCAGCCGGTTCGCCGGTGGGTCGACGACGTCGTGATCGGCAGCGCCGCACACGAGGCCGCGTGCAGCGTGGCGTGGGCGGTGCCGGCGACGGCGCCCGCGATCAACCGTCTCTCGGTGACGCTCTGGGGGCCCCGTGCGCTGACAGATGCTTCCCACCGCATATTCGCCACCGGGCGATCGGTGCGGTTCCGCGAGATGGAGTTTGCACTGCCCGCCGAAAATGTGCGACCGGCCTTCGATGCCGTACGAAATCTCATCGCCGAGTGCGGGTGGCGCATCGCGTTCCCCCTGGAGGTGCGGTTCGCCGCAGAGGACGATCTGTGGCTGTCCACGGCTCATGGCCGGGCATCGGGATACATCGCCGTGCACCGGTACTGGCGCGAGGACCCCACCGAATACTTCGAGGCGGTCGAGCAGATCATGCTCGGTTTCGACGGGCGCCCGCACTGGGGCAAGATCCACTTCCTGGATGCCGCCGACCTGCGCGTCCGGTATCCCCGGTTCGACGACTTCATCGCCCTTCGCGACCGCCTCGACCCGGATCGCATGTTCCGCAATCGGTACCTCGATCGCGTGCTCGGTGAGTAAGGGCTGGGAGTCGTGAGACGGCTCTCATCGGCGAACGTGCCCGCGGTTAGTATGAACTCAAACCTCGAACGGAGTCACGCGTCATGTGGGAATGGCTGATCCCGGTACTCATCGTCGTGGCGCTCGTCGTCATCGTCGGCATCTACCTGTGGGCGACGTACAACTCGCTCGTCGCGCTCAACGTGCGCGTCGACGAGGCGTGGAGCGACATCACCGTTCAGCTCAAGCGGCGAGCTGACCTACTGCCGAACCTCATCGAGGCGGTGAAGGGGTACGCGGCCCATGAGAAGGCCGTCTTCGAGAACGTCACGAGAGCCAGAGCCGAGACGCTGACCGCTGCCGGGCCCGCCGAGGCGGGGGTGGCGGAAGGGCACATGCAGCAAGCGCTCAAGTCGCTCTTCGCGGTCGCCGAGGCATATCCGCAGCTCCAGGCGAGTCAGAACTTCCTTCAGCTGCAGCAGTCCATCGTCGACACCGAGGACAAGATCCAGGCGTCCCGCCGCTTCTACAACGGTGGCGTGCGAGAGCTGAACACGAAGATCAAGGTCTTCCCCAACAACCTGTTCGCGCGCAACCTCGGCTTCACCGAGCGGGAGTTCTTCGAGGTCGTGGACGGCGCCGCGATCTCCGAGCCGCCTCGGGTGCAATTCTGACCTAGCCCGTGTACAGCGCCATCGCGCGCAACAAGCGCAACACGTGGTTCATCCTCGTCGTGTTCGTGCTGTTCCTCGGCGCGATCGGGTTGCTGGCAGGCTGGCTCGCGGGCAACAACTGGTGGATCACCGCCTTCATCCTCGTGTTCGCCGCGGGGTACGCCACGTTCCAGTACTTCTTCGCTGATCGCGAGGCCCTCGCGATGTCGGGTGCCGTCGAGGTGGGCCGCGCCGACGCCCCGCGGTTCTACCGGCTGGTCGAGAACCTGTGCATCGCGACGGGAACGCCCATGCCGAAGCTCTACGTCGTGGAGGATCCGTCGCCGAACGCCTTCGCCACAGGCCGCAAGCCCGAGGAGGCATCGATCACCGTCACGACCGGCCTGTTCGAGGTCATGACCGACCGCGAGCTCGATGGCGTCCTGGGGCATGAGCTGGGGCACATCCGCAACTACGACATCCGTGTGTCGCTCGTCGTCTTCGGGCTCGTGGTGGCGGTCGGCATCCTCGCCGATCTGTTCCTGCGGTTCGCGTTCTTCGGCGGCGCCCGGCGCGGCGGCAGTGGCCCGGCCCAGCTGATCTTCCTGATCTTCGGCGTCGTCGCCGCCCTCATCGCCCCGCTGCTCGCGGGTGCCGTGCAGGCGGCGATCTCGCGCCAGCGGGAGTACCTCGCCGACGCCACGAGTGCGATGACCACGCGCGATCCCGACGGACTCGCGTCGGCGCTGGGCAAGCTGGGCGAGTACGGCCGCCCGCTCCGGAAGGCGAACACGTCGATGGCTCACCTGTGGATCGCCGATCCCCTGCGGCCGAACGGTCTGGCCCGGATGTTCGCCACCCACCCGTCGATCCCGGACCGCATCGAGCGGTTGAAGACCATGGGCGGAGCGTTCTAGCGGGTGACGTCCGCAGCGATCACCGTCGGGGTGGCCCGTAGCATCGCACCATGGTCCATCGGCTGAGTCGCCAGGATGCGCGGCGAATCGCCGTGCGAGCCCAGATCCTGACCGGCCGGCGGTCCGCGGGCATCGTCGAGGCGGTCGACGCGCTCGCCATCGTCAACATCGATCCGACCGCGGCGGTCGCGCCCAGCGCCGACCACATCCTGTGGAGCAGGATCGGGCGGCCGTACGAGTCGGCTGATCTCACCCGGGCGGTGGAGGAGGACCGTGCGATCTTCGAATGGGCCGGTTTCTACCGTCCCATGGCCGATCTGCCCCTGTATCGGCCGCTGATGCGCGCGTGGCCGCCGTGGGTCCGGCACCGCGAATGGCTCACCGCGAACGACCGCTTCCGCCGCGACGTGCTCGCCCGGCTCCTCGCCGATGGACCCCTGCGCACAGGTGAGATCCCCGACACGAGCCAGGTTTCGTGGACCTCGACGGGCTGGACGAACAACCGCAATGTCAGCCAGATGCTCGACTTCCTCGCAATGCGCGGCGAGGTCGCGGTGTCGGCACGCACAGGCAGGGAGCGAGTGTGGGATGTCGCGGAGCGGGTGTATCCGTCCAATGCCGATTCGCTCAGCGCGGAAGACTCAGCACACCGGCGTGCCGAGCGTCGACTCGGCTACCTGGGGATCGCGCGTCCCCGAGCTGTGGATCAGCCCGTCGAGCCCCTCGGTGTCGGCGAGATCGGGGAGGAGGCGACGGTGGATGACACCGACGGCGTCTGGCGCGTCGAGGCGACCCTGCTCGAGCAGTCCGAGCCGTTCGAGCCGCGCGCCGCGCTCCTGTCGCCGTTCGACCGCCTCGTCTTCGATCGCGCTCGAGCGCAGGACCTGTTCGGGTACGAGTACATCGTCGAGATGTACAAGCCCGTGGCTCAGCGGCGTTGGGGCTACTTCGCGCTGCCGATCCTGTACGGCGATCGGCTGATCGGAAAGCTGGATGCCGCGGCGGACCGCAAGGCCGGGCTGCTGCGGGTGGCCGCGATCCACGAGGACGAGCCCTTCGAGCCGCAGGTCGCCGATGCGGTTCACGACGAGATCCGCGCACTGGCGGCGTGGCTCGGACTGGAGGTCACCGGCATCCCGGGATCGTGAGTCGGCGGTTCTTCGACGCCGCCGCTCAGTCGACCGCAAGCAGCATCTCATCGCCGGCGAACGACACCGAGCCGCGCAGGGCCCAGTCGTCCGCGCGGTACGTGAAGCTCCCCGTACTGCCCTGCCGCGTCGTACCGGTCGCCGTCGCCACGACCGCGCCGTCCGTGGCCGCGAATGAGCGCAGGTCGGGGGAGAGGACGAGGGCGGGGCTCTTGTCGATGCGGAACGCCACGGACGTCAGGGATGCGAGGTCAGCCGCCCACGGCACACGCAGTCCGCAATCCGCGGGGACGGCCGCGGCAGGCTGCGCGCACGCCGCGGCGTAGGCGTCGATCTGCTCCTGGGCCATCGTGCCGGCTTCGGGAGTGATCGACGCCTCCAGAACCACAGTGGAGGGCTCGTCGTTGCTCAGAGCCACCGAGTTCGTCCCGCTCAGCAGTCCGCGGGGCGCTGCCTCGAGCCGGTACTCGGCGGGCAGCAGCGCGAGGTCGCTTCCCGCCGGCGCAAGTGCGCCACTCACCCAGACCGAATCGCCGATGAGCTCTCCGGTTGCTGACAGTACCGCGGACGCCTCCAGCGAGGCGAGGTAGTCGCCGGTCAATGTCCAGCCGGCGCCGTCTTCTGCGAGGACGAAGACGATGTCGTGCCGGTCGCCGGCGATCTCCGCCGATGCGCGCACACTCGTCGTGTCCTGCGCGGACCGGATCTCCTCGATGCGCGGATCCGCGACGAAGGACTCGGCTCCGCGGAACGATTCTGCGAGAATCCGCTCCGCCTCGGCATCCAGTCTGGTCGCGCGCATGGCCTCGATCGCTTCGAAGTCACCGGCCGCGAGCGCATTCAGGTAACTGCGGGCCGCGTCCTCGGCGCTGGGCGCTCGATTCAGGAGCCACCAGACGAGACTCCCGCCGATGATCAGCGCGGCCGCAGCGCCGGCGGCGATGCCGACGACAGCTCCACGCTTCACGCTTCTACGCTAACGCCAGCCGGTTGTTCGATCGCGGGTTCGTCCGGGGCCAGTGCGACCGCCTCCACGTGCGACCTCTCATGCCGGAGCGCCCCCGGGAGCGCGCGCGACAGGTCGTCGGTGGCATCCCCCCAGCGCGAGACCGAGATCGACTCCAACCCCTGCCAGCGCGCCGCGGCGCGAAGCTCGTCGGCCAGGCGTGTCGCGGCATCCGCGGGTCGCCCGTGCTCCCACCACGCCGACTGCACCAGGAGCGTTGAGGATGCGCGATCGGCCTTCAGGTCGACGCGCCCCACGATCTCGTCGCCGATCAGGACCGGCAGGGAGTAGTACCCGAACCGCCGCCGAGGTGCGGGGGTGTAGATCTCGATCCGGTATTCGAACCCGAACAGCCGCTCGGCGCGTTCCCGGAACCAGACCACAGGGTCGAACGGGGTGAGGATCGCCGCGGCGTCGACCCGTCGGGGAAGCACGGCGTCGCGATGGACCCAGGCCTTGGCCGGGCGACCCGCCGACGTCCAGCCGTCCACCGTGACCGGACGGAGCACTCCCGAGTCCTGCAGATCCCCGATCGCGGCGAGAACAGCGCGCCGATCCCTGAGGCGCCAATAGTCGGCCAGATCGGAGGCCGTCCCCACGCCGTTCGCCTTCGCCGCGCGCGCGACGAGTTCGCGGATGGCGGTGTCACGCGGCACCGGAGCCTCCAGCGCATCGGCGGGCAGAACGTGCTCGGCGAGCCCGTATCGACGTTCGAAACCGCGCCTGCCCGCGATCGCCACCTCTCCGAACAGCCAGAGGAATTCGAGCGCGTGCTTCACGACGTCCCAGTCCCACCACGGGCCGCGGGCGGCCTCCTTCGCGTCGTGCTCCATCTGGGCCGGTCGGAGGGGACCGCGGTCGGCGAGTTCGGCACGCACCCAGTCGACGATCTCGCGATGAGTCTGGAACCAGCCGCCGGGATCCGTGCCGTACTTCGCCCGCATGTCCTCCATCCGGAATCGGAACAGGCCCCAGTCGGTCGCGGGGATGAACGCCGCGACGTGCGCCCAGTACTCCACGTAGGCGGGGCGCCCCGCGAACACGAGTCGGTCCAGTGCGGCGGTGTCGTACGGTCCAAGGCGCGAGAACAGCGGCATGTAGTGCGATCGCGCGAACACGTTGACGGAGTCGATCTGCAGCGTGCCCATTCGCCCCAGCGCCGATTTGAGCTGTCGCGTGCCGGCTCGGGCGGGCCCCGGCTGTGCGAATCCCTGCGCCGCAAGGGCGATCCGCCGTGCTTCGTCGAGGCTCAGGGACTCCTTCACGGCGGCAAGCCTAGCCGCGGGGCCCGACACGCGCGCTGACGGCGTCCCGACCCGGTTCGCCTCCGCACGGGGCCCATAGACTGGCCTGATGAGCGAGCCTGAAGACAAGCCCCGCGGCTCGCTCTTCGACGCTCTGCGCGACCGCAGCAGGGTGGTCACCTCCGAGTTCTCCGGCACGGTCCCGCGCGGTCTTCGGGTCGCGACCGCCTACTCTTGGCGCTTCCTCGTGGTCGCCGCGGCGATCGGTGTGGCGATCTGGCTGGTCATCCAGCTCAAGCTCCTGGTCATCCCGCTTCTGGTCTCGATCCTCATCACGGCACTTCTGTGGCCTGTCTTCACCTGGATGCTGCGGCACCGCGTGCCGCGCTGGGCGGCCATCGCCATCTCGGTCATCGGAACGCTCGCGATCGTCGCCGGACTGCTGTGGCTGGTGATCTGGCAGGTGGCGAGGCAATGGCGGTCGGTTCAGGCGAGCACCGTCGATGCGGTCGAGCAGTTCCGCGAGTACCTGATCGACGGGCCGCTGCACCTGACCGCGGCCCAGATCGACGATCTGCTGGCGCAGGGGCTCAACCTCATCCAGGAGCAGGCGTCTATGCTCTGGTCCGGCGCTCTGGCCCTGGGCAGCACGCTGGGTCACGTCGCCGTCGGGGCCCTGTTGTCGCTCTTCATCCTGCTGTGCCTCCTGGCCGACGGCGGAGGCATCTGGCGGTGGACGACCCGACTGTTCCCGGTCAAGGCCCGGCCCGCGGTGGACGGCGCGGCACGCGCCGGCTGGGTCATGGTCGTCAGCTACGCGCGCACGCAGCTTCTCGTGGCCACGATCGACGCGATCGGCATCGGCCTCGGCGCCTTCTTCCTCGGGGTGCCGCTGGCCATTCCCGTGGCCGTCCTGGTGTTCCTGGGAGCATTCGTTCCGATCGTCGGAGCGGTCTTCACCGGCGCGCTGGCCGTGTTCCTGGCGCTCGTCTACAACGGCCCGTGGATCGCGCTGTGGATGCTCGTGGTCGTGCTGGGTGTGCAGCAGATCGAGGGGCACGTCCTGCAGCCCCTGCTGATGGGATCGGCCGTCAAGGTTCACCCCCTCGCCGTGGTGCTCGTCGTAGCCGGTGGTGCGATGATCGCGGGGATCCCCGGCGCTCTGTTCGCCGTGCCGCTGGCAGCCTTCGTCAATGTCGTCGCGGTGTACATCGGCGATCGGGCGTGGGAACCCGGCAGCCGAAGACGGGCGAACGACTACATCTGGACGACCGTTCCCCGCCCGAGGAGGGTGCGCGCGTGAGCATTCCCACCCTGGCGGAGTTCGAGGACGCCGCCGCCCTGCTCGACGGCGTCATCACCCACACGCCGGTCGACGAGTCGCAGCACCTGTCGGAGCTGCTCGGCGTCCCGGTGCACCTGAAACTGGAGAACCTGCAGCGCACCGGATCCTTCAAGATCCGCGGCGCCACCTACCGCCTGTCACGGCTGACGGCGGAGGAGCGCAGGCGCGGTGTGGTGGCGGCATCCGCCGGCAATCATGCTCAGGGCGTGGCGCTGGCCGCGCAGGCGCTCGGCATCTCGGCGACCATCTTCATGCCGCTGGGCGTTCCCGTGCCCAAGCTGCTCGCCACCCGGGGCTACGGCGCCGACGTCGTCCTCGAGGGTGCGACCGTCGAGACTCCGCTGAAGCTCGCCGCTGAGTTCGCCGAGCGCACCGGAGCGGTTCTGATCCACCCGTTCGATCACCGCGACATCATCATCGGTCAGGGCACCCTCGGGCTCGAGCTCTTCGATGCCGTGCCCGAGATGGACACCGTGCTGCTGGGCATCGGGGGCGGCGGTCTGATCGCCGGGGTCGCGGCGGCGGTCAAGGCACGGGCGGCGGCCGTCGGCCGCACCGTACGGGTCGTCGGCGTGCAGGCGGAGAACTCGGCGGCCTACCCGTCATCGCTGGCCGCCGGACACCCGATCGAGGTGCCGACTCTTCCGACCATCGCGGACGGAATCGCCGTCGCGCGTCCCGGCAACATCCCGTTCGAGATCATCTCCGAACTCGTCGACGAAGTCGTGACGGTCACGGACGACGACATCGCCCGCGCGCTGCTCATGCTCCTCGAGCGCGCCAAGCAGGTGGTGGAGCCTGCCGGCGCCGTCGGGGTCGCCGCGATCCTGGCCGGCAAGGTGGCGCCGTCGGGTCCGACTGTCTCCGTGCTGTCGGGGGGCAACATCGACCCGCTGCTGCTTCAGCGCGTCGTGTCCCATGGTCTTGCGGCATCCGGTCGTTACATGACTCTGCGCATCCCGCTGCCGGACCGTCCCGGCCAGCTCGCTCGGGTATCCGAGCTCCTCGCCCGTGCCGGGGCCAACGTCACCGAGGTGATGCACACCCGGCACGGCCACGGTCTGCAGATCAGCGAGGTGATCCTGCAGCTGAGCGTCGAAACGCGGGGGGAGGAGCATCGCGCTCACGTCATCGAAGTGCTGCGCGAAGCCGAGTTCGCCCCCACCGTCGTGCCGGACTGACTCAGCGCGCGCTCACTGACCCGAGTAGGTCTCGACCTTGACGACCTCGACGGCGATCTCACGCCCGTTGGGAGCCGTGTACGCCGTCTTCTCGCCCTCTTTGAGTCCGAGGATCGCCGCACCGAGCGGCGAGGCCTCGCTGTAGACGTCGAGCTCGGAGTCGACAGCGATCTCGCGGTTGCCCAGAAGGAAGACCTCCTCGCCGCCGGCGACGATCGCCGTCACGACGGTCCCCGGTTCCACGACGCCGCTGCTCTGCGGAGCCTCGCTGACCGTGGCGGTCTTCAGCAGGTGCTGCAGCGTGCGGATCCGCGCCTCCTGCTTGCCCTGCTCGTCCTTGGCCGCGTGGTAGCCGCCGTTCTC
>NZ_DASUNI010000251.1:0-2694 GCF_036277215.1 Microbacterium sp. | reverse complement strand
TCATCGGGAATCGACCAGGTCACCGCGAAATGGCGACCCGCCGGCATCCGGACGAAGCGGTGAATGTGGACCATGGACGTCTCATCGTAGGGTCACCCGCGGAACGTCACCACGCGCAATCACGCGGCAAGGGTGATGCCGCCGCGGTGCGGCCCGCAGTACTGTGCAGACGCCCCATTCGAGAAGGGTTCCCCATGACCGACCCATCGGATGCCGGCGACCCGGGGCGCCTGCGGAGGACGAGAGAGCCGGCGGGTCCGGCGGAGACGGCTGCCGCGCCCGCCAGCCCGCCCGGCGGCGCGGCGGATCTGCGGCATGCGGTCGCGGGCGGAGCGCGTGCCGAGTCGCGTGAGCAGAACCGCGACCGCCGCGGCATCCTGGCGATGATCGACCACCCGCTCGTGGTCGCGTTCGTTGCGACCCTCGGGGTATTGGGGGCCCTGCTGATCGGATCGGCGCTCGGCTCGATCGCGACGATCCTGATCTACATCATCCTCGCCCTGTTCATCTCCCTCGGGCTCGATCCGGTCGTTCGCCGGCTCGAGCGCGCGGGGATGAGGCGAGGGGCGGGCATCGCGATCGTGTTCGTCGCCTTCGCCGTGCTGGTGGCGCTGTTCCTCATCTTCGTCCTGCCGCCGGTGCTGGCGCAGATCGCCGAGTTCATCGTGTCCATCCCGCAGGCGATGGCCGAGATCCAGCAATCCGAGTGGTTCGTGAGCCTGAACGACGACCTGCAGGCCGCCGTGGGGTCGAGCCTGGATCAGCTGTCGGTCTCGCTCGCCGATCCTCACACCGTCGCGGCGATCAGCGGGGGCGCGCTGGCGGTCGGCATCGGCGTCGCGGGCTTCATCTCGGCCAGCTTCATCGTGGTCGCCCTGACCCTGTATTTCCTGGCTTCACTGGCTGCCATGAAGCGGGCGCTGTACTCCCTCGCGCCCGCCCGAAATCGTCCTCGGCTGGCCGACATGACCGAGCGCATCACCGCGTCGGTGGGCGGTGCGTTGATCGGGTCCGTCATCCTGTCGACCATCAACGCCATCGTCGTCTTCGTGCTGCATCTTCTGATCGGGCTGCCCTTCCCGGCGCTGATGGCCCTGATCGCGTTCGTGATCACGTTGATCCCGCTCTTCGGCTCGGTGATCTTCTGGATCCTGGGCACCGTCATCGCACTGTTCTCGAGTCCGTCGCAGGCGCTCATCTTCGGCATCGCGTACCTCGTCTACATCCAGCTCGAGTCCTATGTGGTCAGTCCGCGGGTGATGAACCGCGAGATCTCCATCCCGGCGGCCCTCGTCCTGATCGGCGCTCTGATCGGTGGCGCATTGGCAGGCGTGCTCGGCGTGCTTCTCGCGCTGCCGGTGATGGCTTCGCTGCTGCTGATCATCCGTGAGGTCGTCGTTCCGAAGCAGGATCTGAAGATCTGACCCCTCCGACGAGCGGTTTCAGCGCGGCGAGAGATCCGGCAGTGCCGCCGTTTCGTACTCGTGCCGAAGAGCGCTCAACGCCGCGTGCCAGCCGGCGAGGCCGTGCACGCCGGGGCCGGGGCTGACCGAAGCGGTCGCCAGGTAGACGCCGGGCAGGGGAGTGCGCCAGGGCTCGGGTGAGAGCGTCGGCCGTCGCAGCATCTGTCGGAGGTTCGGCTCGCCGGCGGCGATGTCGCCCCCCACGTAGTTGGGGTTGTGGTGGGCGACCTGTTCGGCGGTGCGCGACGACGTGCCCAGGACGGTGTCGCGGAAGCCCGGCGCGAACCGCTCGATCTGGTCGATGATCGCCTCCCGCCGATCGATGCGGGATCCCGCGGGCACGTGCGTGTACGCCCACAGCGTGTGCTTGCCCGCGGGGGCGCGCGAGTCGTCGAACACCGAGGGCTGCGACACGAGGACGTAGGGCGAATCGCTGAGCCGGCCGCGTGCGACCGCGTTCTCGGACGCCGCGATCTCCCGTCGGGTGCCGCCGAGATGGAGTGTGCCCGCGCGCGAGAGCTCCGGGTGCGCCCAGGGCACCGGATCCGAGAGCGCGAAGTCGACCTTGGCGACTGCGCTGCCGTAACGGAACCGGCTCAACGCCCGGCGGTAGCCCGCGGGCAGGCGCTCACCGGCGAGAGCGAGCAGTGCGCGAGGGGTCACGTCGAGCAGGATCGCCCGCGCGGCCGAGAGCTCGTCGAGAGACCGCACCTCGTGGTCGGTGACGAGCTCGCCGCCGTGCGCCTCCAGGTCGTCGAGGAGCGCGTCGATGATCGCCTGACTGCCGCCGATCGGGATGGGCCAGCCCTCCCTGTGCGCGTACGACGTGAGCGCGAGCCCCGCACCGGCGGCCGCGATGCTCGGCAGCGGCAGGATCGTGTGCGCGGCGACGCCGGTGAGCATCGCGGGAGCGCGGTCGTCCCGGAAACGCGCGTTCCACAGACCCGTGCCCTGCTCGGCGGATGCCGCGCCGAACAGGACCGCCGTGATCGGGTCGGGCGGAACGCGAAGGAGAGTGGAGCCGGTGAACTCCGCCACGCGCGTCGCCCGCTCCGCCAGCGGTCCGATCAGCGCGGCATACGCCCCACCGTCGCGTCCGAGTTCAGCGCGCGTCTGCGCCAGATCCCGGTACGCGATCCCGGCTCGTCCACCGTCGAGCGGATGCGCGAACGAGATCTCGGGCACCGCGAATCGCACGCGCCGCCGCAGCCCGAACTCGCGGAAGAATCGA
>NZ_DASUNI010000250.1:0-2268 GCF_036277215.1 Microbacterium sp. | reverse complement strand
TGCCGTGCCTTCCGCGGGGATGAGAGCGGTGAACTCTGCGAGGGCTGCCTCGTAGGTCTGGACCGCGGCTGCATCGAAAACTCCCGAAAGCTTCGCCTCGGCGAGGATCTCCTGGTACACCGCGGCGTCGGCAGAAGCCGTCTGCATGCTGAACGCGTATTCCGCGTTCGCAGCGGCGTACGCCGCGTGCGCCTCCGTCACCGCCGCCAGGTCGGCGGCCGCAGCGTCAGCGCGCTGACTCTGCGCGTTCACCTGCGCGATGATTACACCGGACGTGACGGCTACCGCGAGCACGACAACCGCGATCACGGCTATAGCGATCCACGCGCGCCCAGTCAGTCGTTTCCGCTTGATATCCGCTTTCGGTATCTGGTCGACCGACGGCGCTCCCGCAGCGCCCGAAGTGACGTCGTCATTCGGCATGTCCGCTCCCCCCACAGTCTCCGGGCCCCCAAGGATCGGATGAACTGTCGTCAGCATAGGGGGCCCATCCCGAGTAACTGGACTCCGTGTCGGCCGCATGTCTCACCGCCTGCGGAGACCGGAAGAGAGAGGGGCAGCTGTGCCCCCGTCATTTAGTGCGCGCTTATGCCAGCAGGCCGGCTCGACCCATCACCCGAGCCGCGAAGACGCCGGGTGCTGTTGCGATCCTTCGGCGTCGCCCGATCGGACACCTCGTCAAGTGCGACGACAATGCAGCCGGGTAGGGACCGCGCTGAACATCATCATTCAGACCGACCTCGACCCACAGCGTGAGTGCCTGTGAGTGCGCTCCAGAAGCGACTTCAGTTCCTCGTGGGACAAGGCTCCGGTGGCGGGGGTCACATTCGCTCCTTCAAGTCGACGAGGGTCAGCTGCGCCTTGCCGTCCAGCGCTGGAAACCAGCCCAAATTAGCGCGTGGCTCCGAGCGCGCGACTTGACTGAGCGACTTATCTGTCACGCGGCACGCCTATCGGGCGGAGGGCCGCGGTTGTAGCGCGACCGATTCCGCGGGCGAAGGGAGGAATGCTCGCCGGCATCGTCGCCTTGAATCGGGTATGAAAGCGATTGTCTATTCGCGTCGTGGTGACTCCTCGGTTCTGGCATTGAGCGAGCGCGAGCCCGCAACGCCGGGGCCGGGCGAGGTGAGGGTCCGTGTAGCCGTCTCGGGCGTGAACCCGACCGACTGGAAGGCCCGCGCCTCCGTCGACAGACCGATGGACTTCGCGGAGGTGATACCGAATCAGGATGGCGCGGGTGTCATCGATGCCGTCGGAGCGGACGTCACCGGCCTCGCGGTCGGTGATCGAGTGTGGCTGTTCCTTGCCGCGCACCAACGACCGACCGGCACGGCTCAGGAGTTCACGGTCGTGCCCGCCACCCGTGTGGTGCGACTGCCGGACGGAATCGGGTTCGATGTGGCCGCGAGTCTCGGCGTGCCCGCAATGACGGCGCACCGCGCCCTCACCGTTCACGAGTTCGGTCCCGAGAGGCTGTCGCCCGGTGCCCTCGAGAGAAGAGTGGTGCTCGTTCAAGGCGGGGCGGGCGCCGTCGGGCACGCCGCCATCCAACTCGCCGTGTGGGCGGGTGCTACCGTCATCGCGACCGTCAGCAGTAGAGACAAGGCTGATCTCGCAAGCGCGGCCGGAGCCCACCATGTATTCCAGTATCCCGACGACAACCTGGCGGCGCGCATCTTGGAAGGCGCTCCGGGCGGGGTTGACCACATTGTCGAGGTTTCCCCCGCACAGAACGCATCCCTCGATGTCACGGTGCTCGCCAATCACGGCAGCATCGCGTTCTACGCGAACAACAACGGAGACGACTTCACCGCCCCCATCGCCGCGAGCTTCGCCAAGAACGCCCGTTGGCAGGGACTGCTCCTTTACACCGTCGGCGACGACGCCCTCGCTGCTGCGGCAGAAGACGTCACATCGGCACTGATGGCCGGGGCGCTCCCGGTCGGTGAAGCAGCCGGGCTGCCCATCACCTGGTACTCGCTCGACGAGACGGCCGCCGCCCATGACGCTGTCGAGCAAGGCGCCACCGGGAAGGTGCTCATCCGCATCTCCAACGCCAGCGCAATCTAACAGATCGCCATCCAAGCCACCCGTACGAAGACCCAGGTCGCCTGCCCGGAACTGGACCGGCTAACGAACGGGCGTTCGGGAGGGCATCTCAGAGATTGCGGGGTGCGTCTGGATCCTCTGCGAGCCGGTCCGCCTCGCGCGCCACGGCCTCCTGCTCGGCCTCGCTCAGCGGCGGGAGGCCCACTTCGTCAGCCGGAA
>NZ_DASUNI010000249.1:0-2748 GCF_036277215.1 Microbacterium sp. | reverse complement strand
TGGAGGTGCTCGGCGTCACCCGCGAGGGGATGGATCGTACCCGTACGAAGGCACGCTTCGCCACGCCGTTCTCCCTCCGTGTCCGCACGCCCGACGGAGTGATCGAGGACGTCGCGGCTCGCGCGGTGATCGATGCCTCGGGCACGTATCGGTCGCCGAATTCGATGTCTTCGGGCGGGCTTGCCCTGCTCGGCATGGCCGAGATCGCCGACCGGGTCACCGACGCACTGCCCGATGTGCTCGGCCGGGACCGCGCCCTGTTCGCCGGCCGCCACACCACGGTCGTCGGTGCTGGTCACTCCGCCGCGAACACGCTGCTGGGCCTCGTAGAGCTTACCCGCGAAGAGCCCGGGACGACCGTGACTTGGCTGATCCGCAACACCCAGGCGGTGCGCGTCTCCTCCTCGCCCGATGACGAACTGGCCGACCGGGCGCGCCTGGGCGGCCGGGTCGACCAGGCGGTCGCCGACGGACGTATCGGCGTCCTCGACGGGTTCGAGATCATCCGCGCCCACCGCACCGGCGACGCGGTCGAGCTCGTCGGACATCGTCGCGGCGAGGTCGCCACGCACATCACCGACATGGTCGTGAACGCCACCGGCTTCCGCCCCGATCTCGACATGCTGCGCGAGATCCGCCTCGAGCTCGATGACATCGTCGAAGCTCCCAAGCGGCTGGCACCGCTGATCGACCCGAACGTGCACTCCTGCGGCAGCGTCGAGCCTCACGGGTTCCGCGAACTCAGCCACCCGGAGAAGGGCTTCTTTGTCGTGGGGATGAAGTCCTACGGGCGCGCACCTACATTTCTGCTCGCCACCGGGTACGAGCAGGTCCGCTCGGTGACGGCGTGGCTGGCCGGAGATACCGCATCCGCCGCGAACGTGGAACTCGTCCTGCCCGCAACGGGGGTCTGCTCCACCGACGCGAGCGACGGAGGCGGATGCTGCTCGTGACGACGATCCGCAGCATGACCGCGGCGGACTGGACGGCGGTGGAGGAGATCTACAGGCACGGGATCGAAGACGGCGAAGCCACCTTCGAAACACAGACCCCGACCTGGGAGGCATTCGACTCCGGCAAGCTCCCTGAGCCACGCCTCGTCGCCCTCGAAGAAGATGGAGCCGTGGTGGGATGGGCAGCCGCATCGCCCGTCTCGGCGCGCTACGCATACCGAGGCGTGATCGAGCACTCCGTCTACATCCGCCGCGACGCGCGCGGCCAAGGCCTTGGTCGACTCCTGCTAGACGCGTTCGTGACCGCAGCCGATGAGGCGGGATTATGGACGATCCAATCAAGCATCTTCCCTGAGAACACGGCCAGCCTCCGCGTGCACGAGTCAGCCGGCTTCCGCGTGATCGGCACGCGTGAACGCATCGCCCGCTCGGCCCTGGGCGCACACGCCGGACAGTGGCGTGACACTGTGCTGATCGAGCGCCGCAGCAGGGTGAACGGGACGGGCTGAAACGGCGATGGATGACGCGCAACTGAGGCGGCACCTCAGCGCCCCGCGAGCGTTGGTCTTGGACATCCTCGGTGCTGAGGGTCCCGCGGACAGCACTCAGATTCTGCACGCCTGGATCGACCGCAGGCCCGCAATGACCGATGCCCATCGGCGTCGACTGCCGCGGATGGTCGGGGAAATCGTGTGGCGATTGAAGAACCTCGAGTGGATCCGCGATACCGGTGGCACATACATGCTCACCGCGCTCGGTGAGCGCGCGCGCACCCAGGCCCGCGCTGAGCGGTGACGGGCCAGCTCCCACCATCAGCAAATAGACTGCGGTCTATGAGTACTGGCACGGGCCCGCGTGAGCTGACGATTCTCGGAGACCCGACCCGTGCACGAATCGTGCGGCTGATTCGCGACTCGCCCGACGGACGCGCACTCGTCGGTCGCCTTGCAGACTCGCTCGGCCTCCGCCAGCCGACCGTCAGCCACCACATGAAGGCCCTCGCCACCGACGGCATCGTCCTGCGACACCCCGAGGGGCGAGTCGTCTGGTATTCACTGGACCCACGCAACGCCGAGCGCGTCGACGCACTCCTCGGAGACGACGCAGCTCGACCAGAAACAGAACTGGATCTGCCGCGAATCGTCGAGGACCTTGCCGAGCGATATCGCGGCACATTCAGTGCAGAGACCGTCGAACGCTATGTGACCGAGAGTCACGAGCTTCTGTCCTCGGATAGTCCCACGCCGCTCCTCGGGTCCCGAATCGCCGCGTTCGCCACCCTCCGCCTTGACGCGCTCGCCCGGACCGAAACAACTCATCACGCCGTTCCCGAAGTGCTCTTCGTCTGCGTCGAGAACGCCGGACGATCTCAACTTGCCGCCGGGATACTGCGCCAACTCGCCGGTGATCGCGTGCTCGTCCGTACCGCCGGCTCCGCCCCGGCTGATGCCGTGCGAGCAACGATCGTCACCGCCCTCGACGAGATCGGTGTCCCACTCGGGGGTGAGTTCCCCAAGCCACTCACAGACGAAGCCGTCCGCGCTGCCGATGTCGTCGTGACGATGGGATGCGGCGACGCCTGTCCCGTCTACCCCGGTCGGCGCTATCTCGACTGGGACATCGACGATCCCGTAGGCAAGCCCCTGGAGTCGATCCGTGCGATCCGTGACGACATCGACGCGCGCGTTCGGGCGCTGCTTACCGAGCTGGTCGCGGGTTGATCGTTCACTAACCTGTAAACCAACAACCAATAGATCGTGGTCTATGCTTTCGATTGAGGAAAGCGAGACACCAT
>NZ_DASUNI010000248.1:0-4708 GCF_036277215.1 Microbacterium sp. | reverse complement strand
CAGCATGGTCTGGAGGCCCGCACCCCAGGCATAGCCGACGACGGCCCGACCCGGGTGGATCTCGGCCGCGAGTTCGAGCAGCTCGCGCGGATCGACCGGGATGTCGTCGGAGGACCAGGTGTTGGAGAGCCCTACGACCTTCCCTGCGTCGTGGAGGATCGCCCCTCCCGCAAGTTCATCGCCATCGTGGCGGGCCAGGACCGTGAACCGGGGATGCGCCCACAGGTCGAACGGCAGCCCGCCCACCGTGTCGTGGTGCTGGTTCCAGGCACCCATCAGGTCGGAGTCGAGGACGTGGTTCCACTTGAGGGGTGGCGCGGTGGCGGCGAGGCCCCGGTGGTGGAGCCATGTCGCCGCGAGCAGCAGGTCGAACCCCGGTCATGTTCTGCTCAGCATGATGACCTCGAGCCGCGATCGGTCCCGATCCCAACACGCGTTCGTGGTTGTTTTGACTGGGCACCGACGGCGCGCTCGAACGCGTTGCGGGCCCAACGAGGGAGCGGATCGTCTTGCCGACACGAGGCCAGCAGGAGCGCTAGGTCCAGGAACAGATCATCGAGATGCGGGGACGCCGTGTCGGCACCGACTCGCGGCGGTTAGACGCAGGTCGAGGTCGGCGCGACCGTGGACAGGGGGCCGGGCCGGGGATGCTGCGGGACACTACGGCACGTGGAGCTGTCGGTAGGCCTCTCGCCGCGGATGAATGGGCCGCCGCCCGCGCATTGCTCCATCGGGCCTTCGTCAACGAGCCGTTCACCATCGAGATGTACGGCCAACCGCTCCTTAGTCGCTGGGGCGGGTCCTGGGACCTTTACTCGTCGGTGCGGAGTGAGGAGTCCACGATCGCCCTGGGAGCCCGGGTGGGCGAGGTGCTCGCTGGCGTGGTGATGGGAAGCACCCCGGGGCGATGCCGTCTGTGTCAGTTGCTGGGGCGCGAGCCACGGCCCGACAGTCATCAGCTCGCCATCGACTGGAAGTTCCACCAGAACATTGCCCAGGTACATGCGCTGCTCGGTAGGCACGCGTGGATGGAGAAGGCGGCAGTTGAGCCGGCGCTCCACAGTTTCGGCATAGGGACGTCGGCTGCTTGAGTCAGTTGCGGCGGGCTTGTTGGCGGAGGACTCAGCGAAGCCGGTCCTTGAGTGCGCGCCTGACCGGGTCCGCTTCTACACGGCGTTGGGAACGAGATCTTCTGCATTGTCGCCGATCCCGCCGGTCCTGGTGCGTACCTGATGGAACGGATCCGCTGAGCCGACTCGCGGCGTCGAAGGGGGTTTGCCGTCAGCAATCGGAAGCGCCCATCGATGGACATGTGGCCACGCCGGTGGCCGGTTCCAGCCGTCAGGACGCGTGACAGCGCCTGGGACGTAGGGCACCGCCCCGAGCCGTCAGGCCCGGGGCGGCGCTGGTGTCACTCAGAGTGAGTGGTGTCAGTTTCCGGAGATGATGCCTGGAAGCGCTGCTTCGAACAGTCCGACGAAGGTCTCCGCGGGGAGGACGTAGCTGCGTGGTTTGGCGGCCGCTGCCAGGTCTGCACCCCAGTCCGCGGCGCGCTGGCGCTGCAGCGGGGTCCCGTGGTGCCCAGGGTCATCGAAGTAGCAGTCGCCGACGGTGTAGAAGCTCAGCAGGGCGTCGGCGACCCGCTTGCTGTTCAGGGCCAGGCCCTTCTTGTGGGTGGCGAAGTAGGAAGCCATCGCATCGGCCATGAGCTCGGTGCGGCGGGTGGCCTCGGCCGGGTCGGTCGGGCCGGTGTCGAAGACGCCGAGCTCGAACTGGACGTGGTGGGCGAACTCGTGCGCCATGATCACGCGCACGCCGACATCGCCGAGGCCGATGGCGTCGTAGAACTCGATGATGCCGTCACCCATCACGAGCTTGTCGGGCAGCGCCGCAATGAAGGGGTCACTCTCACCCTCGCCGCTGAACGCGAAGGCGTTGAGCGTCCACAACGGGTTGTCGTAGAAGTCGCCCTGCTCCTGCATGAAAGTGGCGACCTCCTCGGCCTCCGCCTCGATCTCGGCGGGCGTCATCGGCTCCGTCACGCCGGTCGCCACCATCGCGGTCAGGGTTGCTGCGATGCGGTCGGCGTCGAGCAGCACGTCACCGTGCATGGCCATCAGTTGGATGTCGGAGGAGTCGATGTCCCAGAACCGCTGGAGGTCGCGGAACGTGTTGGTGATTTGCCGGGCGTGGGACTCCAAGGCGTAGTCGGGGTCGCCCTGTGTGCCGAAGAACAGGGCGTCGTACGTCGGGACGCTGAGCAGCGTGTTCTGGTGCTCGATCAGGAACAGGAGCTGCTCCAGGGTCATCGCCCCGATCAGCTGGTCGACGTAGTCGCCGAGCAGGGTGGTCGCGCACTCGCTGGGCGCCACCGCTTGCGCGACCGCTGCTTGCGCCGGGATCTCGACGAGGTGCCGCTGGGTGGCCGCCGGTGTCGGGGTAGCCGCGGTAGCGGCCGTGCTCAATCCTGCGAGAGGAAGGAACGTCGCGGCGACGAGCGCCACGATCACTCGGGTTGGTTTGATCACGCGCTTCTCCTTTGTGGGGACCTAGGCGTGTGGACCAGGTCGTTCAAACTGCCACGCTAAGCGGCGTCGCACCGGTTGACGAGACCTCTCACCCAGAAAGGGGGATAGGTCAGGCGCCACTTACCGGATCGGCTTGCGCAGCCACGGCGACAGGAACCAGCGGCGCACGCGCATCGACAGCTGAGTGCGTCCGTCACGCGGTGGTTGGATGCAGCCAGCGAGGGCGCTTCAAGCGCACCCTTCTGCCGAGGTGCGGACGCGCACCGACTCATTCTGTGCGCGTGGACTTGTGGTCGTACCTCCGTGCGCAGTCATCCCGAGGAACGTCTGCTCGGCCGGCCGGCCAACTCGGTCTGACCGCGGAGGGGGATGGGAGTACGGCGTCGGGCTATTGGGTCGATGACGAGTCACGGTGGAGGCGATCACGCTCGTAGGGCGGGCGCCCGACCTCTTCTGACTCGTGGTCGGCGGATTAGCATGAGCCGCGTCACCTCGAGGAGCGACCATCCGATGAGCGATCCCGTGTATGTCCATATCGGACTGGGCAAGACCGGCACCACGACCATCCAGAGGGCGCTGCACGAGTGTCGTGAACCGCTGCTCAGTCACGGGATCGACGTGGCGGGGCAATCGCGCCGAGACACCCGTCGTGCCGTCTACGACCTCATGGGCCGGCGCATTGGCCACGGGGACAACGCTGGAGTGGCCGGGGCCTTTGAGCCTTGGGCGGCCGGGATCGCGACCTCGCGCACCAAGACCGTCGTGTGCTCGGAAGAGATGCTGGCGCTCGCCCGGCCCGGCCATGTCAGGCGCTTGGTGAGCGCAGTTGCGCCGCGCCGACTCGTCGTGGTCGTCACCGTGCGGGAACTTGGCTCGGTGCTCATCTCGTCCTGGCAACAAAGCGTGATGACGGGACGTACCGAGACGCTCGAGCAGTTCCTGGCAGCAGTGCGAGATCCCGCGGGGGAGCCAGCATCTGTGGGTGTGGCGTTCTGGTTGCGCGAGGACCTCTCACGCGTCCTGGATGCGTGGGGACGCCGCGTGTCAGTAGCAGACTTTCGCATCGTCGTGGTGCCACGGTGGGGCGATCCCTGGCCCCTGGAGGACCGCTTCGGCTCGGTGATCGGTGCGCCGGACGGGTTGCTGCGCCTTCCTCGACGGGCGAATGCTTCGCCCGGCGGGGCTGAAGTCGAAGTCGTGAGACGGCTTAACGCTCAGGTGGGCCTCAAAGAGAATCACCGCCTCTACCTCACGGGGGTTCTACGGTCCGCATTCGAGGACCGGCCGATGAAGCCGGTGCGACTGCCGCCCACCGAACGCTCATGGGTTGACGAGCGCACTCAGACGTGGCGCTGTTTGATCCGCGACCGTGGCTACCCGCTTGTTGGCTCGCTCGACGAACTGACGCCACGGGGCGACCAAGACGGCCATCCAAGGGTGGAGGGAGTGGCGGACGCCACCGTGGCGGACGCCGCTATCACCGCACTCGCGGCTCTCAGCCGCGACCATGGGCGATTGTGGGCGAAGTTCAGGACGCACGAGGAGCCGGTTCAGGCGGGCAGGTGGGGGCTGGCGTCCGGCTTGCGAATGTTGAAGTTTCGCGCAAAGACGGCGGCGCTCGGGCATGCCGATCGCAACCGTTTGTTCGCGTGGGGCGCCCGCGCCTACCTGAAGGGCACCTGGCGCCACTGACGTGGCCCCGCTTGCCGCCACTCGAGCCGCGCCGCGAGTGACCGTGCTTTCCCGAGGGGACCCAAGAAGGGCGACGCTCTCTACGGGGACGGCTCGGACAGCCAGGGTGGGGCGGCGGGAGTTGTTCGTACTCGGCGCGAGTTTCGCCGATCGCACAGACCACCTGCCCTCCCGCACTCGTGCTGCTGATCGGTCGTCTCGCATGGTGCATCAATCTGGGCGGTGTGACGCGGCCAGAGTCCATGGGCCCCCGGCAGATCACTTGTTGCACGTGGCGCACGAACGGCACCCATACCTGGTCTGACCTGCGCGAACGATCCGACTGAAAATCGGAAGGTCGGCGGTTCGACCCCGCCCCTGGTCACCGCCACCACTTACCTGTGGCCTGCAGCCTTGTCCTGTCCGGCGTGCCTCGCGTAGCGCTCACTCGTTCCGACCGGAATTCGACGCTCACGGCGTCCGCGATGGACGCGGGCCATCTGATCAGA
>NZ_DASUNI010000247.1:0-3956 GCF_036277215.1 Microbacterium sp. | reverse complement strand
ATGCGGAAGTAGGCCTGCAGCGGGATCTCGACGTGCACGCCCGGCGGGACGTAGACGAACGAGCCCCCCGACCACACCGACGTGTTCAGTGCGGCGAACTTGTTGTCGCCGGCGGGGATCACCGTGCCGAAGTACTCCTCGAAGAACTCGGGGTGCTCGCGCAGCGCCGTGTCGGTGTCCATGAAGATGACGCCCTGGGCTTCGAGCTGCTCGTTGATCTGGTGGTAGACCACCTCAGACTCGTACTGCGCGGCCACGCCGGCGACGAGGCGCTGCCGCTCCGCCTCGGGGATGCCCAGGCGCTCGTACGTGTTGCGGATCTCCTCGGGGAGCTCCTCCCACGATCCGGCCTGCTTCTCGGTAGAGCGCACGAAGTACTTGATGTTGTCGAAGTCGATCTCGCTGAGGTCGGCGCCCCAGGTCGGCATCGGCTTGCGCTCGAACAGCTGCAGCCCCTTCAGACGGGACTTGAGCATCCACTCCGGTTCGTTCTTCAGGGTGGAGATCCCACGCACCACGGCTTCACTCAGCCCACGCTGAGCGGCGGCCCCGGCTGCGTCGGCGTCGTGCCAGCCGAACTCGTACTGTCCGAGGCTTGCCAGCTCGGGTCGGTCGATCAGGACATCCGACATCGTCACACTCTCCTCCGGGCCACAACGGTGTCATCCGCCCCGGCATTCCTGCTCCTCCGGTGGAGTTCCGAAGAGGGATGCCGCTCGGTGGGCCCAATCAAGTGGCGCAGTCCTGCGCGCCTACACTGTCAGTGATGCGGAGCGCGACGCGCCAGCATCCGACCCTTTGATTCTACAGGCTTCCGCCGCCCCGCCGGTGGCCGGAGCCGCCTCCGGCCACGTCCGGAGCGCATTCCCAGGAGGCGAAGCCCGATGGCCGCGGACCCCACGACCAGCGCCGGCACCGGCGTGTTCCGTCGATTCCGGGAGTGGCTGCCCGCCCGCGTCGACGGTCGGGTCATCGCTGCGGCGTGGGCGACACTGGCCGTACAGGTGGGCATCGTGGGCACCGGCGGCCTCGTGCGTCTCACCGGGTCGGGGCTCGGCTGCCCGACCTGGCCGCGCTGCACTGCGGAGTCGCTCGTGCCCACCCCCGAGATGGGGATCCACGGCGTCATCGAGTTCGGCAACCGGATGCTGACGTTCATCCTGGTGATCGTCGCGATCACGACGTTCCTGTTCGTCGTGCGGATGCGCCGCGAACGGCGCGACCTCTTCTGGCTCGCCCTGGGAATCGGCCTGTATGTCCCACTCCAGGCGATCATCGGCGGCATCACGGTGCTGACCAACCTGAACCCGTACGTCGTCGGGTTGCACTACTTCGCGTCGGTGGTGCTCGTCGCGCTCGCGGCGGTTCTGGTCGCCCGTGTCTATGCCGTGCCGGGGCCACGGGTGCGCGCCGTGCCGGGCTGGTTCGCAGCACTCGCCCACATCACCAGCGCACTGGTGCTGGTCACTGTCGTGGTCGGCATCCTCGTGACCGGCTCAGGACCCCACGCGGGCGACGGCGGCGCTGCGCGCAACGGCCTCGACCCCGGTGTCATGCAGCACGTGCATTCGTGGCCCGCCTACGGCCTGCTCGCCGTCTCGATCCTGCTGTTCATCGGCGCGTGGCGCACGCCGCGGGCTCAGCGGCTCGTCCTGTGGACGGGGCTGCTGCTCATCGTCGAGCTCGCGCAGATCGCGGTGGGACTCTGGCAGGCGCGAACGGGCCTCCCGATCATCCTGGTCAACATCCACATGGTCCTCGCGGTGCTTCTCGTCGCGGCGATGACCGCGGTCGTGATGCACCTCAAGGCTGCCGCTCAGGTCGACGGAGGTCGTTCAGCGTACGCTGGATCGGTCGAGGCAGCGCCGACCCGTCGCTGACTCGGACTCATAGCCGGCTCATCGGATCCGCACACGTGCGGCTCGGGAGGCCCGGCCATGCTGGCGGATGTCGCGTCCTGCGCATCCCGTGCCCGGCGCAGCGGCCCGGCGGCAACGACACGACCGAGTCGGCCGCACACCCGGCCCGCCCGGAACCACATACCAATCGAGGAGTTCACGCATGACCGTTCGTCCCAGCCTTGTCCGCAGCATCCCGTTCTGGATCCTCCTGGTCGGATCGCTCGCCACCGCCGCCGTCGGCGCGTGGCTGACGGTCGACAAGCTCGCCGTGATGTCGGTCGGCCTGTCCGCCGGCACCGCCACCCCCGTCGACGTCTACGTCGGCCAGGTATGGGCGATCATCGGCGGCATCCTGCTCGCCACGGGCATCCTGGGTCTCGCGCTCACCCTGGTGACCGCCGTGATCCGCTCGTTCGTCCCGGTGACCGACGTAGAGATCATCGAGGCGCTCGACTGGTCGGATGACGAGGACGCGCTCGAGAACGCCCCCGTTGCCGAGACGACCCCCGTCACCGAGACGGCTCCGGTCGTCGAGGTCGAGCCCGCGCCGCAGCGCTGACTCACCGCCACAACCTCGGAGTTCTGCACAACCGCGGTCGGAATTCCGACCCTGGGACCGAAGAACTGCAGATCTCCGAGGTTGTGTCGCGCTCCGGCGTCAGCGTGCAAGATGCAGCCCCTGCGCGATGGCCTGCATGATCACGCACTGCACGAAGGGCCAGGCGGCGACCACCTGAAGGTGCCGATGCGGATCACGTGATAGCCCCTGAGCGTGAGCAGCGCGTCAGGGTGCCGGGGTCCATGGCGAGCGCAACCGTGTGCCGGGAATGGCCGAGTTCGCGCAGGCGCGTGACTCGGGCGACTCCGCCGCGCTCGGCGACCGCTGCGAGCAGTCGGTCCTGCGAGCGCCAGGTCCAGAGCGCCCTAGAAGGGCAGCAGCGGGTCGATCGCGATCGCGACGAACAGCAGCGTGAGATACGTGATCGAGGCGTGGAACACGCGCATCGGCCGCGGCTCGGTGCCGCGTACCGCGCGGTTGTAGAGGCGGTGCGATTCGTAGATGAACCAGCCGCCGAACACGAGCGCCGACACGGTGTACACGAGACCCATGCCCGCCACGGGGATCAGCAGCAGCGAGCAGGCCACGGTCGCCCACGCATACAGGATCACCTGCAGCCCGACCTGCGAGCTGTTGCGGGTCGCGCCGAGCATCGGAACGTCGACCTCGTCGTACTGGTCCTTGTACTTCATCGACAGGGGCCAGTAGTGCGGCGGCGTCCACAGGAACACCAGCGCGAACAGGATCATCGGCGTCCACGCGAGGGAGCCGGTGACCGCAGACCATCCGATCAGCACCGGGAAGCATCCCGCGATGCCGCCCCACACGATGTTCTGCTCGGTGCGGCGCTTGAGGATCATCGTGTAGATCACGACGTAGAAGAAGATGGCACCCGCCGACAGCACGGCGGCGAGCCAGTTGGTCGTGAACCACAGCCAGACAGTGGATGCCGCCGCCAGCGTCCACGCGAAGATCAGGGCGCCGCGCGGCGAGACCTCCCCTGTCACGAGCGGGCGGTTCACCGTCCGCTGCATGTGCGCGTCGATGTCGCGGTCGAGATACATGTTGAACGCCGCAGCGGAACCCGCGCTCAGCGAGCCGCCCAGCACGGTGGCCAGCACGAGCCAGAGGTTCGGGAGCCCGCCCTGCGCCAGGATCATCACCGGAACAGTCGTGACCAGCAGCAGCTCGAGCACGCGCGGCTTGGTCAGCGCGATGTACGCACGGATCGTGCGGCCCAGCGAGCGGGGTCGCGCGGCGGACACGTCCGCCGTCATCGTGGTGTCCATCACTCCCCGCTCGACCGCCTGAAACTGCGTCTCGAGTCTATGGCATCGGCGCCGTACGACATCTGAGCCACCGTCTCACACCGCTGCCCTCCGGAGTGTGAGCACCCCGATACAACGGCGACACCGGGAGGACACGAATCGGCCGGACAGGCCTGCCACACTGCCGTCATACGACGTATCGCATAGTCGTGGCGGAATGCCGCTTCG
>NZ_DASUNI010000246.1:0-2107 GCF_036277215.1 Microbacterium sp. | reverse complement strand
AATGAGACGCCCTCCGCGAATGCGGAGGGCGTCTCATCTCGCGCTGTCAGTTCTGCGGCGTCTCGTCCCGCAGGCTGCGCAGGGAGCGGGTGATGTCGCGGGCGACTCCGTCGAGCGACGCCATCAGGTCGTCGATCACCGTAGCGGCCAGCTCCCCGCCGCGCGCGACGTGCGAGCGCAGATCGCTGCGAACCTGAGCGCGGAACTCGTTGATCGCGGCATCGGCGCGGTGCACCTGCTCACGGCTGGCCATGCGCGGGTCGTCTTCCTTGGGCGCCTCACTCGCGGTTTTCCGTTCCTCGCGAGTGGCAGCGGCGAGGTCGGCGCGGAGACTCTTCATCGCCTCGCGGACGCTTCCGCGCACCTCGTCGGCGATGAGGCGTACGGAGTCGGTCAGGCCGGCTTCGATCCCTTCGAGGTCTCCGGTGCGCGCCGTGACTTCGGCGCGGCCGGCCTCGGTGATCTCGTAGACGGTCTTGCGGCCGTCGACGGTCTTGGTGACCAGGCCTTCCTCCTCGAGCTTGGCGAGGCGGGGGTAGATCGTCCCGGCGCTGGGCGTGTACGTGCCACCGGTGCGATCGGACAGGGCCTGCATGATGTCGTATCCGTGCCGCGGCCCCTCATCGAGAAGGCTCAGCAGGTAGAGGCGCAGATCGCCGTGCGAGAAGACGGGTGCCATCACCACTCCTCCTCGGCGCCCGCAGCGGCATCCGTCGTTCCGTTCGCATCCGCGGACGCGCCCGCACGGCGCAGTACCGTGATGTCACCCGACACGGAGTTGGCGCGCACGTCCACGAACGAACCGCTGAGTTCGCCGACCGAGCCGCTGAAGTTGGTGGTCGGGCCGGTGCCCTTCCCCGAGCGGACGGTGCCGTCGACCTGAACCCGGCCGCTCACGCTGCGCACCACGTAGTTGGCCGGCCGGCCGTCGTCGAGGCGAACGGTGGCGTTCCCGCTGACGGTGTTGAGCCCGACCTGGTGCGCTTCTCCTGTGCTGTCGACGAGCATGGCGCCCGAGACGGTGTCGATCACGGCCTTGCGGACTGTGCCCGTCGCCGCGACATCGCCCGAGACGCTGTTGGCGCTGAGCGCGCCCTGCAGCCCCCGGATCTGGACGTCACCCGAGACGGCATTGACGGTGAGGTCGCCGGTGATGCCGTCGACGATGATGTCACCCGACACGGTGTTCAGGCGCGTGTCGTGACGGATGCCGGAGACCAGGGCGCTCGCGCTGACCACACCGAGATTCAGCGCGACCTCGCGGGGGACCGCGACGCTGATCTCGGCCTTCGGACCGCCCGCACCGAAGTTGCGGAACACTTCGAGGAAGTTGTCCCAGCGCAGCTGCGGGTGGTCGATCTCGACGACGTCGCCGGTGACCTCGATGCGCAGGTCCTTGATCGTGACGCCGTGCACTTCGATCCGAGCGCCCGGCTCGTCGTGGCCGATGACGTCGATCTGGCCTCCGACGAGGCCGACCTTCAGCTTCCGCACGGTCTCGATGTCGATGACGCGGGTTTCGCCCGGGTGGATGATCCACTTCTCGAGGGTCATTTCTTCTCTCCTGAATACCATTGCGGTTGGGGCCGGTTCGCGATATATCGCGATGAGACCAGACAACACGATATATCGCGTATGTGTCAAGACTCTGCGCCTGTGAGATCGCTCAGTACCGTTGACATTGACGCGGCGTCAACCTTTAGCGTGAGATTCATCGTGCCCATCAGAAGCAGCGAGAGGAGGATTCGATGGACAGGGATGAGTGGTCGATCCAGCAGATCGCTCGCATCGCGGGCACCACCAGCCGGACGCTCCGCCACTACGGCGACGTCGGGCTGCTGTCGCCTTCGCGTATCGGCGGCAACGGCTACCGGTATTACGGCCGCGACGCACTCGTCCGCCTGCAGCGGATCCTGCTGCTGCGCGACCTCGGCCTCGGCCTGATGCAGATCGGCGAGATCCTCGATCGAGAGGACTCGCAAGAAGACGCCCTCACCGGCCACCTCGCGTGGCTGAAGCAGGAGCAGCACCGGCTGGAACGGCAGATCGCGTCCGTTCAGCTCACCATCGATGCACTGAGAGGAGGTGAACGACTCATGGCAGAGGA
>NZ_DASUNI010000245.1:0-3178 GCF_036277215.1 Microbacterium sp. | reverse complement strand
TGGGCATCATCGCGGCATCCGCTTCCATTGCACCACTGCTGTGCCGATCGTTCAACGTCCCGCGCGGCAACTGAGCATTCTGCGCAGGTGACGCGAGGCCAGGGGTGATGAATCGAGCCATGCGCCCAGCATCCGCCCGTGCAGCCGACCACCTGTTCCGTACGGGCGCGGGGGAGTACCGTCTGGGGCGGGGATACGGAATCCACGGGGGATGAAGATTCACAAGGAGGGGATCATGTTCGAACAATCACGCGGCACCGCGGTCATCGCGGCATCGGATCTCGCGCGTGCCCGGTCGTTCTATGAAGGGACGCTCGGGCTGACGCCCGAGGAAGTCCAGGACGAAGCTGAGGCGGTGATCTACCGACTCGGCGGCGTGCCGCTCATGGTGTACCGGACGACGTTCGCGGGAACGGCGAAGAACACCGTCTTCGGCCTGGAGACGAAAGACCTCGAGGCAGACATGGCGGCCCTGCGGGACAAGGGCGTGAAGTTCCTCGAGTACGACTTCCCGGGTCTGAAGACCGTCGATGGCGTGGCGGAACTGTCCGGTGAGCGTTCGTCCTGGTTCGAGGACAGCGAAGGCAACATCCTGGGACTGTTCGAGAGGGCCTGACGCAGCGCGCGGGCGGCCGACCCTAGGCTGGGCGGGTGACCGAACAGCTCTCCGCCCGCAGCCGCATCGTCCGGGAATCGCTTCGATCGGCGGGCATCGACGGCGAGATCGTCGTCCTGCCGGATGCCGCATCCACCGCACCCCTCGCCGCGGCGGCGCTCGGTGTGGAGGTGGGCGCGATCGCGAACAGCCTCGTCTTCTGGTCGGACGGCGAGCCGCTGCTCGTGATGACGAGCGGAGCCCACCGCGTCGACACGACCGCGCTCGCCGCACGGCTGGGACGCGACAGCATCCGGCGTGCGACCGCCGAGCAGGTGCGTGAGGCGACCGGCCAGGCGATCGGAGGCGTCGCCCCGACGGGGCATCCGTCGCCACTGACCACTCTGATCGACGAGGATCTCGCCGCCTACGCCGAGATCTGGGCGGCCGGCGGCACGCCGCACACGGTCTTCCCGATGACCTTCGACGAGCTGGTCGCGCTGACCGGCGGAACCGTCGTCACCGTCGTCTGACGTCCTCGACAGCGGATGCCGGTGCCCCGAGCCCGGCCCGCTGCGCGATGGACGCGGCCGTCACCGCCGCGGCCGCCGACCATGCCTGCGGCCGGCACGCGGCGGGGTACGGCGTGGGCTGCGGGCTCACCTCGATCGAGTCACCCGAGTGCAGTTCCGGCACGCGGAACGCGAACCCTTCCGCAGCGGCGAGGAGTCCGTCGACCACGAGGTCCGCTTGCTCGTAGAGCCCGGCGCGCGCCATGCCGCGGGCGATGATCGCGGAGTCATGGGTCCACACGCTGCCGCCGTGATAGCTGAGCGGCCAGTAACCGGCGGCCTCTGTCGACATGGTGCGGATGCCGAAGCCGGACAGCATCGTGGGTCCGACCAGCAGCGCGGCGACGGCAGCCTCCTCGGACGGCTCGAGGATGCCCGTGCCCAGGAGGTGACCGACGTTGCTGGTGAGCGTGTCGACGGGGCGCTTGTGCGCGTCGAGCGCGATACCGGGGTAGCGGCCCTCCGGCGTCTCGACCCAGTACGACTCAGCGAAGCGGGCTTTGAGTCGCGACGCCCAGGCTCGAAGCTCTTCGCCCCCCTCCTCGCCGAAGTGATCGAGCAGGTCTGCGCCCGCGACGGCCGCCTCGTAGGCGTAGCCCTGCACCTCGCAGAGTGCGATCGGCCCCTCAGCGAGGCGTCCGTCGCGCCACTGGATCGAGTCGCCCGAGTCCTTCCATCCCTGGTTCGCGAGCCCGTGCCCGGTCTCGTCGATGTAGTCGATGAAGTCGTCGCCGTCGTTGTCGCCGTGATGCAGCAGCCAGTCCAGTGCGCCGCGCAGCGGTCCCAGCAGGTCGCGGACGTCCTGCTCCGGCATCCCGGACCTCCACGCGTCCGCCAGAAGGCACACCCACAGCGGAGTCGCATCGACGGTGCCGTAGTACACCGGCGGCAGGACGATGCCCTCGCCGGGCATCGCCAGCGGTTCGCCCCGCAGCTCGTGCAGGATCTTTCCCGGTTGCTGAGCGGTCCCGGCATCGGACCGGTCGCCCTGGAATCGCGCCAGGACGCGAAGGGTGGACGCGGCGATCCGGTGGTCGAGGGGCAGGGCCAGTCGCGCGGCCCAGAGCGAGTCTCGTCCGAAGAGCGTCAGGAACCACGGCGCACCGGCCGCGAAGAACTCCTCGTCGGGCCGGTCGGGCAACGCCAGCCGCAGCGCGTCGAGGTCGGCCAGCGCGGCGTCGAGCCACCGCTGAAGGCGAGGATCGCCGCCCACTTCCGGGATCACCCAGCCCGCAGGTCGACGGATGCCGCCGACGACCAGCGACGGGTCGTGCAGGTCGACCCACCACGACACGTCGACCGACTCGCCAGGTCCGACCTGGATCTGCCAGTCGAGGCTGACACCCTCATCGCTCCGTGTGATCGATGCGCCCGGCGCGGAGATCGTGAACGACCGGTCGCCCGACTCCACTGTCCGGCGGTCGATCGCGGCGGCGCCCGTCAAGTCCCACGCGCGCGCGGTGGCCAGGCCGGCCTTGACCTCTTGGAGCGGAGCGAACTCGGGTACGAGCACGACGCGGAGGTCGGTGGTCACGACATGCGAGACATGGGAGGTGACGGTCATCGTGTCGCGGACGTGACCGTCTCCCACCACTCGGTTGCGGAGGATCCGCACCTTCGGATCGGGGAACCCATCGTCGACGGCGCGCAGCAGGCCGCCGAACGTGACGTGGGAGGCGCTGTGCGCCGCTGCCGAGATCCACTCCGGCCGGAGGCCCCCGTAGCCGACGCTCAGTTCACGGATGTGCCGGACGTCGCCGTGGTACACGCCGTCGATCGCGTGAGCGCCGATATCTCCCGACACCGCGGACCACACCTGCGTCGGCGCGCGCAGCACGATGACGGCATCGTTCAGCAGCGGCTGCAGCGCGTGCACACCGTTCGTCGATGCGCTCATTCCTTGAGCGCCCCCTGCGCGGTGTTCATGATGCGCTTCTGGAAGATGAAGAACATCACGGCGACGGGGATCGTCATGATGAGCGCGGCAGCGAGTTTCAGCGGATACTGCGTT
>NZ_DASUNI010000244.1:0-11635 GCF_036277215.1 Microbacterium sp. | reverse complement strand
ATCTCGACGGCGAGCTCAACGCCCGCGAGAACCTCTACATCTACGGGCGCTACTTCGGTCTGCCTGGAGCCGTCTGCGCGCAGAAGGCCGACGAGCTGCTGGCGTTCGCGGCGCTCGAAGACAAGGCGAAGAGCAAGGTGGATGCCCTCTCCGGCGGCATGAAGCGGCGGCTCACGATCGCCCGCGGCCTCATCAACGACCCGCGCATCCTGCTCCTCGACGAGCCGACCACCGGCCTGGACCCGCAGGCGCGGCACGTCCTGTGGGACCGGCTGTTCCGCCTGAAGGAGCGCGGCACGACCCTCCTGCTGACGACGCACTACATGGACGAGGCGGAGCAGCTGTGCGACCGCCTGATCGTCGTCGACAAGGGCAGGATCATGGCCGAGGGCACCCCAGCCTCCCTCATCCGGCAGCACTCCAGCCGCGAGGTGCTCGAGGTGCGCTTCGGGTCCGATCGCAACCAGCAGATCGAACCGCAGCTGCAGGGGATCGGCGATCGAGTCGAGGTGCTGCCCGACCGGGTGCTGATCTACGCCGAGAACGGCGAGCGCGCCCTCGAGCGGGTGAGCGAGCGCGGTCTGGAGCCGATCACCTCGCTCGTGCGCCGCTCCAGCCTTGAGGACGTCTTCCTCCGCCTCACGGGGAGGTCCCTGATCGAATGAGCATCCGACCGGGCGGTGAGCAGCGAGACGCGCAGGGCGACGAACCCGTGGTCGAGGCATCCGTCATCGCACCGCTCTCGATCGAAGAGCTGCGCGCGGAAGCGCTCGAGTGGGGGCGCAGACCACGCGCGTTCGGTGCCTGGTACGTCACCGAGCACATGGTGCGGGCGATGCGCGCGTACGGATGGACGATCATCGTGGGAGCGCTCGGCCAGCCGATCCTCTACCTGCTCGGGCTCGCGGTCGGCCTCGCCGCGCTCATCGACGCACCGGTCAGCGAGGGAGGCGTCGAGGTCTCGTACCTCGTCTTCGTGGCGCCCGCTCTGCTGATGACATCGACGATCGCGGTCGCGAGCGAGGAGTTCACGTACCCGGTCATGGCCGGGTTCAAGTGGCGGAGGTACTTCTTCGGGTTCAGCGCGTCCGCGCTCTCGTCCGCGCAGATCGCGACGGGCGTCGTCCTGGGCGCCGCCGCCCGCATGACCGTCGTCGCCGTCGCGTACACGGCGTTCCTCTACCTGTTCGGCGCGATCCCCGACCTGGCCACGGGCTGGTTTTCGATCTTCATCGCGATCCTCGCCGGGCTCGCGTTCGGCATCCCGCTCATGGCCTACGCCGCATCCATCGAGGACGACAAGGGCCAGTTCGCGCTGGTCCAGCGCTTCGTCTTCATGCCGATGTTCCTGTTCTCCGGCACCTTCTACCCCCTCGCCACCCTGCCGCTGTGGCTGCAGTGGATCGGCTGGATCTCACCGCTGTGGCACGCCACCGAGATCGGCAGGTGGCTGACCTACGGCCGTCCGATCGCTCCCGCGATGCTGATCGTCCACTTCGGCTACCTGATCGCACTCACCGTCGTCGGCTATCTCCTGGGCAGGCGCATCTTCGAGCGGAGGCTGGCGAAGTGACCGCTGCGACGACGACGCCGGCCACGCGCCGCGCCGGAGGAGTGCGTGCGCTCTGGGCCGGGAACCCCGGTGCCGTCGTTCAGCGCGGGCTTCTGGCCGCGCGGTCTTCGAGCTGGGTCGTCGTGCTGTCCGGCTTCTTCGAGCCGGTCTTCTACCTGCTGTCGATGGGAATCGGGCTGGGCGGTCTGATCGGGACGGTCGAGACCACGACCGGACTCGAGGTGTCGTATGCGGCGTTCATCGCGCCCGCTCTGCTGGCGGTCTCGGCGATGAACGGCGCGATCTACGACTCGACGTGGAACGTGTTCTTCAGGCTCAACTACGGCAAGCTCTACGAGGGCATGCTCTCGACGTCTCTCGGACCGTTGGATGTCGCGCTCGGCGAGATCCTGTACGCGCTGCTTCGCGGGCTGCTCTACGCCACCGGCTTCATGATCATCATGCAGATCGCGGGACTGAATCTGGCCTGGACGGCGATCCTCGCGATTCCGGCCGTCCTGCTCATCGCCTTCGGCTTCGCGAGCCTGGGGATGGCCGTGACGAGCTACATGAAGGCCTTCCAGCAGATGGACTGGATCAACTTCGTGCTGCTGCCGATGTTCCTGTTCTCAGCGACGCTGTACCCGATCACCGTGTACCCCGAGTTCATCCAGGTGCTGGTGAAGATCTTCCCGCTGTGGCACGGCGTCGAGCTGGTCCGCGGGTTGACCACGGGTGCGCTGTACTGGGGCATGCTCTGGCACGTGCTGTACTACCTCGTGATGATCGCCGTCGGACTCGTGTTCACGACGAAGCGACTGCGCGCGCTCTTCCTGGACTGACCGCTAGAGCGAGCCGGTCACACCCAGGCCGAGGTCTTCGTCGTAATCGACGTCCTTCGTCTCGGGCGAGAGGATCAGCGCGATGAGCGTGAGCACCGACATCCCCGACAGGTAGAGCCCCACCAGCCAGGGGTTGCCGCCGGCACCGGCCCAAAGGGCCACGGCGACGATCGGCGCGAGCGCCGCGCCGAGGATCGACGACACGTTGTACGCGATCGCCGACCCCGAGTACCGGACGTTCGTCGGGAACAGCTCGGGCAGCACGGCGCCCATCGGCCCGAAGCTGGTCCCCATCAGCACGAATCCGAAGATGAGGAAGGCCTGCACGAGAGCTCCGGTGAACTTCGGGTCGGCCTGCGGCAGCAGGAAGAGGCTGAAGGACAGGCCGAAGACGATGATGCCGCTGGTGACCCAGATGAGAAGCCGCCGGCGGCCGATGCTGTCGGCGATCGGGCCGGACAGGAGCGTGAAGATGCCGAAGAAGACCACGCCGATGATCTGCATGAGGACGAAGTCGGTGTAGCCGAAGCCGAGCCCGGGGTAGAACTGCGCCGCGAACGCGGTCGGATCGAAGGGCTGGCCGGCCGCCTCCGCTGCGGCCTCCGCGGCTGCGGAGGCCTGACTCAGATCGGCCGCCTTCGTGCCGTACGAGAGCGTGAAGTTCGTCATCAGGTAGAACAGCACGTACGTCGCCAGCATGATGAACGTGCCGAGGATGAGGTGCTTCCAGTGATGCCGGATCACCGCGCCGAGCGGGAATCTGCGGATGACGCCCTTCTCCTCGGCCTTCACGAAGGTGTCGGATTCGACCAGGCGCAGCCGCACCCACAGGCCGATGATGACCATGACCGCGGAGAACAGGAACGGCACGCGCCATCCCCAGGCGAGGAACGCCTCCGAGCGCTGGCCGGCGCCTTCCGGATGGGGCAGGAGCCAGTTGATGGCCAGGAACACGCCGTTGGCGATGATGAAGCCGAGCGGTGCACCGAGCTGGGGGAACGTTCCGTACCATGCCCGCTTGCCGGCCGGGGCGTTCTCCGTCGCGACGAGGGCTGCGCCCGACCACTCGCCGCCGAGGGCGAACCCCTGTGTCAGGCGCAAGATCAGCAGCAGCAGGGCCGCCCACCATCCGATCGCGTCGTAGGTGGGAAGGACGCCGATGAGGAACGTCGCGATTCCCATCGTGAGCAGGGAGGCGACCAGCGTGGCCTTGCGTCCGAAGCGGTCGCCGAAATGCCCGAACACGACGGCTCCGATGGGGCGCGCGATCATCGCCGCACCGAAGACGGCGAAGGATGCGAGCAGGGCCGTCGTGTCGTTCCCGGTCGGGAAGAACAGGATGGGGAACACGAGCACCGCGGCAGTCGCATAGACGTAGAAGTCGTAGAACTCGATCGTGGTGCCGATCAGGCTCGCCGTGATGACGCGCGAACGCGGGTTGGCGGGTACGGCGGTACCGGGGAGGGCTGTACTGGTCACGGGGGGCTCCTTCGTCAGCGCCAGATGAGGGCGATGCCGGCGTTCAGCAAGGCCAGGATGCCGACCAGCCAGAACGCGGCGGGCGG
Organism: Microbacterium sp.; assembly: GCF_036277215.1. Taxonomy (GTDB): domain Bacteria; phylum Actinomycetota; class Actinomycetes; order Actinomycetales; family Microbacteriaceae; genus Microbacterium. The sequence goes on along the minus strand of NZ_DASUNI010000244.1, from coordinate 7,676 downwards.
CATGGCGGCGCCCTTGCGCTGGCGCGACAAGCCCATTCCGAGGATCGCGCCGATGATCAGCAGGACGATCAGCTTGACGCCGATCTTCACGTAGTCCAGTTCGTACGAGATGCCCCACGGCGCCGCCAGGACAAGGCCCGCGACGCCGGCGATGGCGAGGCCGATGTTCATGAGCGGCGTCACCTGCACGCGTCGGTTGTACACCTCCACGGCCCAGGCACCGAAGAGGACCGCGAAGCCGCTCAGGTGCACGAGCACGACGATCGAGCGGAGTATCTCCAGGGGGTCCACGATCCCCACGCTATTCCGAGTGAGGAAGGACCGCCACCAAGGCACGCCTCAAGTGGCGACGCGATCTGTCAGGCTCGCAGCGCCCGGAGCACGAGAGCGGTCCGGACTGCGGCATCCGCCGCCTCGGCGCCCTTGTCCTCGTGCGAGCCGGGAAGCCCGGCGCGGTCGAGGCCCTGCTGTTCGTCGTCCAGGGTCAGCACGCCGAATCCGACCGGCCTTCCGGCGTCGAGTGCGACACGCGTCAAGCCGTCGGTCGTGGCGGACGACACGTACTCGAAATGCGGAGTGCCGCCACGGATGATGACGCCGAGGGCGACGACGGCGTCGGCTCCGCCGGCGAACGCGGCCTGAGCCGCCAGCGCGAGCTCGAACGATCCGGGCACGCGCACCAGCTGCCAAGACGCCCCCGCGGCATCCAGGGCACGCACGGCCCCGGCGATCAGCCCGTCCGAGATGACCTCATGCCACGTGCCCGCCACGATGACGACATCGAGTCCGGTGCCGTCGGTTCCGCCGACGATCGGCGCTCCTTTGCCGCTCACGCGCCGGCCGCCTCGTGCATCTGGGCGAGCGCGTCGGTGAGGTCGTCCTCGGCGATGATGTGGCCCATGCGGTCCCGCTTCGTGGAGAGGTACTGGTGGTTGTTGGGTCCGACGCCGACCAGCAGGGGCACCTGCTCGACGATCTCGAGCCCGAGCTCGCGCAGCTGCACCACCTTGTCGGTGTTGTTGGTCAGCAGGCGCACCTTCTCCACACCGAGGTCCGCCAGGATGCCCGCGGCCGCGGCATAGTCGCGCGCGTCGGCGGGCAGACCCAGCGCGAGGTTGGCATCCACCGTGTCCAGGCCGCGCTCCTGCAGGCTGTAGGCGCGCAGCTTGTTGATCAGCCCGATGCCGCGACCCTCGTGACCGCGCATGTAGATGACGACTCCGCCGTCCTGCTCGATCGCGTCCAGTGCGGCTTCCAGCTGCGGCCCGCACTCGCACTTGAGCGAGCCGAACGCCTCGCCGGTCAGGCACTCGGAGTGCACACGCACCAGGGGAGCGTCCTCGGAGAGGTCGCCGGACACGACCGCCAGGTGGTCCGTGCCCGTGACCCGGTCCTTGTACGCGAGGAAGCGGAACTGTCCGTGCCCGGTCGGGACGTTGGCTTCGGCGCGCAGGCTCACGCGCCGTCGGTGCGGTGAGTGGACGTGGGCGGCGACGGGCTCGTGCTCGTCGAGATACGCGACCAGCTGCTCGATGGTGATCACCGGCACCCCATCACGCTCGCCGAGCTCCTGCAGCCCGGGCAGGCGCATCATCGACCCGTCCTCGGCGACCACCTCGGCGATCGCACCGACCGGCTTCAGCCCGGCCAGGCGCATGAGTTCGACCGCGGCCTCGGTGTGCCCGCCGCGCTCCCGCACGCCGCCGTCGACGGCGCGCAGCGGCAGGATATGACCCGGCCGGATCACGCTCGTCGGCGTGGACTCGGGGTCGGCGAGCACGTTCAGGGTGTGCGCGCGGTCGGATGCGCTGATGCCTGTCGACACGCGGTCGGCTGCATCCACGCTCACGGTGTACGCCGTGCCGCGTGCGTCCTCGTTCACCTCGACCATGGGCGGCAGGTCGAGCCGGTCCGCCCACTCGGCGGGCATCGGGGCGCAGATGAAGCCGCTCGACCAGCGGACCGTCCATGCGATCCATTCGGGGGTCGCGAGCTCGGCCGAGAGCACGACGTCGCCCTCGTTCTCTCGGTTCTCGTCGTCGGCGACGATGACGGGTCGCCCGGCGCGCAGCGCATCGAGGGCGGCGGAGATCGGTGCAAGGCTCATCGTGAGCCTCCTTCCATGGCTGCGGCGAAGACCGCGTGCGAATCTGCGGGGGCGGCGGTGGTGGTCGCCCGGTCGGCGGAGAATGCCAGCAGGCGCTGCACATGCCGCGCGAGGATGTCAGTCTCGAGGTTGACCCGGTCGCCCGCTGCGCGGGCGCCCAGGGTGGTCGCTTCGAGCGTCTCGGGAATCAGCGACACCTCGAACCAGTGCGCGCCGGAGCCCGTCGAGGAGCTCGCCGGGCTCACGGCGCTCACCGTCAGCGACACCCCGTCCACCGCGATCGATCCCTTGTCGACGACGAGGGGGGCGAGGGATGCCGGGAGTGCGACGCGAAGGACGCGCCACTCGGAGCCCGGGCGGACCTCGATCAGCTCGCCCGTGCCGTCGATGTGACCCTGCACGATGTGACCGCCGAGCCGGCCGTGGGCGGCGGTCGCCCTTTCCAGGTTGACCGCGCGACCGGCGGCGACCCCGGCGAGCGTCGACATGTCGAGCGTCTGCTTCATGACGTCGGCGGTGAACCAGTCCTCACCGCGGTCCACCACGGTCAGACAGACCCCGCTGACGGAGATGGAGTCGCCGTGCGCGGCATCCGACACGGCTTTGGGCGCTCGCACGGTGAGGCGCACCCCGTCTCCGGAGGGTGCGACGGCCGTGACCGCCCCGATCTCCTCGACGATTCCGGTGAACATCAGCTGTCTCCCTCAGATTCGTGTCGGTGGGCCCGACGCGGGTTCGCGATGATCAGCAGGTCATCGCCGAGATGCTGGACCGATGCCACCGTCAGGCGTCGCTGCTGATCGATCGTGTCGACACCGAGCCGCCGCAGAGCGGGCCGGTCGGTTCCGTCCGCGCCGGAGCCGATGAGCGTCGGCGCGACATAGGCGAGCACCTCATCGACGAGGTCCGCGCGCAGGAACGCGCTCGCGATGGTGGGTCCGCCCTCGATGAACACGCGCTGGACCCCGCGTTCGCGCAGCTCGGCCAGCACTCCGGGGAGGTCGCCTCCCGGCCGGCTCAGGAACGGGTGCGGATGCCTGCGCACAGATGCACCGTCGGGCACACCGCGCTCGCCCAGCACGATCGGAAGAGGCTGCCGGTCGTACAGGCTCCCGTCCGGTCCGCGCGCGGTCAGCGCGGGGTCATCCGCCAGTACCGTCCCGGTGCCCACCACGATGGCATCGGCATCTGCGCGGCGCCGATGGACGTCGGCGCGCGCTTCCGGTCCGGTGATCCACTGGCTCGTCCCGTCGGATGCGGCCGCCCGCCCGTCGAGGCTCTGCGCCCACTTGACGGTGACGTGCGGTCGGCCGAGTCGCTGCACGGTCAGCCATGACGCCAGCAGCCGCCTGCCCTCGTCCGCGAGCAGGCCGGCCTCGACGTCGACACCGGCTTCCCGCAGTCGCTGGGCGCCGCCGGTCGACTCCGGGTTGGGGTCGGACACCGCGTAGATCACGCGCGAGATACCCGCGGCGACCAGCGCCTCCGAGCACGGGCCGGTGCGCCCGGTGTGATTGCACGGTTCGAGGGTGACGATCGCCGTCGCGCCTCGCGCGTCGCCGTCCCCGAGTTGCGAAAGCGCGTCGACCTCGGCGTGCACCGTTCCCGCGCCACGGTGCCAGCCCTCGGCGAGCACGTCGCCGGTCGGCGACAGGATCACCGCGCCGACCTGCGGGTTGACCCCGCGCGGGCCGTTCGCGGCGAGCTGGAGCGCACGCCGCATGGCGTCGCGCTCCACGTCGTTCACCGGCATCCGAATCCCTCGTTCAGGCTCCGGGAATGGCGAACGGCGGCGCGCCCGCGCCGCTCGTGCTGCCTCCCATCCGGACTCGCAGCAGTCGCCTGCTGCATCACCGTCGGTCCCGGAATTCCACCGGATCAGCCTCGGCAGCACCCGAATCGGATGCCGTTGCCCTCGGCTCGCGGACTGTCACCGCCGGTTCGGATTCTCACCGACCCCGGAGCACGTATTGCACTTGATTCTAGTCAACGCGGCACAGGGCGATTCATTCCATGTCGGTGAATGAAGCTGCCCGGGGAAACGGCGACTGAACGATTCCTGCGCGTGCCCGCGTGGACGGCGCCGGTGCCGTCGGGGGCACGTAGCCTTAAGACCAGGGGGAACGATGTCCGAGGGTCAGGGTCACGAAGCGATCGTGGCGCGCCCGTACGCCGACGTGCTGGTGATCGGCGGTGGCATCAACGGACTCGCCACGTTCCGCGACCTCGCCATGCAGGGCGTCGATGTCGCGCTCGTGGAGCGCTCAGACTTCGTCAGCGGCGCTTCGGCCGCGTCGTCGCACATGATCCACGGCGGCATCCGCTACCTAGAGAACGGCGAGTTCCGCCTCGTGCACGAGGCGGTGACGGAGCGCAACGGGCTGCTGCGGATCGCGCCGCACTACGTGCGTCCGCTGCAGACCACGATCCCGATCTTCTCCACCTTCTCAGGCGTGCTGACCGCGCCGCTGCGATTCCTCCGGCACGGCGGCGGCAAGCACCGCGCGCGGGGGGCGGCGCTCATCAAGATCGGCCTCGTCATCTACGACTCGTTCTCGCGCGGCGGCGGCCGTGTCGCGCGGCACGCGTTCCACGGCCGACGAAAGTCGCTGGAGCTGCTTCCGCACCTCAACCGCGGCGTGAAGTACACCGCCACCTATTGGGATGCCTCGCTGCACGATCCCGAGCGGCTCGCGATCGACGTGCTCCGGGACGGACTGGCCGCCGGCGGGGACCGCGCCCGGGCGGCGAACTACACCGCGGCGGTGGGGATCGTGGACGGACGCGTCGTGCTGCGGGATCAGCGGACCGGTGCGGAGACGCCGTTCACGGCATCCGTCGTCGTCAACGCGACCGGCCCGTGGACCGACGTGACGAACCTGGTGTGCGGCGAGCCGACCAACCACATGGGCGGGACCAAGGGCTCGCACATCGTGCTGGACCATCCCGAGCTTCTCGCTGCGACCGGCGGCCGCGAGCTGTTCTTCGAGCACAAGGACGGCCGCATCGTCCTCATCTATCCCCTCAAGGGACGGGTGCTGGTCGGCACGACCGACATCGAGCACGACATGAGCGATCCGATCGTGTGCACGGAGGCCGAAGTCGACTATTTCATCGATCTGGTCCGCTACGTCTTGCCCGACATCGTCGTGGATCGCGACCGGATCGTCTACCGCTTCGCCGGCGTGCGACCGCTGCCGGGCCACGGCGAGCTCGCGCCGGGCTTCGTGTCGCGCGACTACCGGATCGAAGCGTCGCCCCTCGCGGGGCGGGCGGATGCGACCGTCCTGAGCCTCGTCGGCGGCAAGTGGACCACATTCCGCGCCTCGGCGGAGCACCTCGCCGACCGCGTGCTCGACCTGCTCGCGCAGCCGCGACGCAGTTCCACGAAGGGCGTTGCGATCGGCGGCGGCCGCGGTTACCCCATGACCGAGCGCTCCCGGATGCAGTGGATCAACACGCACCGCGACGGCCTGAGCTTCGAGCGCGTCGCCACTCTGCTCGACCGCTACGGCACGGTCGCCACCGACGTCATCACGGCGATCGCCGACGACCCCGACGATGAGGCGCTGCGCCTGCTGCCGTCGTACAGCACCGCGGAGCTCTCGCACCTGGCGCGGACGGAAGGCGTCGTGCACCTCGACGACGTGCTCATGCGGCGCACCAGCCTCGCGTTCACCGGCGCCGTCACGGCGGAGTCCGCCGCCGAGGTGGCGTCGGCGATCGCACCGGTGATGCGGTGGGATGCCGCCCGGTGCCGTGACGAGGTGACGCGCGGGCTCGAGATGGTCCACGCCGCCGATCCGAGCTGGTCGGCCGAGACGTCGAGCCGTTCCGCGGCGTCGCGATAGCCTGACCGGAGCCGGCGGGACAACGACGCCCGGCACTCGCGGAGGAGGCCACGTGTCCGACCATGTGCTGGCGCTCGACCAGGGGACGACATCGACGAGGGCCATCGTCTTCGACGCGAGCGGCGGCACCATCGCAGTCGCGCAGCGCGAGCACGAGCAGATCTTCCCGCGGGCAGGTTGGGTCGAGCACGACCCGATCGAGATCTGGACCAACACGCAGTGGGTGATCGCCGCCGCGCTCGACGAAGCCGGCCTCTCACCGCGAGACTTCGCCGCGGTGGGCATCACGAACCAGCGCGAGACCGCGATCGTGTGGGACCGCCGGACCGGCCGGCCCGTCACCAACGCCATCGTCTGGCAGGACACTCGCACCCAGCCGCTCATCGACCGGCTGGCCGCTGATGGCGGCACCGCGCGGTTCGCCGAGACCACCGGTCTTCCGCTGGCGACATATTTCTCCGCATCCAAGATCGCCTGGATCCTGGAAAACGTTCCGGGCGCGCGACGAGACGCCGAGGCCGGACACCTGCTGTTCGGCACACCCGACACCTGGCTCATCTGGAACCTCACGGGCGATACGCGCAGCGGAGCGCACGTCACCGATGTCACGAACGCGAGCCGCACGCTGCTCATGGACCTGACCACCCTCGACTGGTCCGACGAACTGCTCGCGGTCTTCGGCATCCCTCGTTCTCTGCTGCCGGAGATCGTGTCGTCGTCGGGAGTTGTGGGGGAGGTGCGCGAGCCGCCGGCGGCGCGCGGCATCCCGATCGCCGGCATCCTCGGCGATCAGCAGGCGGCCACCTTCGGGCAGGCGGCGTTCGACCCCGGACAGTCCAAGAACACGTACGGGACCGGCAACTTCCTGCTCGTGAACACGGGCGCCGAGATCGTGCGCTCCCAGCATGGGCTTGTCACGACGGTGGCGTACCGGTGCGGCGACGAGCCGGCTCATTTCGCGCTCGAGGGTTCCATCGCGGTGACCGGCTCGCTCGTCCAGTGGCTGCGCGATAATCTCGGCATCATCAGCTCCGCACCGGAGGTGGCCCGGCTCGCATCGACGGTGGACGACAGCGGGGGCGCCTACTTCGTCCCGGCGTTCTCGGGGCTCTTCGCTCCCTACTGGAGGCCCGACGCGCGCGGCGCCCTGGTCGGCCTCACCCGCTACGTCAACAAGGCGCACATCGCGCGGGCGGCGATCGAAGCGGCGGCGTTCCAGTCCCGCGACGTGATCGACGCGATCGTGGCCGACACCGGGCGGGAGCTCTCCGAGCTGCGGGTCGACGGGGGCGGTTCGCGGGACGACCTGATGATGCAGTTCCAGGCCGACATCCTCGGCATCCCGGTCGTGCGCCCGGCCGTCATCGAGACGACCGCGCTCGGCGCCGCCTACGCGGCCGGGCTGGCGACCGGAGTGTGGCCCGACCGCGACGCGCTGCGCAGTCAATGGCGCGAGGGCAAGCGCTGGGAACCCGCGATGCCGGCGGAAGAGGCCGCTCGGCGGGTGCGGCTCTGGCGGAAGGCGGTCTCGAAGTCGCTCGACTGGGTCGACGACGACGTGACCGCGCTGTCCTGATCCCCCGGGCGGGGAGCGAGGAGCCTCAGCCCCGGTCGTTGAGCGAGGGAGCGCAGCGACCGAGACGAAACGCCCGCCGTTCCCCCGTCCCGGTCGTTGAGCGAGGGAGCGCAGCGACCGAGACGAAACGCCCGCCCAGGTA
>NZ_DASUNI010000243.1:0-23643 GCF_036277215.1 Microbacterium sp. | reverse complement strand
GGCGGCCCGTCGGAGAACCGACGACTGGGGCCGCCCGTGTCGGGCCGCAGCTCGATCAGCTTGCCCGATATGCGGGTGTCGGAAAGCTTGTCGAGGGTCTCGCGGGACAGGTCGGCGGGAAGCTCGACGAGCGAGAAATCCGGACGGATCTGGATCGCTCCGAAGTCGCCGCGGCTGAGTCCCCCCTCATTCGCGAGGGCTCCGACGATCTGCCGCGGCTCGACGCGATGCCGCTTGCCGACGGCGATCCGGTACATCGCCAAACGGCCGCCCGTGGGCCGCTCACGGCGCTCCGGGCGCTCGCCGCGGTCGTCCCGGTCGAAGCGCCCGGGCCGATCGCCGCGGTCCACGCGGTCGTCCCGCTCTCGCTTCGGTGGAGCGAGATCGGGTTCGAGCAGCAGCGGCGACTCGCCCTGCGCGACCACGGCCAGGGCCGCGGCGACATCCACCTCGGGCACGTCGTGATTGCGCACGTAATGCGCGATCACATCCCGGAATCCGTCGATGCGCTCGGTCTGCCCGAGCGCCGCGGTGATCCGGTCGTCGAAGCGGGCCAGCCGGGTGACGTTCACATCGTCGACACTCGGCAGCTGCATCTGGGTGAGCGGCTGGCGGGTCGCCCGCTCGATCGCGTTCACGAGTCCGCGCTCGCGCGGCGTGACGAAGCTGATCGCGTCTCCGGAGCGCCCTGCGCGGCCGGTCCGGCCGATGCGATGCACGTAGGACTCGGTGTCGGTGGGGATGTCGAAGTTGACGACGTGGGAGATGCGCTCGACGTCGAGGCCGCGTGCGGCGACATCGGTGGCCACGAGGATGTCGAGCTTGCCCGACTTGAGCTGGTTCACGGTCCGCTCGCGCTGGACCTGGGCGACGTCCCCGTTGATCGCGGCGGCGGAGTAGCCGCGCGCACGGAGCTTCTCGGCGATCTCCTCGGTGACGCTCTTGGTGCGTACGAAGACGATCATGCCCTCGAAGTTCTCGACTTCGAGGATGCGGGTGAGCGCATCGATCTTCTGCTGGTACGACACGATCAGGTACCGCTGGGCGATCGTCGCGGAGGTCGTGGTCTTGGTCTTGACCGTGATCTCCTCGGGGTCGTGCAGGTACTGCTGCGACATGCGGCGGATCGCGGCGGGCATCGTGGCCGAGAAGAGTGCGACCTGTTTGGTGTCGGGCGTGTCGGCGAGGATCGTCTCGACGTCCTCGGCGAAGCCCATCTTCAGCATCTCGTCGGCTTCGTCGAGCACGAGGTACTTGAGCTCGGACAGATCGAGCGTGCCCTTGTCGAGGTGGTCCATGATGCGGCCGGGCGTACCCACGATGATGTGCACTCCGCGGCGGAGCGCGGACAGCTGAACGCCGTAACCCTGGCCGCCGTACACCGGCAGAATGTGCACACCGCGCACGTGCGCCGCGTATTTCTCGAACGCTTCGCAGACCTGCAGTGCCAGCTCGCGCGTCGGCGCGAGCACGAGCGCCTGCGGGGTCTTCTGCGACACGTCGAGGCGGTCGAGGATCGGCAGTGCGAAGGCGGCGGTCTTGCCGGTGCCCGTCTGCGCAAGACCCACGACGTCACGACCCGCGAGCAGCGTCGGAATCGTCGCCGCCTGGATCGCCGAGGGGGTCTCGTAGCCGACGTCGCTGAGCGCCTTGAGCACCGCCTCACCCAGTCCCAGGTCGGAGAACGTCATCGCGGCGGGCTCCGAAGGAGCCTCTGCCTCGACGGAGACATCGTCAGTGGACACGCTTAAGGTTAGACCCCGTCCCGTCCCGGCGAACCAGGGCGATTCCGCCGAACCGCATGACAAGGCCCCCCGGCTCGGCGCGGACACCCCGGTTCGACGCCGGCGCCGTCAGGCAGCGCGCGCCGGGCGACCGCGCTTCGGGCGATCCGTGGCCAGCTCGAGCGCGATCGCACGCTCCGGATGCCGCGCCAGGCGCTCCTCGACCAGGTCCAGCCACCGCAGCTCGGCCTGCGCGTGCAGGATCATGGCGTCTGCGACGATCGCCCGAGCGAGCTCTTCCGGCTCGCCCGGGGAGGCGGCATCCGTCGTTCGGATGAGGGCGTCATGGCGGGCGAGGGAGGCGCGGCGCTGCTCCTGCAGGAGAGCGCCGAGGTCCACGCCGGGCAGGGTCGCTGCGACGGCGACCTTGACCGCGAGCTCATTGCGCGAGGCCGGCCCCCGCTCGACGGGTGCGGCCAGCCACGCCGCCACCTCGGTGGAGCCCGCATCCGTGATCCGGTAATAGACATGACCCTCTGCGTCGATCTCGCCTTTCGCGACCAGCCCGTCGCGTTCGAGGCGGTCGAGAGTGTTGTAGATCTGCCCGACGTTCAGGGGCCAGCTCGAGCCGGTGCGGCGGGCGAACTCCGCGCGCAGCTGGTAGCCGTAGCACGGCCCCTGGTCGAGGATCGCCAGCAGGCTCTGTCGTACGGACATGGTTCGCTCCCGTCGGGTCGTGCATACCGGGTATGCAGTTCGCGAGTTTATGCAGGCACCGACGGCATTCCGGGATGCCGCTCCGTACGCGCCGGAAAGCCGCTGTGAACGGGCCCTACCCAGCGCACTCCAAGGTCACGGGCGGATAACATGGCTGGATATGCCTGTGCGCTCGGCGCCGGGCTGTATCGGCGCCGATTCGCGCCCTACCCAGACAGATGGAGATGCTCCGTGCCCAATGCTCTCGAGAAACTGCTTCGCGCCGGAGAGGGACGAATCATCCGGCGCCTCCAGCAGGTTGTGAAGGCGGTCAACGCCCTCGAAGAGGACTACGCGCACCTGACCGACGATGAGCTGCGCGGCGAGACCGCGGAACTGCGTGCCCGGCTCGAGGCGGGCGAGACGCTCGACCAGCTCATGCCGGAGGCGTTCGCCGCCGTCCGCGAGGCGGCCAAGCGCACGCTCGGCCAGCGCCCGTACGACGTCCAGATCATGGGCGGCGCCGCCCTGCACCTCGGCAACATCGCCGAGATGAAGACCGGTGAGGGAAAGACGCTGACCGCCGTCTTCCCCGTGTACCTCAACGCCATCGCGGGCAAGGGCGTGCATGTCATCACCGTGAACGACTACCTCGCCTCTTACCAGTCCGAGCTCATGGGCCGCATCTACCGTGCTCTGGGGATGACCACGGGAACCATCGTGGCCGGTCAGACTCCCGACATCCGTCGTCAGCAGTACGAAGCCGACATCACCTACGGCACGAACAACGAGTTCGGCTTCGACTATCTGCGCGACAACATGGCGTGGCGCAAGGAAGACCTCGTCCAGCGCGGCCACTTCTACGCGATCGTGGACGAGGTCGACTCGATCCTCATCGACGAGGCGCGCACTCCGCTCATCATCTCCGGACCGTCCTCCGGCGAGGCCAACCGCTGGTTCGTCGAGTTCGCGAAGATCGCCAAGACCCTCGAGGCGGGCGTCGACTACGAGGTGGACGAGAAGAAGCGCACCATCGGCGTGCTCGAACCCGGCATCGAGAAGGTCGAGGACTACCTCGGCATCGACAATCTGTACGAGTCGGCGAACACGCCTCTCATCTCGTTCCTCAACAACTCGATCAAGGCGCTCGCCCTGTTCAAGCGCGACACCGACTACGTCGTGATGAACGACGAGGTCATGATCGTCGACGAGCACACCGGCCGCATCCTGGTCGGTCGCCGTTACAACGAGGGCATCCACCAGGCTATCGAGGCCAAGGAAGCCGTGCCGGTCAAGGCCGAGAACCAGACCCTGGCGACGGTGACGCTGCAGAACTACTTCCGCCTGTACGACAAGCTCGCCGGCATGACCGGAACGGCCGAGACAGAGGCTGCGGAGTTCATGTCGACGTACCAGCTCGGCGTCGTGCCGATCCCGACGAACAAGCCGATGATCCGCAAGGACCAGTCCGACCTCGTCTACAAGAACGAACAGGCGAAGTTCGATCAGGTCGTCGAAGACATCGTCCAGCGGCACGCCACCGGTCAGCCGGTCCTGGTCGGCACGGTGAGCGTCGAGAAGAGCGAGTACCTTTCGCGCCTGCTCGCCAAGAAGGGCATCAAGCACGAGGTCCTCAACGCCAAGAACCATGCGCGCGAAGCCGAGATCGTCGCCCGCGCGGGCCGGCTCGGCGCGGTGACCGTCGCCACGAACATGGCAGGGCGCGGCACCGACATCATGCTCGGCGGCAACGCCGAGTTCCTCGCCGTCCAGGAGATGAAGGCGAAGGGCCTGGACCCCGTCTCCACCCCCGACGAGTACGAAGCCGAGTGGGATGCCGTCTACCAGGGCACCCGTGACCACGTGGCCGAGGAGGCCACCAAGGTCGTCGAATCGGGTGGGCTGTACGTCCTCGGGACCGAGCGGCACGAGTCGCGCCGCATCGACAACCAGCTGCGCGGTCGCTCCGGACGGCAGGGGGATCCCGGTGAGAGCCGCTTCTACCTCTCGCTGACCGACGACCTGATGCGCCTGTTCCAGTCGGGCGCGGCCGAAGCGATCCTCGCCCGCACGAACTTCCCCGACGACGTCGCGATCGAATCCACCATGGTCAGCCGCGCGATCAAGAGCGCGCAGTCGCAGGTCGAGGCCCGCAACGCCGAGATCCGCAAGAACGTCCTGAAGTACGACGATGTGCTGAACCGACAGCGCGAGGCGATCTACTCGGACCGGCGCCACATGCTCCAGGGCGATGACATCGCCGACCGCGTGCAGCACTTCATCGAAGACGCGATCAATGCCGTCATCGACGACCACACCTCGAGCGGCCACACCGAGAGCTGGGACTTCGACGCTCTGTGGACCGAGCTGAAGACCCTCTACCCCGTCGGTGTGACGATCGACGAGGTCGTCTCCGAAGCCGGCACGAAGGGGCGGATCACGCCCGACGGGCTCAAGCGCGAGATCCTCTCCGACGCGAAGATCGCCTACGCCAAGCGCGAGGAGACGCTCGGCGCCCCGGCGACGCGCGAATTGGAGCGGCGCGTCGTGCTGCAGGTGCTCGACCGTCGCTGGCGCGACCACCTCTACGAGATGGACTACCTGAAGGACGGAATCGGCCTGCGGGCGATGGCCCAGCGTGACCCGCTGATCGAGTATCAGCGCGAGGGCTACCAGATGTTCCAGGCGATGATGGGCCAGATCAAGGAGGAGTCGGTCGGCTACCTCTACAACCTCGAAGTCGAGGTCCGCCGTCCCGCCGAAGGCGAAGCGGACGCGGCTGCCGAGGTCGAGGCCAAGGGACTGGGTGCGGCGCCGGTCGAAGGGCAGCGGCTGCAGTACTCCGCCGCCAACGACGCCGGCGAGGTCGAGGTTCGCAACGAGCGCGGTCAGGTGCAGCAGGCGGCCACCAGCCGCCTCCGTCAGGCCGCGACCGCCGTCGCGCCGTCTGCCGCGCCCGTTGCACCGGCCGCCGAGGCTCCGCGCGGTGCGTTCGGTCAGCGCACCGATGCCGCGTCCGCCCCGCAGAACCGGGCTCAGCGTCGCGCCGCGGACAAGAAGAAGTAGCGACGTCCTCAGAGGATGCGACGGGCAGGCCAGCGCCTGGCGATTGGCCACGTAGCGCGCGGTCTATTCTGAACCGATGAGTCCCCTCCGCCCCCTCGATCAGTCGAGCAAGCTCAAGGACGTCCTCTACGAGATCCGCGGCCAGGCACTGGTCGAGGCCCACCGGCTCGAGAACGACGGCCACACGATCCTCAAGCTCAACACGGGCAACCCTGCAGCCTTCGGCTTCGACGCCCCGTTCCAGATCGTGCGCGACATGATCGAGGCGATTCCGCACGCGCACGGCTACAGCGACAGTCGCGGCATCCCCTCAGCGCGGCGCGCCGTGGTCTATCGCTATGAGGCCATCGAGGGCTTCCCGCCGTTCGAGCCGGATGACGTGTTCCTGGGCAACGGGGTCTCCGAACTCATCACGATGACGATGCAGGCGCTGCTCGACGAGGGCGACGAGGTGCTGATCCCGGCACCGGACTACCCGCTGTGGACGGCGATGACGAGCCTCGGCGGCGGAACGCCGGTGCACTATCGCTGCGACGAGTCGAACGGCTGGCAGCCCGACCTCGACGACATCCGGGCGAAGGTCACACCGCGCACCAAGGCGATCGTGGTCATCAACCCCAACAACCCGACCGGCGCGGTCTACAGCCGTGCTGTGCTCGAGGCAATCGCGGCCATCGCGCGTGAACACTCCCTGCTTCTGCTTGCCGATGAGATCTACGACCGGATCCTCTTCGACGATGCCGTCCACATCCCGCTTGCCACGGTGGCACCGGATCTGCTGTGCCTCACCTTCAACGGGCTGTCCAAGACCTACCGCGTCGCCGGCTTCCGCTCCGGATGGCTGGTCGTCACCGGGCCGAAGGAGCATGCCGCCGGGTTCCTCGAGGGGATCAACCTCCTGGCATCCACCCGACTGTGCCCCAATGTACCGGCCCAGCACGCGGTCCAGGCGGCGCTGTCCGGAGTCCAGTCGATCGATGCGCTCATCGCGCCGACGGGCCGCCTCCACGAGCAGCGGGATGCCGCGTGGGAGGGTCTCGAGGCGATCCCGGGTGTCAGCTGCGTCCGGCCCCAGGGCGCGCTCTACGCGTTCCCGCGGTTCGACCCTGAGGTGTACGAGATCCGCGACGACGGGAAGTTCGTCTATGACTTCCTGGTGGCCGAGCACGTGCTGCTCGTGCAGGGGACCGGCTTCAACTGGCCGGAACCGGACCACGTGCGCATCGTGACGCTGCCCGAAGCCCGGGTGCTGTCCGAGGCGATCGAGCGGCTCGGCAACTTCCTGTCGTCGTATCGTCAGTGACTCCCGCCGGCGCGTGAGCTAGCCGGCCCGAGAACGGCGCGAGGCGACGCGAGGCGGCAGCATCCGTCCACCCTCTCGCGGACGTCGGCAACCCGTCGTATCGTGGCGCCATGTCGATCGAGCTGAACAAACCGGCGCTCCGTCATGCTCGCGCACTCGTGCGCCAGGGAAAGGTCGTCAAGGACGAACGCGACGACTGGTCGGAGGCCGCACCCACCCCGGACGAAGAGAACGCGTTCATCGAGCGGGACGGGTGGACCGAGTATTCGCACTGGCACATGGGTGTCGACCGCAGCGAGAACACGCAGACCAAGACGGCCTACTCGTTCCCGTTCGGCGACTTCCGCAAGGTGCACCGCTCGGGCGTCATCGCGGGTGAGAGTCGTGCCGGCCAGTACGACCACACTGAGATCCGTGACGCGCTCAAGAAGTTGCTGGAGCTGATCGACTCGGAGTGATCCGCAAGCACTCACCGCCGCTGGCGGCGCGGTGCTCAGAGCAGTGCGAGCGAGGTCGCCCGCCAGCGTCCGTCCATGCCTTCGAGCCGCAGCGCGACGGCGCGCGTCCTCGCCGGCCCTTCGACGATGACGACCGCCTCCACCACCCCGTCGGCGGGGGAGGAGTGGTGCACCGAGAGCAACGTGTGCACCGGTCGCTTCGCCGGTACCCCGCGAGCGCTGCGCGCACGCGCGGCGAGGTTGGACCGCGTCATCAGCTTGCGATACGCGTCCTCGGTGAGCCAGCGGGCGAGCTGGTCGACCTCCCGCACGCCGGCGAAGACCTCCAGAACGCCTCGAGTGAGGTTGCGCAGGAACGGCTCGGGTTCGGGAAGCGCGGTGGAGGAGGTGCGCTGCGGGGCGAAGAATTCCGAGAGCTCGAGCGCGTCGGCGGGCGGGGGGTAAGCGCGGGCGGGGCGCGAGGGCGTCGTTGCCATGAGTGCCAATCTCAACGGGGGGATGTCCTGCGAAAGAGTAGAACACACGGCAAGTTCACAGGAATGCTTCATGACGAGGCTGTGGAGAACTTCTCATCGAGTCGTGACCATTGCCCTAGCCTCGCTGAGTGCGCTGGGATCGCTTCTTCGACGACCTCGAGAGTCAGCTCGCCTCGGAGTGGGAGGCGGAGCGTGCTGCGCTCGACACCGAGGCGGAGCGGCTCCGGCTGTCGCGTGTCGCGCTCCGCGAGCGACTGAGCGTCCTCGTCGAGCGTGAGAGCGAGTCCGCGCCGCCGTCGTTCGAGGTGGCCGACGGCACCGTGCTCGTCGCGGACGTCTCCGGCGTCGGCGCCGACTGGGTCGCGCTCTCCGACGCGCGGTCGGGAGCGCTCGTGGTGCCGTTCGCGTCGATCGCCGCGATCGGGATGCCGCACGCGGACATCCTTCGCAGCGCTCGTCCCGCACCCGCGCGGTCCATCCTCGCCGATCGGATGACGTTCGGCTTCGTCATCCGGGATCTGGTTCGTCGGCGGGTGTCGGTGTCCGTGCACCTCAGTCACGGACGGATGCTGGCCGGCACCATCGACCGCGCGGGCGCCGATCACCTCGACATCGCCCTCCATGAGCCCGGTACGCCGCGCCGGGCGAGCGAAGTCACCGGCCACCGCGTGGTGCCCTTCGGCGCGGTGGCGTGGATCCGTCTCGATTCGGGCGCGACGCTCGCCTGACGCGGAACGCCGCGATGTCAGTCCGGCCTGCCGACGACGCCGGTGCCCCACAGTTCGGGGAAGCTCGCCTCATTCGACTGGCGCCACAGCGCCATGCGTCGCGCCTCCTCGGCCTGCTCGTCGAGGTACTCGGCGACGCTCGCCTCTTCGATGCGCCAGCGGGCGGGCGACCCCACCCGGAGTCCACGCAGACGCCTCTCATCCACGAGCGCCATCACCTCGTCGAGCGAGACACCGAGGACCTCCGCGACCTGTGCCGGAGCCAGCAGGCGCACGTCGGACGTCGGCATCTCAGGCATGTCCCCATTATGCGGCGACACCCCTCCGGGCGGCCGGACGACGCACCCGCTGTGGATAACCGCAGGGCTCGTTTCCTGCTCTGCGTCACCATGGTGACATGACCGCACTCGACACCGCCCGCGCTCGACCTCGCGCCTTCTGGGGCGATGCCCGCTTCGTTCTGGGCATCCTCCTGGTCGTCGCCTCGGTCGCCGGCGTCTGGTTCGTCGTCTCGGCGTCACGGCAGACCGTTCCCGCGTTCGCCGCCAACCGCACGATCGTCCCGGGCGAAGCCATCTCGGGCGACGATGTGCGGCTCGTGGACGTGTCGCTGGGGCAGCTCGGCGGGGCCTACCTCGCATCCGATGCGCTCGCCGACGGACTCGTGGCCACACGCACCATCGAATCCGGCGAGCTGGTTCCGCGCGCGGCGGTCGGTGAGGCGACCGCGGTGCGAACCACGAGCGTCGTTCTGCGAAGCGCCGTCGACGTGCCCGGCTCGGTCGCTGCGGGTTCGGTCGTCGAGGTGTGGGCGGCGCCGCTGCTCGAGCGCGGCGACTACGACGCGCCCCGCATCCTGGTGGCCGATGCCACCGTGGTCTCGGTGACGCGGGACGACTCGATGATCGGCGGCGGGTCCGCCGCACTCGAACTCGTGATACCGCGTGCCGACGTCGCCGCCACCCTCGCTGCGATCGCCGACGAGTCGGCGCTCTCGGTGGTCCCGACCGCTGGCGCGGCGAAATGAGAGTGGTGCTCGCAGTCGATGAACCGCACGCTGCCGCACTGGCGGAGGGTCTGGATCGGGAGGGAGTAGAGGTCACGGCGATTCTCCCGGCAGCGGCTCTCGCGCTGACCGCCGACGACGCCGCGCTGTACTACGAGGGCGAGCGCGTCGCACGGGCGCTGGCGGGCTGCGACGCTGTGGTGCTCGGAGTGTCGCGCACGACGCTGGATGCCGCGGTCGTCGCGATGTGCGACCGCAGCGCCGTCCGCATCATCCCGCTCAGCGCCGGACCGGCTGATGACCGCGTCGCCGCAGCGTTCGGCCTGGAGTCGGCACTGCCCCTGGACGCCGAGGCGTGGCGGCTCGTCGAGCGGCTGTCCGCCACTCCCGAGAGCCGGACGCCGCGGCGGGATACGGAATCCCGCGGGGCCGTGGAGCGGATGCCGCGGCTGATCACCGTCTGGGGAAGCGCCGGTGCCCCGGGCCGCTCCACGATCGCCATCGAACTCGCCGTCGAGCTCGCACGCGGCGGCCGGCACGTCGGTCTGATCGACGCCGACTCGCACGCTCCATCGGTCGCACTCGCGCTCGGCCTCGCCGACGAGGCGCCGGGCTTCGCGTCGGCGTGCCGCCAATCGGAGCTCGGTGGCCTCGACTCGCGCGAGCTCACCCGCATCAGTGCGCCGATCGGCGCCACCGGGGTGGATGTGCTCACGGGCCTGAACCGGCCGTCGCGCTGGCCGGAGCTCAGCGAGTCGCGCGTCGCAGCCGCCCTGACTGCGTGTCGCGAGTGGGCGGACTACACCGTCGTCGATGTCGCCGCGCCGCTCGAGCGCGATGAGGAGATCGTCAGCGATCTGGACGGTCCTCGCCGCAACGCGGCCACTCTCGCTGCCCTGCGCACCGCCGACCTCGTCGTGGCGGTCGCCGCGGCCGACCCGCTCGGAATCTCCCGGTTCCTACGGGCGTACCCTGAGCTGCGGGCGACGATCGGCACGACCCCGGTGGCGGTGATCGCCAATCGACTGCGGCCGGGCGCGCTCGGGATCGACGCCCGCGGACAGGTCCGTCGCACGCTCGACCGGTTCGGGGGCGTGAGCGACGTCTGGTTCGTGCCCACCGACCCGCGGGCAGCGGATGCAGCGCTGCTGGCCGCGCGTCCGATCGGCGAGATCGCGCCACGCTCACCGATCACCCTCGCTCTGCGTCGCTTCGTCGGCGAGGCCGTCGTGCCGGCCGCCGAGTCCCGCCGCGGCATCCGAAGGTCTGCGAGACGGCGCGCGCTGGAGCCGGTCGCGTCGTAGGGCGGGCGGCTCGGTGCTGCGGGTCTGAGATCGCGACGGGGTGCTTGCCGCCTGAGCTCCTGTTGCCGCAGGCGGTTGAGATCTCGATACGGCGCCTTCGCCGCCTACGTCCTGACGCCGGAGGCGCAGTTGAGATCTCGATACGGCGGCTTCGCCGCCTACTCGATCTAGAGTCTCAGCCGCATCAAGGCCGCTGCGCGGCATTGATCCGGCTCGACTCTAAGCTTGAGGGATGTCGACGCTCAGCGATCTCGTCTACGCCCAGGGTCGATCCAGCGAAGCCGACGTCGAGTGGTTGCACCGGCTCGCGGGTGACGGTCAGCTGCTGGCCGACCTCGCGTTCGCCGACATCGTGGTCTGGGTGCCCACCGAGGACGACTCGTTCGTTGCCGTGGCGCACACCCGACCGAGCGGGGCCGCGACGCTGTTCTACCGCGACATCGTCGGCGATCGGGTGCGACCGCAGTGGCGCACCCAGGTCCGCGAGGCGTTCTCATCGGCGCGGATCATCGACTCCGCATCTCCGGACTGGTTCGAGGAGACCCCCACGCGCGTTCGTGCCGTACCGATCGTCCGATCGCGGGGGATGGAGCCGGCGCTCACGATCGGCGTGCTCACGCGGCACACGAACCTCGGCGAGACGCGGACACCGTCGCGGCAGCAGATCACCTTCAACGACTGCGCCGACGACCTGTTCGGGATGATCGCGTCCGGCGACTTCCCCGACCTCGCCGCTCCGACGGCGCCCCGGCGCGGCGCGCCCCGCGCATCCGACGGCCTGATCCGGCTCGACGTCGACGGGGTGACGACGTTCGCCAGCCCGAACGCGCTGTCGGCCTTCAACCGCCTCGGCTTCGACGACGAGCTCGAGGGGGAGTCGCTGATCGAGGTCGTGACTCGCATCCTCCCGGGAAAGCGGCAGTTCGACGAATCACTGCCGGTGGTCGTGACGGGCCGCGCGCCCTGGCGGACCGACATCGAGGCGCGCGGCGTCACCGTGTCGCTGCGGACGATCCCGCTGCGCGATCGCGGCAACCGGATCGGTGCGATCGTGCTCTGCCGCGATGTCACCGAGATCCGGCACCAGGAGCAGGAGCTCATCACCAAGGATGCGACCATCCGCGAGATCCACCACCGCGTCAAGAACAACCTGCAGACGGTCGCGTCCCTGCTGCGCATCCAGGCACGACGCTCGCACTCCGAAGAGGCCCGTGAGGCTCTGACGCAGGCGATGCGGCGCGTCGCGGCGATCGCCGTCGTGCACGACACGCTCTCGGAGGGCCTGGCGCAGACCGTCGACTTCGACAACGTCTTCGACCGTGTGCTCCGCCTCGTCGCCGAGGTCGCCGCCGCCCCGAACACGCGTGCGCGCACGCGATCGTCGGGTGCGTTCGGGACGCTGCCGAGCGAGTACGCGACTCCGCTCGCCCTCGCGCTGACCGAGTTGGTGACCAACGCCGTGGAACACGGCCTGGCCGGGCAGGAGGGCGACGTCGAGATCATCGCCGAGCGCGGCGAGGAGAACCTCGCGGTGCGCGTGCGCGACACCGGCTCAGGGCTGCCGGAGGGTCAGGTCGGCCGTGGCCTCGGCACGCAGATCGTGCGCACCCTCATACAGGGCGAGCTGGGCGGAACCATCGACTGGCACACGCTGATGGGAAGCGGCACCGAGGTCACGATCGACATCCCGATGCGCGCGATCGAGCACGATGGGTCCTAGGCAGCCCGACGCCTCCGATGCACCAGGCGGCGTTCATCGCAATGAGAGCTGCGACGGATGCCGGAACTGCGGCAGATGCGCGATCCGAGCCGAAAAGCCTGCGTCAGGACGCGCGGCGCGCGCGGGCGGCGCGACGTTTGAGCGCGCGGCGCTCGTCTTCCGAGAGCCCGCCCCATACGCCTGAGTCCTGCCCCGTCTCGAGGGCGTACTGCAGGCAGATCTCCGTCACGGTGCAGCGTGCGCAGACCGACTTGGCTTTCTCGATCTGATCGACGGCCGGTCCGGTGTTCCCCACGGGGAAGAACAGTTCGGGGTCGACGGTCAGGCAGGCGGCCTTATCGCGCCAGTCCATGGGGGTGCTCCTTGAGAGATGATCGGGTGTTCCAGAGCCGGTATTCGGGTCCGATACCCTGTGGTGAGATGCGAGAGATGCTCGCCCCACCTCGCTGTGGGAGCACACGGCTCTGTTAATCGTCGCACAGGGGTGTTGACGAATCAAGGCTTGACCGACGGCTCAGGGTGTGCTGTTGCTGAGCATTCGCTCCATGAGTAGAGGGTTTCACAAAGACCCGGCAAGCCACGAGGGAATTCTGGGGTATGCGCACACACATCGTCGCCCGATTCGCGGCGATCGTCCTCGGGCTGCAAGGCCTGGCGATCCTCGCACTGGTGGTCTGGCAGATCTGGGCGCTCGTCGCCGGCGACACGGGATCGTTCGAGAGCGCGGTCGCACTCGTCGTCCTCACCGCCGTCGGCGCCGTGGCCGTCCTCGCGTTCGCGGTGGCGACGTGGCGCGGCCAGTCGTGGGGCCGATCGGGCGGGATCGTCACCCAGCTGCTGATCCTCGCCGTTGCGATCGGTGCGATGACCGGCGCTTACGCGGAGCCGGCGATCGGGTTCGCGCTCGCGGTGCCGGCGGTGGCGGCTCTCGTCCTGCTCGTGCTCGCGGTACGGGCGGCGGGGCGCAGAGCACCGGGGGCGGCGTCCGAGTAGTCGGCACGCTCCCATGCAGGCGTCAGGCGGCGTCGATGCCCACGAGCTTGCGCACCCGGGCGACGTGCCCGGTCGCCTTCACGTTGTACAGCGCCTCCTGCACGCGTCCCTCGGCGTCGATGACGAAGGTGGAACGGATGACGCCCTGGTACACCTTGCCGTAGTTCGTCTTCTCACCCCACGTGCCGTACGCGTCGTGCACGGCATGGTCGGGATCGCTGAGGAGGTCGTAGGTGAGGCCGTCCCGCTCACGGAACCTCCGGAGCTTCTCGGGCATGTCGGGTGAGATGCCGAGCAGGGTGTACCCGGCGGCCTCCAGCGGCGCCAGACTGTCGCGGAAGTCGCACGCCTCGGTCGTGCAGCCGGGGGTCATCGCCTCCGGGTAGAAGAACAGCACCACACCGCGGCCGCGCAGGTCGTGCAGCGAGACGGGCTGGTCATCTTGATTGCGCAGGGTGAAATCGGGGGCTGCGGATCCGGGTTCCAGGACGACTTTGCTCATCTCTCAAGCGTAGGTCCGGTGCGCTCTCCGATGCGCGGTCAACGGCCGAGTGGCCTCAAGTCTTGTCGCGGAAGGTGAGCAGCAGCCGCTGCAGCGAGTCCAGCCTCGCCGCGCCGTTCGGCCCCAGCCGGCCCGCCGCGGCCGCCTCGACGATGGCGCAGTCCGGCGCGTCGGGCAGGTGCGTGCAGCCACGCGGACAGTCCTTCGCGACTTCGGCGAGCTCGGTGAACGCGCCCAGGATGTTCGCCGGGTCGACGTGACCCAGTCCGAAGGATCGGACGCCCGGCGTGTCGATCACCCAGCCGTTGCCGGCCTCGCCGCGATAGCGCATCGAGACCGTCGATGAAGAGGTGTGGCGCCCGCGGCCGGTGACCTCGTTCACATGTCCTGTCGCGCGCATGGCGGTGGGCACCAGGGCATTCACCAGTGTCGACTTGCCCACTCCGGAGTGCCCGACGAACACCGTCGAGTGCCCGACCAGCTCCGCGCCGATCCGCTTCAGCGGCATCTCCTGCTGCGCACTCGTGAAGACCTCGAGGTCCAGGCCGTCGAAGTGGGAGAGGAACTCCGAGGGGTCGGCAAGGTCGGTCTTGGTGACCACGAGCAGCGGGCGGACGCCTGCATCGAGCGCCGCAACGAGATAGCGGTCGACGAGGCGCTCGCGCGGTTCGGGGTCGGCGGCGGCCACGACGACCAGCATCTGGTCGGCGTTGGCGACGATCACCCGCTCGACCTGATCGGTGTCATCTGCGCTGCGCCGCAGGAGCGAGGTGCGCTCCTCGATGCCGATGATGCGCGCCAGAGTTCCCGCCTCCCCCGTCGAATCGCCGACGATGCGTGCCCGATCGCCCGTCACGATCGGCATCCGTCGCAGTTCCCGCGCGCGGGTCGCGAGCACGCGCCGCTCGTCCGGCCCGTCCTCGTCCACGAGCACCGAGTAGCGTCCGCGGTCGACGCCGAGGACGCGCGCGATCACGGCATCGGCGTGCGCGGGGCGTCGCTTGGTCCGCGGACGGTTCGCCTTCGGATTCGGCCGCGCGCGCAGCGTCGTCTCGTCGAACTCGTCGTCCTCGTCCTCGTCGTCGTCGAGCCAGCTCACCGTGTGCGGACCAACTCAGGAGGCGACGTTGTGCAGGGGCTCGGTGTGCGCGTCGTCGTCGGGCGAACCGGCCAGCATCTGCTGCCAGAGGTGCGGGAACTCGGGAAGGGTCTTCGCCGTGGTGCCGATGTCGTCGATCTCGAGACCGGGCACGGCCAGGCCGATGATCGCTCCGGTCGTGGCGAGGCGGTGGTCGTGGTGCGCCCGCCAGGTTCCGCCGTGCAGGGCGCGGGGCACGATGCGGATGCCGTCCGCCAGCTCGTGCGCCTCGCCGCCCACGGCGCGCAGCTCGCTGACCAGCGCCGAGATGCGATCCGTCTCATGCCCGCGGATGTGCCCGATTCCGTAGAAGGTGCTCGGGGAGTCCGCGAAGGCCGCGAGTGCGACGAGCGTGGGAGTCAGCTCGCCCGCCGCCGACAGGTCGAGATCGACTCCGGCGATGCCGCTGCCGCCGGTGACCGTGAGAGCCCCGCCGCGCCGGACCGCCCGCGCGCCCATGAGCGACAGGATCTCGGTGAGCATCGCCCCGGGCTGCGTCGAGTGGGCGGGCCATCCCGTCACCGCCACCGACCCACCCGCCACCATCGCCGCCGCCAGGAACGGCGCCGCATTGGACAGGTCGGGCTCGATGGCGACGTCCTTGGCACGCACGGGGCCGGCCGGAACGACCCACTCTCCGGGAGCCGGTCGCTCCACATGGACGCCCCGATGCGCGAGCGATTCGATCGTCATGTCGATGTGCGGCATGCTCGGCAGTCGCTCGCCCCGGTGGATCAGATGCAGCCCCACGTCGAATCGCGGCGCGGCCAGCAGCAGACCGGAGACGAACTGGCTCGATGCGCTCGCGTCGACGACGACCTCGCCGCCGCGCACGTGGCCGTGGCCTCGCACGATGAAGGGAAGCGCCCAGTGCCCGCCGTCGTCGATGTCGACCCCGACGTCTCGCAGCGCCTTGATCATCGTGCCCATGGGCCGGTGCAGGGCGCTCTCGTGGGCCGTGAGAGTCACGTCGCCACGGGCGAATCCGGCGAGCCCGGCGACGAATCGCATGACGGTGCCGGCTTGGCCGCAGTCGACTTCGGTC
Source organism: Microbacterium sp. (assembly GCF_036277215.1). Classification (GTDB taxonomy): domain Bacteria; phylum Actinomycetota; class Actinomycetes; order Actinomycetales; family Microbacteriaceae; genus Microbacterium. The sequence goes on along the minus strand of NZ_DASUNI010000243.1, from coordinate 7,484 downwards.
GAGCCCTGAAGCGGCCAGGTCGGCGCGACGACGAGGTCGTCGCCGTACTTTCCGGTTCCCGGGCTGCGGTCGATGGCGACACCGAGCGAGCGCAGAGCGGCGATCATCCGGGCCGAGTCGTCGGAGTGGAGCGGCGCGGTGAGGCGGCTCGGACCGTCGGCCAGCGTGGCGAGGATGAGCTCACGGTTGGTGAGGGATTTGGACCCCGGCACGGTGACAGTGGCCCGCAGTGGTCCGGGTGCGGTGGGCGCGTGCCAGCGGCCGCGCACAGTAGGTGTCGGATCGTGGGAATACGGGTCGCCTGTCATCGGGTTCTACCCTACTGACACACCACAGACAACCAGCGGAAGTGGAGCCGGATGATCGCCACGCTCGATCGCCCTCGCACGGACGACCTCGCCGAGGTCGAGCTGGTCTGGGAACCCGCCGACGTAGACTGGCGCGTGATGAATGACGAGGCAGAAGCCGTCACCGACGCGCGCACGCAGTTCGAGGTTCAGGCGCTTCCCTTCATGGACCAGCTGTATGCAGCCGCGATGCGCATGACGCGCAATCCCGCGGATGCGGCCGACCTCGTGCAGGAGACGTTCGTGAAGGCGTTCGCGTCCTGGGCGACGTTCACCCAGGGCACGAACCTGAAGGCGTGGCTGTATCGCATCCTCACCAACACCTACATCAATATCTATCGCAAGAAGCAGCGCGAGCCGTACCAGGGCACGATCGACGAGCTCGAGGACTGGCAGCTGGGCGGCGCGGAGTCCACGACCGCGACGAGCAGCCGATCGGCGGAAGCCGAAGCGATCGACCGGATGCCGGCATCGGTCGTGAAGGATGCGCTGCAGGCAATCCCGGAGGACTTCCGGCTGGCGGTGTACCTCGCAGACGTCGAGGGCTTCGCCTACCAGGAGATCGCCGACATCATGAAGACACCCATCGGCACGGTCATGAGCCGTCTGCATCGTGGCAGGCGAATGCTCCGTGAGCTGCTGGCGGACTATGCGGCCGAGCGGGGAATCAGCGCGGCCGCCACAGGGGGCAAGAAATGACCGACTGCGGCTGCGAGAAGGCAAGACGCGACCTCGAGGAGTACCTGCGCCACGAGGTGTGCAAGACGTCCCAGACCGATATCGCCGAGCATCTCGAGAACTGCGCCAGCTGCCAGGACGAGGCGCTGGTCTCGCGCACGTTGACCGACGTCGTCGCCCGTGCGTGCAAGGAGACGGCTCCTGAGGAGCTGCGCGATCAGGTGCTGGAGCGCCTGCGCACCGTGCAGGCGACCCACTGACGATTCGCTTCGCGGCTACGGCGTGAAGACGCGCAGCGCCGACGGTGCGACCTCGACCGTCAGGGGCAGCGCCCCGATCGGATCGCCGTCCGCGTAGGCGGTGACCCCCGGCGAGGAGAGTCGCACACCGCGGATTCGAAAGGTGCTCACTTCGCGCGCGGTCGTGTGGGTTCCGCGGTAGACGCGGGGCAGAAGTCCCAGTAACTTCAGCCGACCGGCGGGGCGCACGAGGATCAGGTCGAGAAGACCGTCCTCCGGATCGGCGTCGGGACAGATCGGGATGCCGCCGCCGTAGTGGCTGCCATTGCCCACGGTCGCCATCACGAGTTCCCCGACGAGCCGCTCCCGCCCGCCATCGGCCAGCTCGATGTCGACTTCGTACGGGATCCCCTTCAGGGTGAGGAACTCGATCAGGATCGCGATGTTGTAGCGCGAGCCGCCGCGCGGCCAGCGCATGGCGTTGGCGCGGTCGTTGACGCGGGAGTCGAAGCCGCTGGCCAGCACGCTTCCGAAGTAGGCGGTCGATCCGTCCGCGCGCGTGACGCGCGCGAGGTCGATGCGCCGAGTCCGCTCCGCAGCGATCGCATCCGCCGCCGCGACCGCGTCGAGTTCGCGCAGCCCGAGCGCGGTCGCCATGTCATTGCCGGTGCCGGCCGGGATGATGCCCAGCCTCACGTCGGTGCCCGCCAATTCCTGTATCGCGAGGTGCACGGTGCCGTCGCCTCCCGCGACCGCGACGGCGTCGGTGCCCAGTTCGATCGCCGTCCGCAGGAGCCGACTCGATTCGGATGCGCTGCCTCCGCTCAGGACGGTGACGCCCACGCCGGATTCGCGCAGACGCTCGGCGGCGCGTGTGGCCGATCCGGTGTGCGCGCCGCCGCGAGCGGCGGGATTGACCAGCAGGACGACGTTCATCCGGGTTCGCCGGGCCGGGCTGCCGCAGGAGGGGGAACGAGCACACCCGGGTTCATGATCCCGCGCGGATCGACGGTCGCCTTCACCGCGCGCAGCACCGCGATGCCGAGCGGTCCGATCTCCGCCTCGAGGTGGTCCCGATGATTCCGTCCGACGGCATGGTGGTGGGTGATCGTGCCGCCCGCCGCGCCGATCGCGTGCGATGCGGCATCCTTCGCCCGTTCCCACTGGCCGATGGGGTCGGCGGTGAGCGCGGCGAGCACCGTGAAGTAGAGCGACGCACCCGCGGGGTACACGTGCGAAACATGGCACATCACGATCGGCTTGGTGCGATCGGCCGTGAGACTCGCGGTCAGCGCATCGGTCACGGCGACTTTCAGAGCGAGCAGGTTCGTCCACGTCGTGGCCGTCTCGAGGGTTTCGGCGAGCACTCCGATGTCCAGGAGCGTGTCGCGCAGAGCAGGAGAGGCGTATCGGCCGCGCTCCCATGATCGCGCCGGGTCCTCGCCGCGCGACGTTCCGCCAAGACGGCGGAAGATCGCATCGGTCGCCGCGCGGACGGTGTCCGCTTCGGTTGCATCCACCCCTTCGAATGTCGCGACGGCGAGGCAGCCGCGTGCGCGTCGGAGATGTCCGCCCATCACCGCATTCACCCGCGTCTCGCCGGCATCGCTCAGTCGAAGGACGGTGGGACGGATGCCGCGCTGGGTGAGCTCGCGGAGGGCCGTCGCGCCGGAGTCGAAATCGGGGAAGCTCCATGCCCCGTACGCCGTGGCCCCGGGAAGCGGCCGGAGGCGGACGGTGATCTCGGTCAGTACGCCGAATGCGCCTTCCGAGCCGAGGAACAACTGGCGCAGGTCGGGGCCTGCGGCGCTGGCCGGTGCACGGCCCAGCCGCAGGTCGCCGGCGGGGGTCGCGATCCGCAGTGCGTGCACGAGGTCGTCGAATCGTCCGTAGCCCCGCGATGCCTGGCCGCTGGAGCGCGTCGCCGCGTAGCCGCCGAGCGAGGCGTACTCGAAGCTCTGCGGGAAGTGGCCGATGGTGTAGCCGCGCGCATTCAGCAGCTCTTCGGCCTGCGGTCCGGTGGTTCCCGCGCCGAAAGTGGCCAGCAGCGACTCCTCGTCGAGGTTCCACAGGCCGGCGGTGCGCACCAGATCGAGGGCGATGACGCAACGCAGGCGACCCGACTCGGGGGCGACGCCGCCGACCACGCTTGTTCCGCCGCCGAAGGGCACGACCGCGATCCCCCGCTCCGCGCACACGGCGAGCACATCGACGATCTCGGCGTGCTCGGCGGGCGCGACGACCGCGTCCGGCGCAGGCTGCGGGTCGGCGAGGCGTCGGGCGAGCAGGTCCGGCGTGCTCTTGCCGCCGAGATGCAGCAATCGCGCGTCGTCCTCGGTCGACACGTGACCTTCCCCCACGACGGCGGTGAACGCGCGCACGTCACCGTCGTCGAGGCGGGAAGGTGTCAGGGTCGGAGCGGCTGCCCGTCGCTGGACGGGATGCGCCTTGCCCGGGAGCAGTGCGGTGATGAGCGTCTTCGCGCCTGCGGGGAGGCGTGCGGGCTCGGTGCCCCAGGCATCCCACGTCGAACGTGGGCGGGGTGCGGGACGGACCGGCGCCCTCGGAGACTGCCTGGGCGTCGACGCATCCACCGCGACAGTATGACACATTCTGTATGGTTGTCACATGGCCGAGCCCGGAGGCGACACTGCGACCGTCATCCTCGATGCCGCGTTGCATGAGGTACTGGCACACGGGATGCGCAGAACCACGGCCTCCGACATCGCCCGTCGCGCGGGGATCTCGCGTCAGACCCTCTATCGGTATTGGTCCGATGTCCAGGCGCTGCTGGCCGCGCTGGTCACGCGCGAGCTGATCGCGGTCGTCCCCCGCACCGGCACGGCGACATCGCTCGACGACTTCGCCGACGGCATCGTCCAGACCGCCGACCGGATCCGGTCGATGCCGCTGGTGGACCGGCTTCGTGAGTCCGATCCCGAGCTCTTCGCGCGGTACATCCTCGAGCGGCTCGGCACCAGCCAGCGCGGCATCCACCACGAGATCGCCGCGCGCGTGACGGCGGGACAGGCCGCGGGATTCATCCGAGCCGGAGACGCCGATCGGATGGCGGCGATGCTCCTGTTGATCGCGCAGTCGGCGATCCAGTCCGCGCCCCTGGTCGCCGAGTGGCTGCCGCCCGCGCAGTGGAGACGCGAGCTGCGCACGGCGGTCCGCGGGTATGTGAATCCCCTCGGGAGCTCGTCGTGACGCGGATCGTCGGCCGCCAACCCCATTCCACAGCGCTCAACGCCGCGCGCCGGATGCGCGAGCTGTCGGCGCTGGGCGACGATCCCAGCGTCGACGTCCTCGTCGTCGGAGGCGGAATCACCGGCGCCGGCCTGGCCCTGGATGCCGCCAGCCGAGGCCTGCGCACGCTGCTGGTCGAGCGCAACGACCTCGCGCACGGCACGAGCCGATGGAGTTCGAAACTCGTGCACGGAGGATTGCGCTATCTGGCGTCCGGACAGTTCGGCATCGCGCACGAGAGCGCCGCGGAGCGGCACCTCCTGATGACGCGGATCGCCCCGCACCTCACGCGACCGCTCGCGCAGGTCCTGCCCCTGTTCGCGCCCGGCCACCGAACCCGCGGCGCGTACGTCGGCATCGGGTATGGCCTCGGCGACGGTATGCGGCGGCTCGTGGGCACATCGGATGCCGTCCTCAGGGCGCCCGGTCCGCTGCGCCGCGACGAGACCATCCGGCTCGCGCCAGCGGTGAGGCGCGACGGTCTTCGCGGGGGCGTGCGCGGCTGGGACGGTCAGCTCATCGACGATGCGCGGCTGGTGATCGCCGTCGCGCGCACCGCGGCCGGCTACGGTGCATCCGTTCTTCCGCGAGTCGAAGCCGTGCGCGTGCGCGGGGACGGTGCGGTTCTGCGAGACGCGCTGACCGGCGAGGAGTTCGAGGTCCGCGCGCGGGCGGTTCTCAGTGCGACCGGCGTGTGGGCAGGCGAACTCGACCCGGACGTCGGTCTGAGGCCGAGTCGCGGCACGCACCTCGTGGTGGATACCGTTCGGATGGGCGGATCGGACGTCTCGCTGACCATACCTGTGCCCGGGTCGACGAGCCGCTTCGTGTTCACGGTGCCGGCACCGCACGGTCGCACCTACATCGGGATCACCGATGTCCCCGCCGACGGGCCCCTCCCGGACGTCCCGCATGCGACCGATGCTGAGATCGACATGCTCCTGGGCACCGCGAATACGGCATTGGCTGTCCCTCTCGATCGATCCGACGTACTCGCGACCTTCGCCGGCCTCCGGCCTCTCCTGACCCATGCGGGAACGGCGCAGGGGCGGCGCATCAGCACGTCGGGCGCCGAGACGAGCGACCTGTCGCGCCGCCACGCGATCCTGGAATCCTCGACCGGGACGCTCAGCGTCGTCGGCGGCAAGCTCACGACGTACCGCCGGATGGCGCAGGACGGCGTGGATGCCGCGATCGAACGTCGCTTCGGCGCAGGCAAGGTGAGCGGGTGCCGGACGCGCACCCTGCCTCTCGTGGGTGCCTGGCCACGCGAACGCACGGGCCAGATCGTGGCGGCAGCAAGGCTCGTGCGCCGCTACGGCGCAGAGGCACCCTTCGTCGCATCCTCGCCGGATGGCCCGCCCGCTGCCCGGGGCGTCACCGCTCAGGAGCTCGCATGGGGCGTGGCCGTCGAGGGTGCCCTGACGGTCGACGACCTGCTGGACCGCCGCACGCGGCTCGGGCTGGTAGCGGCGGACCGGGAGGAGTCGCTGGCGGCCGCGGCATCCGCCTTGGAGCGCTTCGGTTGACCCCGTCGCTGTCGGAACCGCTCGGTAGGGTGGGGCGCATGTCTGCGCCTGACTGGAAGAACGCCCCCGCCGACCCCGCCGCCGTCGCTGCCGTTTCGGCGAACGGCCTCGAATACCGCGTCCTCGACACGAGCGACGCTACAGCCTTCGACCCCTACCTCCAGGCCGAGATGCGGGGGTTCCTCGCCGCTGAGCAGAGCGACGAGCAACTCGGCGGAGCGCGTGACGGACTCGCATTCCGACGCTTCGTCGGTGTCTACGACCCTGGCTCGCTCGACGTTTCCCAGCCGGTCGCCACAGTCAACTCCTGGGTCACCGAGATGACGCTGCCGGGAGGCATCGGCATCCCGATGTGGGCCATCAGCGGGGTGACGGTCGCACCGACGCACCGACGCAAGGGGATCGCCCGAGCCATGCTCGAGGGCGAATTGCGCACAGCGGTCGATGCCGGCGTGGCGATCGCAGGCTTGACCGTGTCCGAAGCGACGATCTACGGACGTTTCGGTTTCGCACCGGCGACGTTCGGCACCGATTGGTCGATCGAGACGAAGCGCGCCCTGTGGATCGGGCCGCGCCCCGACGGCCGGCTCGACTTCGTGTCGCGGGACCAGCTGCGCGACCAGCTCGCCGAGCTGCACGGCAGGGTGCGCCGCTCGCGGCCCGGTGAGATCGAGGCATGGCCAGGACTCTGGCGCCGCATGTCGGGTACCGCGCCCGGCCAGGAGGACTCCGCCAAGGTGCGCGGCGTGCGCTATGCGGATGCGGCGGGCACGACGCGGGGCATCGCCGTGTACCGGCTCGGGAGCGAGGGCCCCGATTTCACGAAGCACGACCTCGAACTGCACTACCTCCTCAGCGAGACGCCGGACGCCTACGCGGCGCTGTGGCGGTTCGCGCTCGAGCACGACCTCGTCTCGGTCGTGAAGGCGCATCTCCGCTCCGTCGACGAGCCGCTGCGGTGGATGATCGCCGATCAGCGCGGCGCGACCGTCGAGACCAGCGAGCACGGCTGGCTGCGCGTCCTGGACGTGCCGACGGTGCTCGCCGCCCGCACGTACTCTTCACCGGTATCGATCACGCTGCGCGTCACGGATCCGCTCGGCATCGCCGACGGCACGTGGGAACTGAGGGTGGACGGCTCCGGTACGGCAGAGGTCACGCCCGTGCGCAGCGAAGCCGACGTCACGCTGTCGGTCAACGCGCTGTCGTCGATCCTGCTCGGGGGAGTCCGCGCCGCTACCCTGCGCGACGCGGGTCTGCTGGACGCCGACGACGATGCGGTGGACGCGCTGGATGCGTCGTTCGCGTCGACTCGGGCTCCTTACCTCAGCCTCTGGTACTGAGGCCCGCCATCAGGCGGACACCGGATGCCGCGGCATCCGGTGTCCGCCTGATGGCGGGCCTCAGTACCAGAGGCTGAGGTAAGGAGCCCGAGTCGACGC
>NZ_DASUNI010000242.1:0-9236 GCF_036277215.1 Microbacterium sp. | reverse complement strand
AAGGACGCGGACTTCGTGATCGTCGATCCCGCGGCTCAGCCCGGCTTCGGCCTGTCGCTGGACACGGCCGCCGACGGCGGCGACGAGGCGCATCTGTTCACGCTGCTCATGGGCATGCGCGAGGCATCCGTCACCGGTGTGTACGTGCGCGGGCGGCGAGTGGTCGCGCCGCAGCCGTTCGCACCCTGACCCCCCGTCCCACTTCCGCCGAGACTGCAACGGGGCGGCGAGACTGCGGGTGCACCCCGCAGTCTGGACGTGCGGTTGCAGTCTCGCGGATAAAGAACCCCGGTTCAGCCGCGGAACACCGTGTGCACCTCGCCCACGACCTCGCGGCCGCCCAGACCCTCGAGCTCCATGAGCACCGCCGTCCCGACGACGGTCTGGCCCAGGTCCGCGAACAGACGCTGCGCGGCGACGAGCGTTCCCCCCGTGGCGAGCACGTCGTCCACGAGCAGCACGCGCGTGCCGGGCGGGAGGTCGTCGTGCACCTCGATCGTCGCCTGGGCGTATTCCAGCTCGAACGACGCGGATGCCGCCGGCCGCGGCAGCTTGCCCGCCTTGCGCACCGGAACCATCCCCACACCGGCCGCGATCGCCACGGCGCCGGCCAGCAGGAAGCCGCGCGCCTCGACGCCGGCCACGACGTCGTAGGTGCCCGCGAACGGCGCGATCAGCGCGTCGATCGAGATCCTGAAGGCCTCGGCATCCGCGAGCAGCGGTGTGATGTCGCGGAACAGGATCCCGGCTCGCGGATGATCCGGGATCTCGCGGATCAGCGACTCGGCGCGGGCGAGGGCTTCGGCGGTGGGCACGCGCCCACCCTATCCGCGGCGCCCCGCCGGACAGGGCCTGTAAGCGCTTGCACTAGCCTTGACGGATGACTTCCCCCGAGATCACCGTGCCCGACATCGTCGACCGCGCAGGCGCCCTGTCCTCCCGCCCCGGAGCGGAGTGGTGGCGCACCGCCGTCATCTACCAGATCTATCCCCGCTCGTTCGCCGACAGCTCGGGCGACGGCGTCGGCGACCTTCCCGGCGTCACGGATCACCTCGACGACCTCGTCGAGCTCGGCGTCGACGCGCTGTGGCTGAGCCCGTTCCAGCGCTCGCCGCAGAAGGACGCCGGCTACGACGTCACCGACTACTGCGACGTCGACCCGCTCTTCGGCACCCTTGCCGACTTCGACGATCTGCTCGCCGCCGCCCACGGTCGCGGCATCCGCATCATCGTGGACCTCGTGCCGAACCACTCGTCCGATCAGCACGTGTGGTTCCAGGCGGCCCTCGCTGCCGGGCCCGGTAGCCGCGAACGCGCGCGCTACCTCTTCCGCGACGGCAAGGGCGAGAACGGTGAGCTGCCGCCGAACAACTGGGAGTCGATCTTCGGCGGACCGGCGTGGACGCGCGTGGTCGAGGCCGACGGCACACTCGGTCAGTGGTTCCTGCACCTGTTCGACTCGACGCAGCCCGACTTCGACTGGTCGAACGAGGAGGTGCGCGAGGAGTTCCGCCGCGTGCTGCGCTTCTGGCTGGATCGCGGCGTCGACGGCTTCCGTGTCGATGTCGCGCACGGCCTGGTCAAGGATGCCGCCCTCCCCGACTACACCCCGCCCGCGGACGCCGATTCGATGGGCGGCGACGAGGCGCACGTGCCGTACTGGGGACAGGACGGCGTGCATGACGTATATCGCGATTGGCATCTGCTCCTCGCCGAGTACAGCGGCGACCGCGCGCTGTGCGCCGAGGCCTGGCTGCCGACGATCGCGCGGACGGCGCTGTGGGTGCGGCCGGATGAGATGCACCAGGCGTTCAACTTCCCGTACCTCGTGACCGACTGGGATGCCCCCGCCCTGCGCGCCGTGATCTCCGAGTCGCTGCGCATCTACGCCGGCGTCGGCGCACCGAGCACCTGGGTGCTCTCGAACCACGACGTCGTGCGGCACGCATCGCGGCTGGCGCTGACGGCCGAGAACCCCCAGGGTCACGGCATCGGCCCGAGCTCCCCGGGCAAGCCGATCGCCGACGTCGGTCTGCGTCGCGCCCGCGCAGCGACCACGGTGATGCTCGCACTGCCGGGATCGGCGTATCTGTACCAGGGCGAGGAGCTCGGCCTGCCCGAAGTCGTCGACCTGCCGGACGCCGCACGTCAGGATCCGACCTGGTTCCGCACGCAGGGCGAGCGCTACGGTCGCGACGGATGCCGCGTGCCCATCCCGTGGTCGGCGACGGCTCCGGCGTACGGATTCAGCCCCACGGGCGACTCATGGCTGCCGCAGCCGGCGCAGTGGGAGACACTCGCGCACGACGTCCAGGTCGACGATCCGGGCTCGACCCTCTCCCTCTACCGCGCACTCCTCTCGGCCCGTCGGGCGCACGGACTCGGAGCCGGGACGCTCGAGTGGCTGTCGGGATTCCCGGCCGGCGTCCTCGCATTCCGAAACGGGAATGTGGTCGTCGTCGCGAACATCTCGGATGCCGCGATCACCCTTCCGCGAGGCACTGTGATCGCGACGAGCGGCCCGATCGTCGGTGACGAGCTGCCGGTCGACACCGCGGTCTGGCTCGAGGACGCCCGGGCCTGATCGCGCAACGCCGAGAGTTCGAGGAGGCGCCGTGGTGAGCATCGACGAGGTCGCCCGCCTGGCCGGCGTGTCGACGGCGACGGTCTCCCGCGCGCTGAGCGGACGCGGCCACGTATCGGGCCCGACGCGCGCGCGCGTCGAGTCTGCCGCGAAGACGCTCGGGTACGTCGTCTCGTCGTCCGCGTCGAGCCTGGCATCGGGGCGCAACCGGAACATCGGCGTGCTCGTGCCGTTCCTGGACCGCTGGTTCTTCAGCATGGTGCTCAGCGGCACGGCCGCAGCGCTGATGCGCCGCGGCTACGACATCACGCTGTATACGCTGACCGCCGACCGCGAGCAGCGCCGCACCGTCTTCGAGACCTTCCTGCGCAGACAGCGCGTCGACGGCGTCCTCGCGATCTCGATCGAGCTGGACGAGGGGGAGACCGTGCGCCTGCGCGAGCTGGGTCTGCCGGTCATCGCGATCGGCGGACCGCACCCGCTGCTGAGGACGCTCGCCGTCGACGATGTGGAGCTCGCGAGGCTCGCGACCGCGCACCTTCTCGGACTCGGCCACCGCGAGATCGCCCACATCGGCGCGAGCCCCGAGTTCGACGTCGACTTCCACATCCCCACGCACCGGCGGCAGGGATTCGAGCTGTCACTGGCGGATGCCGGCATCCCCGCACGGCCGGAGCTCTTCGAGCCCGCGGACTTCACGATCGAAGGCGGCTTCCGCGCCGCCAAGCAGCTGCTCGGACGGCCAGGCGCCCGTCCGACCGCGATCGTCGCGGCATCCGACGAGATGGCGATCGGCGCCCTGCTCGCCGCGCGCGAACTCGGATACCGCGTGCCGGAGGATCTCTCGGTCGTCGGCATCGACGGACACGAGCTCGGTGAGTTCTTCCGCCTCACGACGGTCGACCAGTTTCCGCTCGCGCAGGGAGAGCGCGCCGCCGATGCGATCCTCGATGAGATCGAAGCGCCGGATGCCGCCGCCCCCCGCACCGCGCAAGGCGAGCAGCCGACGCACCTGCCGTTCGAGCTGATCGTCCGCGGCACCACGGCCCGGCTCGAGCGCTGACCCGCTCACTCGCCTGTCATGCTCTGCGTCCCGAGTCGGGCGTGTCGTGACAGGCGAGCACCCGCCGCGGGCGGCGAGCCGCGAGAACTAGGCTCGAACCCATGACCCTCGACCTCGAAGCCCTCTACACCGACCTGCACCGGCATCCCGAACTGTCGTTCCAGGAGACGCGGACGGCGGGCGTCGTCGCCCGTGAACTCGCGGAGCTGGGCATCGACTTCGAGGAGGGCATCGGCAAGACCGGCGTGATCGGCACGATCCGCAACGGCGAAGGCCCCGTCGTCTGGCTGCGAGCCGACATGGATGCGCTCCCGGTGAAGGAGCTCACCGGCCTGCCGTACGCGAGCACCGCGCGCGGCACCGACCCCGCAGGCACCGATGTGCCCGTCATGCATGCGTGCGGCCACGACCTGCACGTGACGTGCCTGCTCGGCGCCCTCGAGCGCCTCCTGGAGACGAAGGACCAGTGGTCGGGGACGATCGTCGCCGTATTCCAGCCCGCTGAGGAGTACGGAGCCGGTTCGCAGGCGATGATCGCCGACGGCGCGCTCGAGCGCTTCCCCAAGCCCGACATCGTGCTGGGGCAGCACGTCACACCCCTGCCTGCTGGGACGATCGGCGTGCGCTCCGGCACGCAGATGGCGGCATCCGATGGTCTCACCGTCACTCTGCTCGGCCGCGGGGGGCACGGGTCGCGACCGCACTCCACGATCGACCCCGTCGTCATGGCCGCGGCCACCGTCATGCGCCTTCAGACGATCGTGTCGCGCGAGGTCGACCCGCGCGACGTCGCGGTCGTCACGGTGGGCTCGATCCACGCCGGGCTGAAGAACAACATCATCCCGGCCGAGGCCAAGCTCGAGCTGAGCCTGCGCTACCCCGACGAGGACGCCCGCGCACGCGTGCTCGCCAAGGTCGAGCGCGTCGTCCGCGCCGAGGCGCAGGCCTCGGGCGCCGACGAGGAGCCGGTGATCGAGATCGACCACTCCCTGCCGCCGACGATCAACGATGTGCACGCGACCGCCCAGCTGACGCTCGCGTTCGACCGCGCATTCGGCGAGGGCACGGTCGTTGACCCCGGCATGTTCACCGGCAGCGAGGACGTCTCGTGGTTCGCACGCGAGTCCGGCGCACCGCTGGTCTTCTGGTTCTGGGGCGGCATCGATCAGCAGAAGTACGCGGACGCCAAGGCCGCAGATACGATCGAGCGCGACATCCCCACCAACCACTCGCCGTACTTCGCACCGGTGATCCAGCCCACGCTGGATCGAGGCGTGGACGCGCTGGTGGTCGCGGCCCGCGAGTTCCTGGGCTGACCGCCCGCCCGGTTCGCACCGAGTGCACGACAGCACCACCGGCCCGCACTCGACCGCGGGCTCGTAGACTTCGGCACATGACCACGGGCGAGCAGGATCGGCGCGACCCGTGGCTCCGGAAGGCCTGGTGGTGGGCGCTGGACTACGTCTACGCCGGCCGCCGGCAGCTTGCGATCCTCACCGCTCCCTGGACGATCGGCCGGGCGCGCCCCTCCCCCCGACGCTGGAGCACCGGCTCGGAGCATCTCGCCGAGATCGTCCTGCTGCCCGGCGTATACGAGCACTGGACGTTCCTTCGCCCCCTCGGCAACGCGCTCAACGCGGCCGGACACCGCGTGCGGGTCGTGCACGGCCTGGGGACGAACCGCCGCGGCATCGCCGAGACCTCGGAGCGCCTCGGCCGGGCACTCGAGAAGCACGCTCCCAGCCCGGCCGGCCGCGTGCTGGTCGCACACAGCAAGGGCGGGCTCATCGGCAAGCACCTGCTGGTCGCGTCCGGCGCGGCGGCCGCAGCCGCCATCGAGGCGGCGGCCGGCGGCGATCCAGCGGATGCCGCGGCGAGCGCGCCCGCTCCCCACGAGCAGGACACGCTGCACGGCGAGACGACCGGCGACGGACCCCCACTCGGTCTCAAGGGCCTGGTCGCCGTCTGCACGCCGTTCCACGGCTCTCCGCTCGCAGGACTGTTCATCGTCCCGAGCATCCGCGCCTTCCTCCCCGACGACGAGACGATCGTGATGCTCGGACGGGAGGATTCGGTCAACGGCCGCATCGTGTCGATCTTCGGCCGGTTCGACCCGCACATCCCGGGCGGCAGCGCCCTCGACGGTGCGACGAACGTCATCGTCCCCGCGGCGGGACACTTCCGCATCCTCGGCGCGCGCGAGACGCACACCGCCGTGCTGGACGGGGTGCGGCTGCTGTCGGCCGACTGATCGCCTGGGCCGCGGGCCGCTGATCGCCCGAGCCGCGTTGCGCTGATCCGTGCGGCACAGTCACCGGCGGACCCGCGCTTCGCCTCAACCCAGGCCGGCGCGCTCCTCGACGTCAACGGCTCCGGAGACCGGCTTGCGCGAGAGGCCTACGGCCCCGGCATCCGGTGCCTTCGACAGGGCCGCCGACACGGCGACCGACTCGTCGACGTCGGGATACTGCGGCCGCAGCTGCACGGCGTGCTGCTGTTTGTGCTCGCGCCTGGCCTTGCGCGCGGCGTAGATGAGGTTCAGCGCCTCGACCAGGATCGCGAAGGCCATCGGAGCGTAGATGAGGGCCTTGTCGATGTGGATGCCGAAGCCCTCGGCGATCAGGAAGACGCCGATCAGCAGGAGGAACGACAGGGCCAGCATCTTCACCGTCGGGTGCTTGTTGACGAACGTGAAGATGAAGCGCGACGCGAACAGCATGATGCCGAACGAGAGCACCACGACGACGATGATGACGACCAGGTTCTCGGTCATTCCCACCGCGGTGATGACCGAATCGAGCGAGAAGACGATGTCCAGCAGAAGGATCTGCGTCAGCACCGAGGCGAACGTCACCTTCGCGACCTTGCCGCCGGCGCCGTGCTCGTCTTCGGCGCCCTCGAGCTTGTGGTGGATCTCGGTGACCGCCTTGTAGACCAGGAACAGTCCGCCCGCGATCAGAATGAAGTCCTTGATCGAGAAGCCCATCCCGAACCAGACGACCACGTCCTCCTTCAACGTGATGATCCAGCCCGCGAAGAACACGAGCACCACGCGGATCAGCATCGCGAGGGTGAGGCCGAGGTTGCGGGCTCTGGCCTGCTGCTCCTTCGGCAGCTTCGACGCGAGGATCGAGATGAAGATCACGTTGTCGACACCGAGAACGATCTCGAGGACGAAGAGTGTGGCGAAGACGGCGATCAGATCGGGCGTGAAGGCGAAGGAGAAGTCCACTCAGCCATCGTAGGTGGGCGTCGCCGGCGACCCCGACCCCGCGCACAGGCCCGCGGCGTAGCCTGGAAGTGTGAGTACCTCGACCGACTCCGTGACCGCCGTGCCCGCCGCGACGGCGCCGACCGCGCTGGATCCGCGCACGCGGCGCGCCGACTTCCCGATCCTCGACCGGCGGGTCGACGGGCACCCGTTGGTCTACCTCGACTCGGCCGCGACGAGTCAGAAGCCCCGCGCCGTGATCGACGCCGAGGTGGCATTCCTCAGTAACGAGAACGCGGCCGTCCATCGCGGTGCCCACACGCTCGCCGCCGAGGCGACGGAGCTGTACGAGGAGGCCCGGGCCACCGTCGCGGGGTTCGTCGGCGCGACGCCCGAGCAGCTGGCCTGGACGAGCGGCGCGACGGCCGGCCTCAACCTCGTCGCCTACTCGATCGGCAACGCGACGCTCGGCCGCGGCGCTCCCGCGAGTGCGCGCTTCGCTCTGGCGGCGGGCGACGAGATCGTCGTGACCGAGGCCGAGCACCATGCCAACCTCGTGCCGTGGCAGGAACTCGCCGCGCGCACCGGCGCGGTGCTGCGGCACATCCCCGTCCGCGACGACGGCACGATCGACCTGGATGCCGCGGCATCCATGATCTGCGAGCGCACCCGCATCCTGGCGTTCCCGCACGTGTCCAACGTGCTGGGCATCGTCAATCCCGTCGCCGAGCTGGTCGCGCTCGCCCACTCGGTCGGCGCGCTGACCGTCCTGGACGCCTGCCAGTCCGCTCCGCACCTGCCGCTCGACCTGCCCGCGCTCGGCGTCGACCTCGCGGTCTTCTCATCGCACAAGATGCTGGGACCGTACGGCATCGGCGGACTGTACGGCCGCTCGGACGTGCTCGAGGCGCTCCCGCCGTTCCTCACCGGCGGCTCGATGATCACGCGCGTGACGCTCGACCGCACCGAGTACCTGCCCCCGCCGCAGCGGTTCGAGGCCGGAACGCAGCCTGTTTCGCAGGCGATCGCGTTCGCCGCCGCCGTGCGCTACCTCGACGGCGTCGGCATGGATGCCGTGCACGCGCACGAACGCGCGCTCGAGCAGCGGCTGCGCGAAGGACTGCGCGCGATCCACGGCGTCCGACTGCTCGGCGATGCCCCCGCCGGCGTCGACCGGGTCGGTCTCGCGTCGTTCGACGTCGACGGCGTCCACGCGCACGACGTCGGCCAGTACCTCGACTCGCGCGGCATCGCCGTGCGCGTCGGCCACCACTGCGCCGCCCCTCTGCACGCCCGCTTCGGGCTCACCGCCTCGGTGCGCGCCTCGACCGCGCTGTACAACACCGCCGACGAGGTCGACGTGTTCCTCGACGCCCTCGCCGATGTGCGCCCGTTCTTCGGAGTAGGCGCGTGAGCGGGCTCGAGTCGCTGTACCAGGAGCTGATCCTGGAGCATTCGAAGCGGCCGCACGGCAAGGGGCTCACGGACGAGGGCGGTGCGCCGTCCGGCAGCATCACGGCCACCTCGCACCAGCGCAACCCGATCTGCGGCGACGAGATCACCCTGCGCGTGCGGCTCGACGACGCGGACGTGGTCCGCGAGGTCTCGTGGGAGGGCTCGGGCTGCTCGATCTCGCAGGCATCCGCGTCCATGCTCGCGGTGCTCGTCGACGACAGCGAGGACGGGATGCCGAGGGCCCAGGCATCCGCTCTCATCGACGGTTTCCGCGAGGCGCTGCGCTCGCGCGGCACGATCCCGATCGATGAGGAGACTTACGGGGATGCCGAGGCGTTGAGCGGCGTCTCGAAGTACACCGCCCGGGTGAAGTGCGCGATGCTCGCGTGGGTCGCGTTCGAGGACGCCCTGCGCCGCGCCGCCTGATCGCTCGTTTCTTCCCGCGAGACTGCAACCGCACGTCGAGGCTGCGGGGTCCACCCGCTGTCTCGACCTCCCGTTGCAGTCTCGCGGATCGGGCGGGCGGGGCCGGGCGGACGCGGTGCCGGAACTAGGATGGGTCGTGTCCGGCGTCCCCGATTCCTGGAGCTGAGCCGCGTGACCACCCCCTCCCAGATCTCTCCGGCTCGCGCCGTGGCGGATACCGTTTCCAACGCCGCCACCACCCCCGACCGAGAGCAGCCGTACGCCGCGCTCGGCCTCAAGCCCGACGAGTACACGCGCATCCGCGAGATCCTCGGACGCCGCCCGACCAGCGGCGAGCTCGCCATGTACTCGGTCATGTGGTCGGAGCACTGCTCGTACAAATCGAGCAAGATCTACCTGCGCCAGTTCGGTGAAAAGGTCTCCGACGAGATGAAGACCCGGCTCATGGTGGGCATGGGCCAGAACGCCGGCGTCGTCGACATCGGCGAAGGCTGGGC
>NZ_DASUNI010000241.1:0-18800 GCF_036277215.1 Microbacterium sp. | reverse complement strand
GGCATCCTGCGCTGTGCCGAATTCCACCAGCCGCTCCCACTGCGCGTCCGTCAGCGCAGGCCGCTGGACCGGATCGGGCTCGGGAGATTGCATGCCCACCAGGCTAACCAGCAGACGTGGGCGCGGGGTCGGCGGGGGCGGATCCCTCATCGGACTGCGCGAGCGCGCGGATGAGGGACTGCGCATCGTAGGGTCCGGTGTGGCGCCGCCCGTTGATGAAGAGCGTCGGCACCGAGTTGATGCCCATCGCCTCGGCGTCCAGCATGTCGTCGCGCACCCGTCCCGTCACTTCGGGTGAGGTCAGGTCGCGCTCGAACCTCTCCACGTCGAGGCCGAGTTCGCGCGCCAGTCGGATGATGTCGGAGGGCCGCTGGTTCTCCTGGTCGGTGAACAGGCCCCGCTCGAACTCCCAGAACTTGCCCTGCAGGGATGCCGCTTCGGCCGCTTCCGCGCCGGCGAGCGCGTTCGGGTGGAACGAGGTGAGCGGCGCGTGCCGCCACACGTAGCGGAGACTGTCGCCGAGCTCGCTCTTCACCTCCTGGATGGAGCCGGAGGCCTTGAGGCAGAAGCCGCACTGGAAGTCGCCGTACTCGACGATCGTGTACGGCGCGTCCTCGGATCCGTACACGTGGTCGCGCCGCTGGTCGACGGGGCGGGCGAGCGTCTGACCCGAGTCCTCGTCGGGGCGCATCGCATCCGAGATGCGGAAGATCACCGTCGCGATGAGGAAGGCGATGACGGATGCCGCCAGCACGCCGACCCGGGCCTCGTTCTGGGCGGCTTCATCGTCGATGGCGAGGTCGACGATGAAGAGCGAGATCGTGAACCCGATGCCGCAGAGGGCGGCACCGCCCGCGATGCGGTCGAGCGTGAGCCCCGGCCCGAATTCGCCCAGGCGCACGGCGCGCAGCACCGCGGCGGAGCCGAAGACGCCGACGAACTTGCCGACGACCAGGCCGACCACGATCCCCCAGGTGAGCGGCGAGCGGATGGCGCCGGCGAGGATCTCGGGGCTGATCACGACGCCGGCGTTCGCCAGTGCGAACAGCGGCAGGATGACGTACGCGACATAAGGGGCGTAGGCGGACTGGAGCCGCTCGTTGATCGAGATCGATTCGCGCAGGCTGTTGGCGGCCGCGCGGGCGTACTCCGTGTTGGGCGACTGGCGGAAGGTCCGCGCCAGATCCAGCGCGTGCTCGACATCCCGCCGATCGGGCCGGTAGACCGGTACCAGCAGCGCGATCGCGACGCCGGCGAGGGTGGGGTGCACGCCGGAGGCGAGGAAGGCGAGCCACACGATGATCGCGAGAGTCGCGTAGACCGGGCCCCGACCGCCGCGCAGGTAGCGCGTGAAGTAGACGCCTGCGAGACCCGCCGCCGCGACCAGCAGCGGCAGCGGGTTGAAGTTCTCGGTGTAGACGAGCGCGATGATGCTGAGCGCGCCGATGTCATCGACCACGGCGAGCGCGAGGAGGAAGACGCGGAGGCGGCCGGGCACGCGCGGCCCGATCAGGGCGAGCGCGCCGACCAGGAACGCCGTGTCGGTCGAGATCACGATCCCCCACGCGTATTCGTGGCCGGACCCGGCGGCGATCCACACGAACAGCAGCGCCGGGATCGCGAGCCCGGCGATGGCCGCGACGACGGGCACG
The DNA here is from genome assembly GCF_036277215.1 of Microbacterium sp. GTDB lineage: Bacteria > Actinomycetota > Actinomycetes > Actinomycetales > Microbacteriaceae > Microbacterium. Next base: position 17,148 of record NZ_DASUNI010000241.1, on the reverse strand, counting down.
ACCGCTCGCGACCAGCTGGTGAGCTCGCCGATCGCGAACTCGCGCCGCACCTCCAGGCCGACGGTGAAGAAGAAGATCGCCATCAGCGCGTCGTTGACGAGGGCATGGAGCGTGAAGTCGAGTTGCAGGTCGCCGACGCCGACCGTCAGGTGCGTCTCCCAGAAGGCCTCGTACGAACCCACCGAGACGTTCGCCCAGATGATCGCGGCGACCGTGGCGAGAAGGAGGATGAGCGCGCCGACGCGGTTCTGCCCCATGGCGCGGATCTTCTCGGCGATCGATCGGCGCGAGCGCGACTGAGCGGCGACCTGCTCGGGATCGGGAGATCGCTGGATGATCGTCAACTCGGCCATACGCCTGCATTCTCCTCGGCCGTCATAGGACCGACAAGTCGGATCGGGCGATGCGCATTCCCACGCGCAGCCGGCCGGGCACCGCCGGCGGGCACCTGTGAGAATCAGACGTTCCCCCGGCAGACATGGACACGAGCGCGTCCCCCGCCGGTACGGCGGGCTGATCACCGTCGCGATCGCATGGCGATCGCCCTGGGCGTCCTCGCCGGCTCCAGCCTGTCCAACCGGATGCGCCGGCCTGCGCTCTCACCGGCATCGGAATCTCGACCACCTCCTCGCACACGGAAGGCGCCCGCGCAAGGGCTCGGGCGAATCCAGGAGTGGGCGTAGCGTTCTGCGCAGCTCCAAGGAGCTCGCCCATGAGTACCCCTTCCACCCTTGTCGCTGACCGCTACCGGCTGGTCAAGATGCTCGGCGCGGGCGGAATGGGCGTCGTCTGGCACGCCTGGGACGAGCGGCTGCACCGGCCGGTGGCCCTGAAGATGCTGCGCACCCAGCCGGAGCTCACCGACCCCGAGCGGGAGTTGGCGACCGATCGGGCGATGCGCGAAGCCCGGATCACCGCGGGTCTCCATCACCCGCACGCTGTCACGGTGTTCGACGTGGTCGAGCACGAGGGGCAGCCGTGCATCGTGATGCAGCTCATCGAGTCCACGCCGCTGTCGATTCTGCTCCGCGAGCACGGGACGATGGCGCCGGCTGAGACGGCGCGGATCGGGGCGCAGGTCGGTTCAGCACTGGCCGCGGCGCACAAGATGCGGATCGTGCATCGTGACGTCAAGCCGGGAAACATCCTCATCACGGAGGACGGGTCCGCGATGATCAGCGACTTCGGGATCTCGCACGCGCTCGGGGACGCGACGATCACGGCCACGGGGATGATCCATGGCACGCCGGCCTACTTGGCCCCGGAAGTGGCGCGAGGTCTGCCGACGAGCTTCGCGTCGGATGTGTTCTCGCTCGGGTCGACGCTGTACGCGATGCTGGAGGGGGAACCGCCGTTCGGGTCGGAGAAGAACGCGATCGCTCTCCTTCACAAGGTCGCTCGCGGCGGGTATCCGCCGCCGAAGCATGCTGGTCAGCTGGCGCCGCTTCTGCGGCAGATGCTGTCGCCGCAGCCCAAGCGGCGTCCCACGATGGCCTCGGTCGCGGAGGCGTTGTCGGCACGGGCCGGTGGAAACCGAACGGGGGCCGTCGCGGTCGCGCTGGCACCCGCTTCCCCCGTCGATGGGACGGGAACGGACCGCATCGAGGATGCGACGACGGAGCGGCTCGACGACAGCGCCGCGGAACGGCTCGAGGACGCGACGGAACGGCGCGACGACGCGACGACGGAACAGCCCGACGACGCGACGACGGAGCGGCTCGACGGCGCGACGACGGAACGGCTCGACGACAGCGCCACGGAACGGCTCGAGGACGCCACGACAGCCGCGTCGCTGCCGGCGACCCTTGCGCTCACCGAGCCCAGGCGGCCGGCGGCGGTGGATCCGACCGCCCAGACCATCCCGGCGAATCAGCCGACCCGCTACGAACCGCCCACCGCCGAAACGGAGCGGCTCGTCGGATCCGGCGCCCGTCCCGCCCCCGAGGCGGGCCTGCCGATACCGCCCTCGGCTCCAGGGTCCGCAGCGGCCAAGAAGTCGCGCGGTCGCACCGTCGGCGTGGTCATCGGCATCCTGGCGTTCGTGGTCGCGTTCGTCTCGGGTGCTCTCCTGCTTTTCAACACGCTGAATCCGAAGCCCGACGGCGTCGCTCAGCCCGAGACCAGCCGCAGCGCGACGCCGACACCCGTCGCTGGGACTCCCTCCTCGGACGCCACGGCCTCTCCGACGACGCCGACCGCGCCGCCGCCGGAGACAACGGCTCCCGCGCCGCCGCCGCCGACGCCCGAGGAGCGCGTCGCGCAGACGGTGACCGGCTACTACGCCGCGCTCCCCGGCGACATCGAGAGCGCCTGGCCTCTCATGACCGCCGACTACCAGGAGAACCACGCCGGCGGCCGGGGCGCGTACGAGGCGTTCTGGGGGGCGATCGCCGATGTGGAGGTGGCCGATGTCAGCGTTTCTGCACCTGATGGCGCGCAGGCCACGCTGACGTACTACTTCCGCGACGGCAGCGTCGTCCAGGAGGTGACCGCCTACCGATTCGTGGAAGAGGGCGGTGTGCTCAAGATCGCGGCGACGGAGGTGCTGAGCAGCATCTATCTGTGACCGTTCGTCTGCGCACGAACTCACGGCCTGCTCCCAGGTTGCCGGGACCAAAAACGGCCCGGCATCCGTTCTCCTCTGTGACGCTGCAGCCAGCCGCGTCTACCAAGGAGGAAGAAATGCCACAGGACTACCGCGCGACGGCCGATGCGCTCAGTCGCCTGACCCCCGCCCAGTACCGCGTCACGCAGGACGACGGCACCGAGCCCCCGTTCCGCAACGAGTACTGGGACCACCACGAGCCGGGCATCTATGTCGACGTCGTGTCGGGCCAGCCGCTGTTCTCGTCGACCGACAAGTACGACAGCGGCACGGGATGGCCGAGCTTCACCAGGCCCCTCTCCCCGGACGCCGTGACGGAGAGGACCGACGGGATGCTGTGGATGAAGCGCACGGAGGTGCGCTCGGCCGGTGCTGACAGCCACCTGGGTCACGTCTTCGACGACGGACCGCGGGATGCCGGCGGCCAGCGCTACTGCATGAACTCGGCGGCGCTGAGGTTCGTGCCCGCCGCACAGCTCGAGGAGCAGGGCTACGGTGAGTACCGCGAGCTCTTCCCGAGCATCCCGAACGACGCTTCGACCAGCTCAGCGACCAACAAGGAGAACGCATCATGACCGATACGGGAGCCATCACCCGCACGCCCGGCACCGAGACCGCCGTCCTCGCAGGCGGCTGCTTCTGGGGTGTCGAGGACCTCATCCGCAAGCAGCCGGGTGTGCTCGACACGCGCGTCGGCTACACCGGTGGCAGCAACGACCACGCGACCTACCGCAACCACCCCGGCCACGCCGAGGCCGTGGAGATCGTGTTCGATCCCTCGCAGACGACGTACCGCGACATCCTGGCGTTCTTCTTCCAGATCCACGACCCGTCGACGCTGAACCGCCAGGGGAACGACATCGGATCGAGCTATCGCTCCGCCATCTTCCCGCTCACGCCCGAGCAGGAGCAGGTCGCCCGTGACACGATCGCCGACGTCGATGCCTCCGGGCTGTGGCCTGCGAAGGCCGTCACCACGATCGAGCCGGCCGGGCCGTTCTGGGAGGCCGAGCCCGAGCACCAGGACTACCTGGTTCGAATCCCGCACGGATACACCTGCCACTTCGTGCGACCCGGATGGGTCCTGCCGAAGCGCGATACGGCCACCGCGGTCTAGCCGCGGCGCCCCGCATGTGCGGCGGCCAGGTCGCAAGGATCCTGATCGGGACGGCGTAATGGATCGTCGGAGAACGCGTCCTCACGGGTACGAAGTGAAGCACCGAACCTGCTTCGTGGTGCTGCCCCAACAGTGCCAGGGCCGGCGTCGCTTGGGCTCATCCCCCGAAGTCGACGTCGGCCCTCCCCGGTTCCGATCCGCGGGGCGCCGACGGCGCGTGCTTTCGTTGCCGCCCCGCGCGTGATATGCATGCTGGATGGCCGACGATTTGGGGTCGTCGCATGTTCGCACCGATTTTGCGGAATGGAGCGACACTGAGCTGGTGCGCGCGACTCGCGAGGGGTCGCGCCGTGCGTACGCGACGCTCTGGGCGCGTCACGCCCCCAGTGCACTGAGCTACGCACGCACGCTGTCCGTCTCCGATGCCGACGACGTGGTCTCGGAAGCCTTCATGAAGGTCTACGTCGCGATCAAGGCGGGCAAGGGTCCGGAGAACGACTTCCGCTACTACGTCCGCTCGGTTGTGCGGAACACTTACGTATCGATGGTCCGCGCGCGTCGGACGGCTCCGGCCGGCGACGCCATCGAAGACGTCATCGGAGACGACGGCGCGGAGGCGGCGACCGTCTCGAGGTTCGACGGGTCGATCACTGCACGCGCATTCCTTTCGCTGCCCACGAGGTGGCAGGAGGTGCTGTGGTACACCGAGGTCGAGGGCCTCTCGCGCGAGCACACCGCGACGCTGCTCGGCATGAACGCCAACGCGGTTTCTGCGCTCGCGTTCCGAGCGCGTGAAGCGCTCAGAACCGCCTGGCTGCAGCAGCACGTGAGCACCCAGGTCGACCTCGATGAGGCCTGCGGCGCGATCACTCCGATGCTCGGAGCTCACTCGCGTCGCACTCTTGCCCGCCGCGACCGCGCGCGGGTCGAGCAGCACCTGGACGCGTGCGAGCGCTGCACATCGGTGGTGGATGAGCTGTCCGACCTGCTGACACCGGGTCGCCTCGCGCTGATCCTGGTGCCGGTCCTCGTGGGTGGGGGCAGCATCGCCGGGTACGCATCGAAGATCGCAGCCGGGACGGCAACCGCGGCATCGGCGTCAACGATCGCCCCGCCGACTGTGGCGATCGTGGCCACCGTGAGCGGAACGACCACCGCCGCGACCGGCGGTGCGGCGGCCCTGGCGCTCGTCGGGAAGGTCGCGGCGTGCGCTCTCGTGGCGGGCGTGGTGATCGCGCCGACGCCGATGCTGCTGGCCGCGTCGAGCTCGGCTTCGAACGGGATCTCGGTCGTGCACGACCCTGGAGGGCAGTCGTCCAGCGATGCCCCGCCGTCCGCAGGCGGTTCCGGGCCCGTGTCGGCAGTGCCTCGGCAATCGTCCCGCAGCACGCTCCTCGCCGTCGAGCCCGACCACCCAAGCGCCTCCGCCGCCGAGACGCGATCCCGAGGCGGGAGCGCCTCGCAGGGGCTGAACGGCGACGCATCCGCGTCGCAGGACGCAGGTCGCTCCGGATCGAGCGGTCAGGGGACCGCGGGAGCGAACGGACGCGCGACGAACCCGGGTCTGGGCAACGGTCAGACGAAGGCCAAGGACAGCGCTACGGGCAACGGCCAGGCCAATGGGAACAGAAGCAGTCAGACCGGCGGCACCGGTCAAGCGAACGAAACGGGGAATGCAAACGGGTCGGGTTCGGCCGCCAACGGGCAGGCCACTGGCTCCGGGAACGGCCAGGCCAACGCAAACGGTCAGGCAAACGGAAACGGGAACGGCCGGGCCAACGTCGGCGGAAACGGCCAGAGCCCGGGCAGCGCGAACGGTCAGACCAACGGCAACGGAAACGCGAACGGCCAGGCGAACGGAAACGGCAACGGCCAGGCCAACGGAAACGCGAACGGTCAGGCCGACGGCAACGGCCAGGCGAACGGAAACGGCAACGGTCAGGCCGACGGCAACGCGAACGGTCAAGCCCACGGGAACGGCAACGGGAACGCGAACGGTCAGGCCGACGGGAACGGCAACGGCGCCGCGAACGGTCAAGCCGACGGGAACGGTCAAGCCAACGAGAACGCACCGGACGAGGGGAACGGCAACGGCCAGGCCAGCGCGAACGGCGAAGGCAACGGCAACGGCCAGGCCAACGGCAACGGCCAGGCCAGCGCGAACGGCGAAGGCAACGGCAACGGCAACGGCAACGGCCAGGCGAACGGAAACGGGAACGGCAACGGCAACGGCCAGGCGAACGACAACGGGAACGGCAACTCGAACCCGAGCAACGCCGAGGTTCCGGCCGAGGGCAGCACCCCGGAGCAGTAGCTGCCGTCCCGAGCGCGATGAGCGCCTCGCACGGCACGTGTCGCGCCCGGCGCCTTGCGGCGCACCCCTGCGGCGCGCCACGCTGAACGGCAGACGTGCCTATCGCTGAGGAGAGCCGATGACGCAGCACCGCCCCCCGCCTTTCGATGCGGAGCTGGACGTCGTCCTGCAGGCTCTCGCCGACAAAGTCCCACCGCGCATCACCCCCGACATGATCGGGAGATTCCGCGCGATACCGGCCGACCCCACCGTCGGTGGGGCGGTGGAGAAGGCGGGGGCGATCCACGAGCAGCGCACGATTCCCGGCTATGCGGGTGCCGGACTCGCCGCCTCCGTCTTCCGACGACCTGACCAGTCCACGGCCGGCCCCGGCATCCTGTACCTGCACGGTGGCGGAATGGTGTTCGGCAATCGATTCGGCGGGGTTCAGGCGTACCTGCCGTTCATCAAGAGCCACAGTGCCGTCGTCGTCGCCGTGGACTATCGCCTTGCGCCCGAGCATCCCGATCCGATTCCGGTCGAGGACGGCTTCGCCGCGCTCAGCTGGATCGTCGAGCACGCCGGCGAGCTCGGCATCGATCCCGCTCGCATGATCGTGGCGGGCCAGAGCGCGGGCGCCGGGCTCGCGGCCGGGGTGTGCCTTCTCGCACGCGAGCGACACGGACCGCCGGTCGCTGCGCAGGTGCTCGTGAGCCCCATGCTCGATGACCGCGACGACACCGATTCCGCTCACCAGATCGACGGGATCGGCGTGTGGGACCGAACGAGCAACGTCACGGGCTGGGCCGCTCTGCTGGGCGATCGCCGCGGCGGAAGCGAGGTGAGCGTCTTCGCGGCGCCCGGCCGCGCCGAGGACCTCGCCGATCTTCCGCCCGCGTTCATCTCGGTGGGAAGTGCAGAGGTCTTCCGCGACGAGGCGGTCGCCTACGCCTCGCGGCTGTGGTCCTGCGGCGGCAGCGCCGAACTGCACGTCTGGCCGGGCGGGTTTCACGGGTTCGAGAACTTCGCACCCGCCGCGCGGATCACCGCGTCGGCCGCCGCCGCCCGCGACGCCTGGCTGACGCGACTGCTGGAAAGCTGACAGGAGAAGACATGGCCGAGGCGCACGAGCCCGACCGCATGCACGCCATCACGAGGGAGACGTGGGACACCGTCGACCAGGTGCTCGACTACGCGCGACGACGCGCGTTGTTCGAGAACATTCCGCTCGACAAGCCCCTGCGGCCGAGCGACCTGGAACGCCTTGCGTCGGGGTCCATCACTCGCGAGGGCATCGGTGCGCGGCGTGCGATCGGGCTGTTCGAGAACGTGCTCGCGCCCGCCTGCGTCTCAACCGACCACCCGGGCTACCTCTCATTCATCCCCTCTGCGCCCACGAAGGCCGCGCTCGCGTTCGATGTCGTGGTGTCGGCCTCGGCGATCTACGCGGGCTCGTGGATGGAAGGCTCCGGCGCGGTCTTCGCCGAGAACGAGGTGCTGCACTGGCTGGCCGCCGAGTTCGGGCTGCCGGAGGGCGCCGGTGGGGTCTTCGTCCAGGGCGGCACGATCGGCAACCTCTCGGCGCTGGTCGCCGCGCGCGATGTCGCCCGTCGCCGCAACCGCGCGGCCGGTGTGGCCGATCCCGCCCGGTGGGTCATCGTCTGCAGCGCGGAGGCGCACTCCTCGATCGCGTCGGCCGCCGCCGTGATGGACGTGGATGTCGCAACGGCACCGCCCGATCCGGCGGGCAGGCTGCACGGCGACGCTGTCGCGCGCGTCCTCGACGAGCACGGCGCGGCCGCGTTCGCCGTCGTCGCGACCGGCGGGACGACCAACTTCGGAATCGTCGATGACATCGCCTCGATCGCCGCGGTCACCCGCCACCGGGACGTGTGGCTGCATGTGGACGGAGCGTACGGTCTGGCCGCGATGCTCGTGGAGCGGATGAGACCGGCGTTCGCGGGCGTCGGCGAGGCCGATTCGGTCATCGTCGACCCGCACAAGTGGCTGTTCGCGCCGTTCGACGCGTGCGCGCTGATCTATCGCGACCCCGCAGTCGCGCTCACCGCGCACACGCAGAAGGCCGAGTATCTCGACACCCTGACGGAGTCCGCCGATTGGAACCCGTCGGACCTCGCGATCCAGCTCACCCGCCGTGCCCGAGGGCTCCCGCTGTGGTTCTCGCTGGCGACGCACGGTACGGAGCACTACCGCGCGGCAGTGGACGCCGGCATCACGCTCGCTCGGCGGATCGCCGACGAGATCGCGGGGCGCGATGGGCTCTCGCTCGTCCGCGAGCCGCAACTCTCGGTCGTCGTGTTCCGGCGGAACGGCTGGACGCCCGCCGACTATCAGGCGTGGTCGCAGCGCCTCCTGGACGAGCAGCGCGGTTTCGTCGTTCCCAGCTCCCACGCCGGTGAGACGGTCCTCCGCTTCGCGATCATCAGCCCGCTGACGACCTACGAGACGCTCACCGGCATCCTCGACACTCTGCGCTGACCGCTGCCGGCCACGATCCTCTGGGGTGGCGGCATCCGGAGTGCCAAGATCCTGGCATGAGCGTGCGCAGCGAGTTGAAGAGTCCGGGCTACGAGATCTTCATCGGCATCCTGTCGGTGATATCGATCCTCAACCTGGTGCTGGCCCTGTTCATCACCGATCAGTCACTGCAGACGGTGCTGATCGTGATGAACGCCCTGTTCAGTGCCATATTCCTCGGGGACTTCATCTTCCGGCTCCGCACCGCGCCGGCGCGCGGTGCGTACTTCTTCAAACACTTCGGGTGGGCGGACCTGCTGGCGAGCCTGCCGTTCCCGCAGCTGAAGATCCTGCGGATCTTCCGCCTCATCCGCGTCTTCCGGCTGATGCGCGAGCTGGGCCCGCGGACGATCTGGCGGACACTCATCCGAGACCGTGCCGGCAGCGCGCTGCTCGTCCTGCTGCTGATGGGCATTCTCGTGCTGCAGTTCGGAAGCCTGCTGATGCTCTTCATCGAGCAGGACGCCCCGGGCGCGAACATCACCACGGCATCCGATGCCCTCTGGTACACGATGGTGACGATCTCGACCGTCGGCTACGGCGACCAGTTTCCCGTGACGGATGCCGGGCGCGCATGGGGCAGCGTCATCATCATCATCGGCGTCGGCATCTTCGGCACCTTCACCGGCTACCTCGCGAATCTGTTCCTCGCCCCGCGAAAGGGCGACCGCGCCGACGCGCCGGAAGCCCCCGCGGACCAGGTGAAGACCTCCGAGCCCGCAGAGACTCGACCGGCTCTCGAGGAGGGCGCATCTCTGCCGGGCGCCGCGCGGGAAGATCTCCGCGCGCTGCTGGCACGCTCGGAGGCCAACATCGCCGACATGAGGCGGCTCCTGGCCTGACGATTCCGTTGAATCGGTCCGGGGGCGCGGGTCCCGCAGCTGGAACTCATGCGAGAGTCGTGATGGTGACTGAAGCTGCGCACGGCAAGACCATCGTGATAACCGGCGCGAGCGACGGCATCGGGGCCGCGGCGGCACGGCAGCTCAGGCGGAGCGGTCACACCGTGGTGATCGTGGGCAGGTCACCGGAGAAGACCCGGCGGATCGCCGAAGAACTCCGCTCGCCGTTCCATACGGCGGACTTCGCCGAGCTGTCGCAGGTGCGAGAGCTGGCCGCACGGCTTGCGTCGCAGCATCCGCGGGTCGACGTGCTCGTCAACAACGCCGGTGGCATCTTCGGCGTCCGCGATCGCACGTCCGATGGCTTCGAGAAGACGCTGCAGGTCAACCATCTCGCCCCGTTCCTGCTCACGAGCCTGCTGATGCCGACCCTCGCGGCGAGCCGTGCGAGCGTGATCAACACCTCGAGTGCCGCGGCACGACTGTTCGGACGCATCGACATCGACGACCTCAACAACGACCGCCGGTTCTCGGCGAACAAGGCGTATGGCGACTCCAAGCTCGCCAATATCCTCTTCACCGTCGAGCTGCACCGACGATTCCACGCGGAGGGCGTCTCGGCCGCGGCGTTCCACCCCGGTCCGGTGGCCACAGGCTTCGCCGCCGACACCACGAGCCTCATGCGCTGGGTGTACCAGACGCCGTTGCGGCACCTTGCCGGGCTCATCACCCCCGAGCAGGGGGCGTTGACGCTGCTCTGGCTCGCCGAAACGACGCCGGGCGTCGACTGGGAGTCGGGCGGGTACTACGAGAGGCTGCGCGTCGCGAAGACGAACCCGCAGGCAGCGGACGCGGAGCTCGCTCGGGCATTCTGGGAGCGCAGCGCGGAGATGGTCGCAGTCTGAGGCGCAGAAAGGGGCGCAGCGATGGACCCGGTGGTTCTCGACCTGCCGTTCCGCGGGATCTGGCGCGCTGAGATGAGTCCTGCCCGCAGGGTGCCCAGTCACGGCACCGACCTTTTCGGAGTGACGTACGCGATCGACTTCGTCGGCGTCGACGAGAGGGAGCGATCCGCACCAGGCAACTGGCGGGCGTGGCTGTCGGTCGAGCAGCCGCAGACGTTCGTCGGGTTCGGCAGGGCGATTCTGGCCCCCGTGACCGGCACGGTGGTCGCCGTTCACGACGGCGAGCCGGATCACGTCGGCCGACGCTCGCAGCTCGCGCTGGTTCCCTACGCACTGGGTCAGGCCGCCCGCGTACGCGCCGGCATCGACGCGATCGCCGGCAATCACGTCGTCCTGGCGATGGGTTCGTCCGGACCGTTCGTCGCGCTGGTGCACCTGCGCCGAGACAGCACGCGCGTAACGGCCGGTGACGTCGTGTCGGTCGGAGATCAGCTCGCCGAGTGCGGCAACTCCGGCAACAGCACCGAGCCGTGCGTGCACGTGCAGGTCACGGATTCACTCGACTGGAGTTCCGCGAAGGGGCTTCCGATGGCGTTCCGGTCGTACCGCAGCCGGCGAACCGGTGCGATCGTGAGCCGCGGCATGCCGCAGGAGTCCGAGATCATCGAGACGCTCTGAGCCGGACGCGGCGCAGCCTCATGTATCACCTCGCGGCTGGCCAGCCTCTTCACCCAGGACAGCCGCCGGGGTGGTGGTTGAGCCGACCCGGGAGGAGCCATGGCATACAGACGACCCTTCGATGGAGACATCGACATATCGGACTCGTGGCAGGGCCACAGAGACCGACCGACGCCGTCGAGCGAGCCCGGCGTCGACTACGCGTGCGGGCCGGGGACCGCAGTGCTCGCGCCTGCTGACGGCGTGATCCGCGACACCCACGACTCGCCCGATGGCGGAGGCGGTCGAACCGTGCTGCTGCGGACGGGGGATGACTGGCACCGCGCGCTGCACCTGTCATCGATCGAACCGGGCATCTTCCCGGGCAAGCGGGTGTCGCAGGGACAGGTGATCGCGCGCTCCGGGCGTTCCGCCGCGGGCAGCGAGTTCGGTGTCGGCTCCCACCTGCACTGGACGTTCTGGCGGGCGCGCGGCGACATTCCACCTGTGCCCGGGACCACCCGTACGGACGATTTCGAACGATTCGTGGGTCAGAACCGATCCGCGGGAGTAGGAAGCTTCGAGGAGGACGACATGTTCAGTGAAGAAGACCGAGCTCTGCTCACCACCGTGCGCAACGAGATCATGAACACCCACGCCGGCATCTGGTCAGGCGGCCAGGCGAGCATCGACGGCCAGGTGCGCGTGTTCAACTACGGCGTGCTGCCCATCGTGGTGCGCAATCAGGAACTGATCGCCGAGCTGTGGGGCAAGATCGCCGGGCTCGAAGAGGTCGTGAAGCAGCTGACCACGACGAACAACGTCATGCTCGACGTGGATGCCATCAACGCGGCGAACGACCTCGGGGCGCGCGATGCACGCAACGGCTTCGCGAACGACGTCGTCACGATCCATCCCGACATCCCCTGAGCCAATCCGCAGGTACCCGGGGTGCCGGGCGTCGCGGAAGAGGTGTGCAGCGCGGAGGGGCGATGCTCCGCATCCGTCCTCCCGCCTGCCCATCTCCTCGCGCTGGTGCGGGGGAATGGCGCCGCGGGCGGGCCTAGTACCGGACATCCATGTCCGGTACTAGGCTACATCCGTGCCCGATCGTGATCTGCGCAAACCCAACCGCGGACCGGCCGCGGGGCCGGGAAACCGTGCGGCGCTCATCGCCGCGGCGCGTGATGTGTACGCCGCCGACGGCCTCACCGCCCCCTTCAGCGCCGTTGCCCGGCGCGCCGGGGTCGGTCAGGGCAGTCTCTACCGTCATTTCCCCGACCGCACCGCCCTCGCCGTCGCCGTCTTCGAGGAGAACCTCGGCGATCTGGAGCACTTCACCGCCCCCGAGGACCGGACGATCGACGATCTTCTGGACCGGGTGATCGCGCAAGCGATGGTGTCGACCGCCTTCATCACCCTCCTCACGGCCAACCCGCATGATCCGCGGGTGGCCTCTCTCGGCATCCGCTTCCGGGCGGTGGCATCGCGACTGCTGTCGCGCGAGCGCTCCTTCGGGCACGTCGGCGAGCACATCGAGGTCGAGGACGTCCTGATGGCCACCGGGATGCTGGCGACCTCGCTCGCGCGCGCCGAACCCGGCCAGCGTCCAGAGGTGTCACGACGCGCTCGGGCGCTGTTCCGAGCGGCCTTCGCACCGCGCTGAGCGCGGGCGGCCGGACTCACGCGCCGCCGCCGGCGCCGACTAGGCTCGGCGCATGGGCAGGTTCATCTACGACACCATGGCGAACTCGGTCGATATCGACGACCGGACACTGGCGCATCTGCGGATCGTCGTGATGAACAAGCTGCGCCGGACCGAGGCGTTCATGTTCGACGTCGAGGTCGGCGACGGAAGCGGCCGCCGCAGCTTCTGGATGCACCCGTCCGTGCCGATCCAGTTCCACTTCTTCGGCAGCCGCAACCCGCGGATCAACCGCGCCTGGGTCGAAGACCTGATGCAGGCCGCAAGCGGCCCGAACGGGCTGACGATCACCCCCGAGCCGCCGGACGAGCCGCCCGCCGAAGAGTGATCAGATCTCGGGCTGAAGCGGCGTCTCGGCCGTCTCGATGACGTTCGGGTGAGCCGGATTGCGACCCGCAGGCACTTCGGTGCCGGCGACGGTGAGCTTGTCGATCGCCAGCTCCTCCACCTCGACCTTGCCCACCGACACCGAAGGGTCGTCGTCGTCGATGATCGGCAGCGGCCCGGTGTCGAAATGCTCGGCGATGAGGGTGATGCCACCCGACGAGTTCGCTGAGCTCGCCAGCTCTTCGATCCATTCCCGGCTGAGCTCCGTGGGCTCGGGGTCGTCGAAGACGAATCGGAGCGGGATCGACGGGTGCAGCCAGATCGTGCTGCGACCACGCGGCTGATCGTCGGGGTGACGCCAAGTCACCGTGAAGCTCTCGCTGCGACGCAGCTTCGTCGAGATGACGACCTTCAGGTGCGCGAGCGCGCGATCATCGATGTGGATCGGTGTCGCCGACCCGCCGTAGTAAATGGTGCCCACCGGGTCACAATACGCCCAAACCCGCCCACCCCCGGCACGCGATGGAATCAATCGCCTCAGCCCGGCGCGGTATGCCCCAGCGGATCCGCGAGGACGACGGCGAACGCGGCCTCGGCCGCACCGATCAGCAGGCGGTCCTCGGCGAGCACTGCCACACGGATGTCGAGGCCCTCCATGCTGGCCGGCATCGCGAGCGCTCCCACGGCGGCGCTCAGACTCTCGAGGTCGCGTTCGGCGATCGTGGCGAGGAACCCGCCCAGGACGACGACCGACGGGTTGAGCACGTTGACGGCGTTCGCGAGAGCCGTGGCGAGGATGCCCCGCTGACGTGCGACCTCGGCCACCGCGTCGGGGAGCGTGGAAGCTGCCAGGAGCGCCGCGAGTGTGGGTTCGTCCGCAGACGGGCGGCCCACCACCGCCAGCAGACGCGCCCGGCTCACTTCGTCTTCGAGCACGCCGTCGCGCGCCCGTCGATCGCGCTCCGAGGCGATACCGGGACGGTTCTGTCCGAACTCGCCCGCATATCCACCGGCTCCGCCCACCGGCATCCCGTGCACGATGAGCCCGCCGCCGATGCCGCTCGCACCGCCGTTGAGGTAGACGACGTTGTCGATTCCGCGGGCGGCGCCGTACAGGTGCTCAGCGACCGCGCCGAGCGTCGCATCATTGCCGACGACCGCCGGCAGCCCGGTCGCGCGCTCGACCAGGTCGCGGATCGGGGCATCGATCCAGTTCAGGTGAGGCGCGTTGCGCACGAGGCCGTCGAGCGCCCGCACCAGACCCGGAACGGCCAGACCGACCCCGACGATCCGGGCGTCGGCAAGAGGACCGGACCGCCATTCCGCGATCTGCGACGCGACGACAGCGGCGGTCTCCTCCGGACTGATCAGGTGATCGAGGTCGATGCGCTCGCGGACCGGGATGCTGCGATCCAGACCTACGGCGGCGACCGTCAGTGCGTCCACCTCGGGGTTGACCGCGATCGCGAGCAGCCGCGAGTCGACGGCGACCACGGGGGAGGGGCGACCCACCCGACGCGACGGATCGGGCGCCCGTTCCTCGACGACTCCCGCGCGCGCGAGCTGGCCCACGAGGTCGGCGATCGTGGAGCGGTTGAGCCCGGTCGACTCGGTGAGTGCGGCCCGGGAGAGCGGACCTTCCAGGTGGACGAGCCGGAGGATCCGCGCGAGGTTGCGCTGGCGCACGTTGTCGGCGGTGAGGTCGATCACTCGTCCACTGTAGAGACCGAATCGTGACGTGCAATGTATTTGTTGGTCTTGACCACGAATGCGTGGCGACATATCCTGAACGCAATCACATCACTTTCGACAACTAGGTCGAAACTTTCGGAAGGTTCAAGGATGAACAGTCGCTACACAGCGCGTCTCGCGGCGGGCATCGCCGTGGTCGGCATTTCAGTCGGCACTCTCGCAGGATGCGCAGCCGGAGGCGGCGACGACGGAGGCGAGGGTGACGGCGTCACCCTTACGTGGTGGCACAACGCCACGTCGGGACCTTTACCCGCCGTCTGGGAAGAGGTTGCGACAGAATTCGAGGAGGCCAACCCCGGCGTCACCGTCGAGCAGACCGGCTATCAGAATGAGGAACTTCAGCGCACGCTGATCCCCAACGCGCTCGCAGCCGGCGACCCGCCGGATCTGTTCCAGGTGTGGCCGGGCGGCGAGCTACGGGGCCAGGTCGACAACGGCTATCTCATGCAGCTTGACGACGTCATCCCCGACACGATCTCCAGCGTCGGTGCGACCATCAATCCCTGGCAGGTGGATGGCGCGACTTACGGCGTACCTTTCACGTTCGGCATCGAGGGATTCTGGTACAACACCGAACAGTTCACCGAGGCCGGCGTCGACGTACCCGAGACCTTCGACGCTCTGATCGACTCCGTCGGTGCGCTGCGCGAAGCGGGCTTCGCCCCGGTCGCGGTGGGCGCCGGCGACGGCTGGCCGGCCGCGCACTGGTGGTACCAGTTCGCGCTGAAGTCGTGCTCTCCCGAGACGCTCGAGGCCGCTGAGGCCGACTTCGACTTCAGCGACCCCTGCTGGGTGGACGCCGGTGAGCAGCTGCAGGACTTCATCGGCATCGAGCCCTTCCAGGAGGGCTTCCTCGGCACTCCGGCGCAGACCGGCGCAGGAAGCTCGGCCGGTCTGATCGCGAACGGCCAGGCGTCGATGGAGCTCATGGGCCACTGGAACGCCGGTGTCATCGGCGGCCTGACCGCTGACCAGGAGGTGCCGCCGTTCCTGGGCTGGTTCCCGGTCCCGGGCATCGCGGGCGCCGATGGCGACCCCACCGCGGCCCTCGGCGGCGGCGACGGATTCGGCTGCGCGGCGGACGCCCCGCCGGAGTGCGCCGACCTTCTCGCCTTCATCATGAGCGAGGACGTGCAGAAGCGCTTCGCCGCCAGCGGATCCGGCATCCCGACCGTATCGGGTGCGGTGTCCTCGCTCGAGGACCCGAACCTGCTGATGGTCGCGGAGGGTCTGGAGAACGCGTCGTTCGTGCAGCTGTGGTTCGACACTGCGTTCGGGACGACGGTCGGCAACGCGATGAACGAAGGCGTCGTCAATCTCTTCGCGGGCAACGGTACGCCGGAGGACATCGTCAAGAGAATGCAGGACGCAGCGGCGACGCTGTAGCCATGGCCACTCTCACCAAGCCCGGGTCCGCGGTCTCCGCGGGCCCGGGCCCAGCCCCCGCACGCCGAGGTCGGACGGGCTCGACACGCAAGCGTCTCGAGATCTTCTTCTTCGTCACGCCCGCACTGGTCCTGTTCATCGGGTTCGTCCTGGTGCCCGTGGTGCTCGCCGCGGTCTACAGCCTCTACAACCTCCCCCCCGCGTTCCGCTGGGAGAACCTCGCCGACTCCGGCCGCTTCATCGGACTCGACAACTACGTGCGTGCCCTCACCACCCCGGAGTTCCAGCGCGCCATCCTCAACACCTTCTTCCTGCTCGGCATGTCTCTGCTCGTGCAGGGTCCGATCGCCATCGGCGTGGCGCTGCTGCTCAATCGCAGAATGCGCGGGCGCGGAATCTTCCGCCTGCTGATCTTCGTGCCCTACGTGCTCGCCGAGGTCATCGCCGGGCTCGCGTGGAGGCTCCTGCTGCAGCCCAACGGTGGCGTGAACGCCATGCTCGAGGGTCTCGGGCTGGGGTTCCTCCAGCAGAACTGGCTCGCCGACCCCGCCATCGCACTGTGGACGATCTTCTTCATCCTCACGTGGAAGTACATCGGCTTCGCGATTCTGCTCATGCTCGCCGGGCTCCAGGGGGTTCCCGAAGAGCTCGCCGAGGCGGCGCAGATCGATGGCGCGAGCTGGTGGCAGGTACAGCGCTACATCACGCTTCCGCTCCTGGCCCCGACGATCCGGATCTGGGCGTTCCTGTCGATCATCGGGTCGCTCCAGGTCTTCGACATGGTGTGGGTGACAGTCGCGCCCGCCGTCCGGAGGATCTCGACCGAGACGATGGCCACGTACATGGTGCAGCAGGGGCAATTCGCCGGGCAGCCCGGGTACGGCAGCGCCATCGCCGTGATCCTGTTCGTGATCTCCCTGGTCATCGCGCTCGTCTATCAGCGCATCGCGCTGCGTCGTGATCTCTCCGGCGCCATCACCAGAGGAGTGAACTGACATGTCCACCACGATTGCGGACATCA
>NZ_DASUNI010000240.1:0-46007 GCF_036277215.1 Microbacterium sp. | reverse complement strand
CAACGTCGCCCTGACGGCGGCAGACCACGACTTCCGGGTGAGGATCTACCCGGCCGCCGAGCCGAACGGCAGCCTCCGGGTGTGGCTGCACGGCGGGGCGTTCATGTTCGGGACGATCGACATGGCTGAGGCCGACCACGTCGCTCGCGTCCTCAGCGGCGCGGGAACGACCGTCGTCTCGGTCGACTACACCCTCGCCCCCCTGGACGCGCTGCCCGCGCTCGGTCCGCCGGCGCCGCTCGAGGGCATGCCCACGCCGGAGCAGATGCGCGCGGAGATGGAGGCGGCGGGTCCGCGCTGCCGCTACCCCGTGGCGTCGCTGCAGACGGTCGCGGCATTCGACTGGGCAGTGCAGAACGCCGAGCGATTCGGCGCAGCGCCGGACCGGGTCTCGCTGGGTGGAGCAAGCGCCGGCGGCAATCTCGCGGCCGGCGCTGCCGTGCGGCTGCGCGACCGCGCGGCATCCGTCCCGTACCTGATCGCACTCGTGTATCCCGTCCTGCACGCGCCGCTTCCCGTGGCGAACGCCGAGCTGGAGGGGCTGCTTGCGGGCCTGCCCGTCGCGCTCACGTTCCCACCGGAGTCGACCGACGCGATCAACAGCAACTACCTCGGGGATGCCGCACCCGACGTCTACGCATTTCCCGGCGGGAACGACATGACGGGACTGGCCCCCACCCTCATCGTCACCGCGGACCGTGACCGGCTGCGGGCATCCGGCGAGGCGTTCGCGTCGGAGTTGGCGCTCGCGGGGGTCGATGTGTCGATCGTGCGACAGCGCGCGGCGCTGCACGGATTCCTCAACGAGATCGGGCATCCAGCCGCCGAGTCCACGCTGACGCTCCTCGCCCACCGGGTGTCGGATGTGCGCTGAATTGACACTGAGAGCCTTTGTCAGCTAGATTCATTGAGCGAAAGCTACTTTTACTCGATGAAATCCCATCGAAAACGCGAGGAGGCGATGATGGCGGCGCAGAACATCGTCGATGCAGAACGTTCGACCGACGCCGGTTGGCTGGGACTGCAGGGATCCCGGGTCCTCATCGCAGGTGGCGGCGGGATCGGCGGTGCATGCGCACTCGCATTCGCGGGAGCCGGCGCGTCGGTCGCCGTGGTCGATCGCGATGCTCGCGTCCTCGAATCGTTCGGCGCGGAGCTCACCGCCCTCGGCGCTCACCACGAGCTGATCCAAGCGGATCTCACCGAGCACGGTTCCGGAACCCGCGTGGTGGCGGAGGTCGTCGAGCGGTTCGGCGGTCTGGACGTGCTGCTGCACGCCGTCGGCATCAACGATCGTCGTCCGATCCTCGAGTTCACCGAAGACGAGTGGGATCACATCCTGCGCGTCAACCTCTCATCGGTCTTCGGCCTCGCGCAGGCCGCCGGTCGCCATATGGTCGAGCAGGGTCACGGCAGGGTGCTCGCCCTTTCGAGCGTCTCCGGACTTCTCGCGCACCACTCGCACGGGCCCTACGCCGCGTCCAAAGGCGGCATCAACCAGCTGCTGCGTGTGATGGCTCGCGAGTGGGCATCGTCGGGCGTCACCGTCAACGCGCTCGCTCCGGGTTACGTCGAGACGCCGCTCACGGCGGGCGAGCTCGCCAAGCCCGGCAAACGCGAGAACCTCGAGAGCCTCGTGCCGGCGGGCCGCCTCGGAACGCCCGATGAGATCACCGGTCCCGCGCTGTTCCTGTCCTCACGTCATGCCGGTTTCATCACCGGTCACGTGATGTACATCGACGGCGGACGCACGCTCGTCTGAGACTTGCACCACGATTGGAGCTGACATGACGGATTCGACCCCGCAGATCTTCCCCCGGTTCGCCGGCAAGACGGTACTCGTGACCGGCGCCGGCACCGGCTTCGGCGCCGAGATCGCCGTGCGCGCCGCGCAGGAGGGTGCAAAGGTCGCCGTGCACTACCGCTCGTCGAAGGCGGGCGCCGAAGCGACGCTGGAGCGCATCCGGGAAGCCGGCAGCGACGGCATCCTGGTTCAGGCCGACATCGGGTCGTGGGATGAGATCAAGCGCATGGCCGACGAGGTCTGGGTCGCGTTCGGCACGCTCGACGTGCTCGTCAACAACGTCGGCGACGTCTCGAGCGAGCAGATGAACTGGGACGAGCTGACTCAGGAGGCGCTCGATGCGGTCATCGACATCGACGTCAAGGGCACGCTGCTCATGACGCACGAATTCGGCGAGCGGATGCTGAAGCAGGGGCACGGCAACATCGTGCAGGTCGGCTCGACAGTGATCGTCCGCGGTTCAGCTCGCGCACCGCAGTACGCGGCAGCGAAGTACGCGATCCTCGGCATCACGAAGTCCTACGCCAAGGCGTTCGCACCGGCGGTGCGCGTCAACACCTTCGCACCCGGCTTCATGGAGACCGAGCGGCTGCTCAACCGCGAGGACTGGAAGAGCGGCCGCCGCGAGGTTCTGATCTCTCAGACGCCGATGGGCGTCATCCCGCCGCCCGAGTTCGTCACCGGGGCCTGCCTGTGGCTTGCGACCGACGAGGCGGCCCACCTGACCGGCGGCTACATGCTCGCCGACGGCGGCTTCAACATGGTCGGCGCATAAGCGTCCGTCAGATCAACGCGTTTCGTCTCGCTTCGCTCGCTCAACGACCGGTCGGTGCGCGAGGAGCGAAGCGACAAGACGAAACGCCTCTACCAAGGAGAAACGAACCATGAAGCTCATCACCTTCGACGGCGGCCGCGTCGGCCGGCTGGAACTCGAGGACGGCGTCGTCCTCGAACTCGACGTGCCCTCGACCCGCGAATACTTCGAGCGCGGCGGTGACGTCCGCGAGACCGGCGAGCGCCTGGCATACGCCGACGTGAAGCTCGAGGCGCCCATCCGGCCCAAGAAGTTCTTCCACACCGCCGGCAACTTCGCAGACCACCACAACGAGCTCACGGCCGTCGATTGGTCGCACCCCGTGCACAAGGGCATCGTGTTCTTCCAGAACGTCGACGCGATCATCGGACCCGATGACGAGATCGTCTACCCCGAGGGCCTCACGAAGGAGCTCGACTACGAGCTCGAGCTCGGCATCATCATCGGCAAGGCGGGCAAGTTCTTCGGACCCGACGAGGCCGACGACTACATCGCGGGCTTCACCGTCTTCAACGACATCACCGCGCGCGACATCCAGCGCAAGGAGATGGAGTCGGGCGTCTTCTCCTTCTCGAAGGGCATCGACACGTTCTGCCCGATCGGCCCGTGGATCGTCACGCGCGACGAGGTGCCCGACATGCACGAGCTGCCGATGCAGCTGCGCGTCAACGGCGAGGTCCGTCAGCAGGGCAACACCGACCAGACCCGCATCAAGTTCCCGCACCTGGTCGCCTACCACTCGCCGCAGATCTACAGCGCCGGCGACATCATCACCACGGGCACGATCTCGGGTGTGGCCGCCGTGCAGCCCAACCCGTTCGACTTCTACCTCAAGCCGGGCGACCAGATCGAGGCCGAGATCACCGGCATCGGCACCCTCCGCAACAAGGTCATCGGCTGGGAAGAGCGCTACGGCGAGCCCGCCCCACAGCGGGTGGACTGGTGAGGATCGCAAACCTGGGCGGCCGGGCCGTCCTCGTCGAGGGGGAGAACGGCGCGATCGACATCGCCGGAGCGTCGGACGGCCGCTTCGGCCCCGATCCGCAGTCGCTGTTCGAGGACTGGGCGGCGTTCGCCGAGTGGGCGGGTGCTCTCGAGAGGGCGGATGCCGCGGCATCCGACTCGTTCGATGTCGCCGAGCTGTCCGCGCCCGTCCCGCGTCCCCGGCAGGTGTTCGCGATCGGCCTGAACTACGCCGAGCACGCCGCCGAGGCGGGCTACCCGCCGGATTCGATGCCGGTCACCTTCACCAAGTTCCCGTCGTCGATCGTCGGGCCCGATGTGGTCGTCGAGCTGCCCGAGGGTCACGTCGACTGGGAGGTCGAGCTCGTCGTCGTGATCGGCCGCGAGGCGTACAAGGTCGACCGCGAAAGCGCGTGGGACCACGTGGCCGGCCTCACGATCGGCCAGGACCTCTCGGAGCGCATCACGCAGATGCAGGGCTCCGCGCCCCAGTTCAGCCTGGCGAAGTCGTTCCCCGGATTCGGTCCGACCGGGCCGTGGCTCGTCACACCCGACGAGTTCGCCGACAAGGACGATCTCGCGATCTCGTGCACTCTGTCGGACGAGGGGATGCAGTCCTCGCGGACGTCGATGATGCTCTACGACGTTCCCGAGCTGCTCGTCCGCCTGTCGGCCGTGTGCCCGCTCCTGCCCGGCGACATCATCTTCTCCGGCACGCCCGCAGGCATCGGCAACCGTCGCACTCCGCCGCGGTTCATTCAGCCTGACGACGTGCTGGTGAGCGCGATCGAGGGCATCGGCACGTTGACCACCCGGTTCGCCTGATCCGGGGACGGGAGTGAGCGACCTGCGTCCGCGCGATTTGCGCGTCGAGTACCTCGAGGCGCCGATCGGCATCGGCGTACGGGCCCCGCGATTCTCGTGGATCGCCGACCACGCGCAGGACGCCTACGAACTGCAGGTGTCCACCGCTGCCGGCCGGCAGGTGTGGGCGAGCGGAGTCGTGGAGAGCGCGGACAGCTCGCTGATTCCGTATGCGGGCGAACGGCTCACGTCGAACACCGCCTACACGTGGCTCGTGCGAAGCCGCTCGGGCGACGCGTGGACGCAGGACGCGGCATCCGTCTTCGAAACAGCGCTCCTGGATGCCGAGGACTGGGTGGCCGCGTGGGTCGAGCCGGTCCAGCAGGATGCCGTCATCGAGCGCTGGAGCATCGTCGACTGGGTCCGGGGACTCGGCCCGGACACGCCGCCGGACGATCGGCTGCGTCCGCCGCAGCTGATGCGCCAGACCTTCGACGTCAGGGGCGGGCTCGTTCGCGCGCGCCTCCACGCCACGGCGCGCGGGGTGTACTCGGCGTTCGTCAACGGCGAGCGGGCGGACGACCAGGTGCTCGCGCCGGGCTCGGACAGCTACGAGCACCGGATCTCGGTGCAGTCCTACGACGTGACGGGTGCCCTCGTCGAAGGCGAGAACGTGCTCGGCTTCGCGCTCGCAGACGGTTGGTGGGCGGGGAGGCTCGGCCTCACCGGGTCCAGCGCCCAGTTCGGCACGCGGACCTCGGCTCTCTGGCAGCTGCACCTCGACTACATGGACGGGACGACCCAGGTCGTGGCGTCCGGCCCCGGGGCCCGCAGCGCTGTCGGCCCGTGGGTCTACGCCGACCTCTTCGTCGGCGAGCACTTCGACCGCCGTGCTGTGCCACTCGGATGGGACCGTGCGGGATTCGACGACGGCGATTGGATGCCGGTCACCGACGTCGGTCGCGACCACACCCTCCTCCGCCCGTTTCCCGGCGAGCCGATCCGCCGGGTGCGGGAGATGCCGGCCGTCGAGATCACCGCGACGCCGGAGGGCACGGTCGTCGACTTCGGTCAGGTGCTCGTGGGCCGCGTCCGGCTGCGACTGCGCACCTCGAAGCCGGGGCAGAAGGTGGTTCTCGAGCACACCGAGACGCTCGCCGCCGACGGGTCCTGGTTCGCGAACATCGTCGGCATCAACAAGGAGCAGACCGACGTCTTCGTCTCGGCGGGCGGCGATGACGAATGGGAGCCCGAGTTCACCTTTCACGGCTTCCGATATGCGCGGATCAGCGGGCTCTCGGCACCGCTCGGATTCGACGACATCGTCGCTGTGGTCCTTGCCAGCGATCTCGAGCAGACCGGGTCGTTCGCGGCGTCCGACGATCGCCTCAACCGCCTGCATCAGAACGTCGTGTGGAGCCAGCGCGGCAACTTCCTCTCAGTGCCGACCGACTGCCCACAGCGCGAGCGGGCGGGGTGGACAGGCGACATCCAGGCGTTCGTGGGCGCCGGCGCGAACAATGCGCAGGTCGTGCCCTTCCTGTCGAGGTGGCTCGACAACCTGCGCGCCGATCAACTGCCCGACGGGCGCATCCCGATCTTCTCGCCCCGCTCGCCGTTCGACGCCGAGGCCGCCGCGACCGCACAGGGGATCGGCTCGATCGTCGCGGCCGCCGGGTGGAGCGACGCCATCGCGATCGTCCCGTGGGTGCTGTACGAGCGATACGGCGATCGACGGATCCTCGAGGAGAACTACGACGCGCTGGCACGGTGGGTCGAGTACCAGCGGGTGACGGCCGCCGCGGAGGTGCCGGAGGAGCTCGCCGGCGACGATCTCCCGCGGCGGCGTCGCCGCAACCAGTCCCTGCTCTACAACACCGGCATGCACTTCGGCGACTGGCTGGCCCCGAGCACCATGGAGGGCAAGCCGATGCACGAGGCCGTCGGCATCGCCCCCGCCCTGACGAGCGAGTACATCGCCCCGATGTTCCAGGCGAACACCCTCACACTCGCCGCGCGCATCGCGGCGGCGCTCGGTCGAGAGGCGGATGCCGCCGCCTACGCCTCGCGCGCCGTCGAGGTCCGCGCCGCCTTCGCCTCGGAGTACGTCGATGCGAACGGCGACCTGCCGGTTCGGCTGCAGGGCGTCTACGTGCTGGCGCTCGCCTTCGACATGGTGCCGGAGGAGTTGCGTCCGTCGACCGCTGCCCGCCTGGTGGAGCTCGTGCGGGCGCGCCGCGATCGGCTCGACACCGGCTTCCTCTCGACGCCCTACCTGCTGGACGTGCTGTGGGACCATGGCCACCCCGATGTCGCCCGCGCCCTGCTCCGCCAGTCGGAGATGCCCTCGTGGCTGTACGAGGTCGACCACGGCGCCACGACGATCTGGGAGTCCTGGGACGCGATCTCGCCCGACGGCGAGATCCGGCCCATGTCGTTCAACCACTACGCGCCGGGCAGCGTGGACGACTGGCTCTACCGCCGGATCGCCGGCATCCGGGCGACCTCGCCGGGGTACCGCACGGCGGTGATCGAGCCCGACTTCGACGCGGGCGTCGATTCGGTGCGGGCGCACGTGGGCACGCCGTACGGGCGGCTGGCCGTCGAGTGGACGAGGACGGGGGATGCGGCATCCGTCGTCGTCGATGTTCCGTTCGGGGTGTCGGCGATGCTGGTCATCGGATCGTCGCGGCGCGCGCTCGCTCCGGGTCGCAGCACCCACGACATCGATGCCGAGGACGTCGTGAGGCGACTACGATCCGCGTAAGCCCCGACCGGAGGGAACGGAATGACGTATCCAGTGCTGATGGACGTCGACACCGGAATCGATGACGCGCTGGCGATCATCTTCGCGGTGAAGCATCCGGAGATCGACGTTCGCGGCATCTCGTGCGTCGCGGGCAACGGATCTCTCGAGAGCGTGGTGGCGAACACGCTGCGGATCCTCGATGTCGCGGATGCTCCCGACATCCCGGTGGCTGCCGGTGCCGTTCGACCTCTGATCGAGCCCGCCGGGCGCGCGTCGACGTTCCACGGAACGGATGGACTCGCCGATGTCGGCCTCCCCGCCAGTGATCGTCGGCCCGAGCCCATCCACGCGGTGGACTTCCTCCGGGATCGACTGCTTTCGGCGGACGAGCCGCAGACGCTGATCGCTCTGGCCCCCCTGACGAACATCGCCCTGCTGCTGCGCACCTACCCGGAGGTGACGGAGAAGATCGAGCGCATCGTCTTCATGGGCGGATCAGCGACATGGGGCAACGTCTCCGCCGTGGCGGAGTTCAACATCCGGCAGGACCCGGAGGCAGCGCACATCGTTCTGGGCAGCGGCGTTCCACTCACGATGTACGGGCTCGACGTCTTCGAGAAGATCAGCCTCGACCTGGCGACGATCGACGCGCTGCGACGATCCGATCACGCTCTGGAGCGGACTCTGGGCGAGCTGGTCGGCTTCCAGCGTGAAGGCACGGACGGCTCGTTGGAGGTCTACCGGTTGATCGGGGATGCCGGTGCCGTCTGCGCGCTCGTCGCGCCGGAGCTCTTCACCTGGGAGAAGTGGCCCGTGCAGGTCGAGCTCGCCCCGGGACTCAGCCGCGGCCAGACGCTGGTGGACCGCCGCGAGCCGAGCCTGGCCACGTTCGGTCACGCCTTGGCCGAGCCCTGGCCCGAGATCGAGGTCGCCATGGACGTCAGCGCTGCCGAAGTTGCCCAGTTCTACCTCGACACGGTGCTCGCTCGGTCCTTAGGCTGACGATGGTCGATTCGCGCATGCACGCAGAGTCGGGGCTCGGATGACGCGAGGTGTCGTGGTCCTCGGCAGCGCCAACGTCGATCTGATGGTCGAGGTGGAGAGGCGTCCTCACGGTGGCGAGACGCTCCTTGGATCCGACATCCGGACGTTCGCAGGGGGCAAGGGGGCGAATCAGGCCGCTGCCGCGGCGCGTGCGGGTGCTCCCACTCGGTTCATCGCGTGCGTTGGCCAGGACGGCAACGGCGAATTCCTGCGGTCGCAGCTGACCTTGGCGGGGGTCGACGTGTCCGGCATCCAAGCCGTTCCACACCCGACCGGGACCGCCATGATCCTCGTCACGCCCGACGGCGAGAACTCCATCGTCGTGTCGCCCGGCGCCAACCGCGCGATGGATCTCCGAGTAGCCGAAGCCACAGCAGAGACGTGGCTGCATGCCGACGTGCTCGTGCTGAATCTGGAGATTCCGCTCGAGACGGTGCACCACCTGATCGACAGGGCCGCGGAGTCCGGTGTTCGCATCGTGCTGAACGCAGCGCCTGCCGCATCGCTGGATCGGCGGATGCTGCGGCACTGCGATCCGCTGATCGTGAACGAGCACGAGGCTCGCTTCCTGCTCGATGCCGATGCGCAGCGCAAGCCGGAAGAGATGGCGGCAGACCTGCTCGGAGAGGGGGCTCGGTCGGTGGTGATCACGGTCGGTGCGGCGGGGTCGGTGGTCGCCGACGCCGGCGGAGTCACCCCGATCCCCGCCCATCGGGTCGAAGCCGTCGATACGACGGGAGCCGGCGATGCGTTCGTCGGGGCGGCCGCCTGCGAGCTGGCCCGTGGCGAGCAACTGCGCAGCGCGGTCCGCTTCGCGACCGCGATGTCGGCGCTGTCGGTGCAGGATCTCGGCGCACAGTCCTCGTATCCGGATCGCGCAGCTGTTGAGCGCTTCCTTCGTCGGCTGGGTGAGCCCGGGACGGACTGAGCGCGGTTCCATCGTCTTGTCGTGTCGTGTCGTGTCGTGTCGTTCGGGATTCGTTCCGGGCGGCGTGCTCGGCTCCTCCACAGGAATGGTGCCTGAAGTGTTCTGCACCGGAATAAACAGCCTCTGATCTGGACCTTTGAATGTCGGAGGCCCTCGTCAGAATGGAGCCATGACCAACCTCGCCGACGCCCTCGATGCGCTCGGCGATGCGCTTGCGGATGTGACGCAGACGGCGTTCGCGGCCGGCGGCCTGCGGGCCTGCGGCGACGATGTGCTGCCGGCGGTGCTGGCAGCTGCGGGCAGGCTTCGGCGCGAGGCCGAAGCGATTCTCAGCGAGGCCGCTGCGCACGTGCTCGAACGCGAGGATCTCGCTGCCCACGCCGATCGTTTGACGACCCGGTACGGATGCCGCAACGTCGTCGAGCTGGTCGAGCGGGCTACCCGCGTATCGGGTCGGACCGCGTCGGACGTGATCACGGCGGCGAGGGCGGTGGGCCGACCCGTTGCCGTATCGACGGGTGCGCTCCTGCCGGCAGAGTTCCCGCGCCTGCGCGAGGCGCTGCGCGTGGGTGAGGTCGGATTGGATGGAGTCGTCGGTGTGGTCGGAGCGTTCCGCGGGAGGGTCGTCGGGCGGGTCGAGCTGCTCGCAGCGGACGAGGAGCTGGCCGCCGCCGCGTGCGGTCAGGGTGCGGATGCCGCGCCCCCGGCGTCGGCGGACGAATTGCGATCGTACGCGCAGGTGTGGGCCGCGTATCTGGATCAGGACGGGTCGGAACCTGCCGAGTCGCAGGCGTTGCGCAAGCGCGGGTTCACGATCGGGCGGCGGGCGGAGGACGGCCTCGTCCCGGTGCGCGGCAACCTGCTGCCCGAGGTCGCCGCCCAGCTCGAGCTCGGCTTCGACAGCGTGCTCAATCCCAGGGTCGATGAGGTGGCAGCGCCGTGCTTCACCGAGAGCGAGCCGGTCGATCGGGACGAACCGATCGAGAGTGCGGCCGAGCTGCGCACGCATGCCCAGAAGCAGCACGACGCGCTCGCCGTGCTGCTGACGGCGGCTGCGACATCCGGTGACCTGCCGACCCTGGGCGGGGCGGCACCGACCCTCGTCGTAGCGGTGCGCGAGGAGGACCTCGCGACCGGTCGCGGGTATGCGCACCTGCCGGGCGATGACGAGCCGATCTCGCTCTCCGTGGCCCGGCACATCGCCTGCACAGGCGCGGTGCAGCGGGTGGTGTGCGGCACGGGAGGGCGGATCGTGTCGATTGAGACGCTCGATCGGGTCTTCAACCACCACCAGCGGCGCGGGATCACCTTACGCGACGGGGGATGCCTGATTCCCGGCTGTCGCGTTCCCCCGCAGTGGTGCGAGATTCACCATGTGCAGGAGCACTCGCGAGGCGGGCCGACGCATACCGACAACGGAGTCCTCCTGTGCTGGTTCCATCATCGGACGATCGATTCGGGTGGCTGGCGCATCCAGATGGTCGACGGGGTGCCGTACGTCCGAGGTCCGCACTGGTGGGACTCGCACATGAAGTGGCGACCCGCCACGAAATCTCCGACTCGTATGCGTGAAGCGATCGCCCTCCGAATGTGATGGACGCCCGGCCGGACGAGAGTGCATCACGCCTACTTCGGCAAGGACGGATGCCGCTCCTGCGGCGTGCGCTTCGACGGAATGAACAGCGCCACGACGAGAGCGATGATCGCCGCCGCCCCTCCGAGGACGAGCGAGAGGGTGAACGCGGTCGGGGTCGGAACCGGAACCCCCTCGAAGTCCGCCGAGTACGTGGCCAGGACGGCGCCCACCACGGCTGCGGCGGTGCTCGTGCCGAGCGAGCGGAACAGCGCGTTCAGACCGTTGGACGCTCCGGTCTCGCTCTGCGGCACGGATCGCATGATCAGCATCGGCATGGACGCGTAGCCGAATCCGATACCCGCGCCGATGAGGATGTTCGCGACCAGGATGTGCCATACCTCGGACGAGAGCAGCAGGGTGAAGGCGTACGCGAGCAGGAGGCAGAACGCGCCGAGGAGCAGCAGCAGCTTCGGCCCGGTGCGACGCGCGAGCCGCCCGGCGATCGGCGACAGCACCATCATCACCAGGCCCGAGGGCGCCACGATCAAGCTTGCCGCCAGGAGCGACAGACCGAAGCCGGCTCCGGTGGCGATCGGCAGCTCGAGCATCTGCGGGTACACGACGTTCGACGCGAAGAGCGAGAATCCCATCGCGATCGAGGCGATGTTCGTGAGGAGCACCGCGGGACGCGCGGCCACCCGCAGGTCCAGCAGCGGTTCGGGGATGCGCAGCTCGAACCATCCCCACAGCAGCAGGACGAGCAGCCCGCCGAGCCCCGACACGAGCACGGCCGGAGCGCCCCAGCCCCACTCGTTGCCGCGCGAGATCGCCAGCAAGATGCCGATCAGCCCCAGCGCCAGCCCCCCGGCGCCGATGAAGTCGAACCGGCCGGCGGTGCGCAGGACGCTCACCGGCACGATCCACAGCACGAGCACGAACACGACGGCGCCGAGGACGGCCGCGACCCAGAACAGCAGGTGCCAGTCGCTGCGCTCGGTGATGACCGCACTGATCGGAAGCCCGAGCGCACCGCCCACGCCGAGCGTCGCGCTGATGAGGGCGATCGCCGAGTCGACGCGGTTCTCGTGCAGCACGTCCCGGAGGATCGAGATGCCGAGCGGCACGACACCCACGATCGCGCCCTGCAGGGTGCGGCCGACGATGATGCCGATGATCCCCGGTGAGAGCGCCGCGATCACGGAGCCGACCACCATGACCGCGAGCAGCACCAGCACGATGCGGCGTTTGCCGTACATGTCGCCGAGGCGGCCGCTGATCGGAGTGATCACGGCCGCAGCGAGAAGGGTCGAGGTCACGACCCAGGCGGTGTCGTCGCGACTGGCATCGAGCAGCTCCGGCAGCTTCGACTGGATCGGCACCACGAGCGTGAACATGAACGACGAGCACAGCCCGGCGATCGCGAGAACCGCGACGATGGCGCCCTGTCGTGGCATCCGGGTGAGGCGTCTGCGCGCGTCCTCATCCCCCGATCCCATCGCTTCAGGCTATCGCCGCGGGCGAGTGGGACGGGCCGGGCTCCCGCGGGCGACCGGCGCGCGGCAGACTGAGCGCATGGCCTACGACCCGCGGAACGCGGCATCCGAACCCGCCCCGCCCGGCATCGACATCCGTCCCCTCGAAACGATCGCGCAGATCCAGGAGGCGGCCGCCGTGCTGCGCCAGGTCTGGGAGGGCGACCGCGATGCCATGCCGCCCAATCTCGTGCGCGCACTCGCGCACTCCGGCAACTACGTCGTCGGCCTGTATGAGGGGGACCGCATGGTCGGAGCGTCCATCGCCTTCTTCGGCCCGCCGGCGGAGCGCACGATGCACTCGCACATCACCGGAGTGCTCCCGGGCATGCAGAGCCACGGGCTCGGCCGCGTGCTCAAGCGCCACCAGCGCGACTGGGCGTTCGCGCGCGAGGTCGGGCACATCACGTGGACGTTCGACCCGCTCGTCTCCCGCAACGCCCACTTCAACCTGCGCGTTCTGGGTGCACGGGTCACCGAGTACCTGGTCGACCATTACGGTCCCATGGACGACGGCGTCAACCGCGGCGACGAGACCGACCGGCTCCTGGTGACGTGGGCGCTCGCCGCTCCACCCGCCCCGACGCCGCCCGACGAGGATGTGGTCGCGTCGGTCGCGGTACCGCGCGACATCGAGACGATGCGTCGTTCGGCACCGACGGATGCCGCGGCTTGGCGCGTCCGTGTGCGCGAGGAGTTCCTGGCACGCCTCGCCGCAGGCCTGGTGGCCGCCGGCTTCGACGACGAGCGGGGGTACCTGTTCGTCCGGCCCTAGGGCGTTTCGTCTCGCCTTCGGCTCGCTCAACGACCGAAGCGCGCCCGGTCGATGGGCGAGAGCGGCAGGCGCGAGACGAAACACCCGCACGCCTGCTCGGTCGTTGGGCGAGCGCCGCAGGCGCGAGACGAAACGCCCGCACAGCCTCGGAGATCCGCACAGTTTCGGACCCTTTCTGCCACCTCCCTCCGCAGAACTGCCGATCTCCGAAGAAGCGCATGCCGGCGGCATCCGAGGTCTCTAGGCTGGCCCGCATGCCCGAATATCGCGCCCACTTCGACTTCGACATCCGCTTCGCCAACGGGGGAGGCCTGACCGGCGAGGCGTTCCGCCTGGACGTGCCGTCGGCCGCGATCTCGGAACGCGACCTCGAGCTGTTGCTCATCGAGCACCTCGGGCTCACACTCGTCGGCTCGGTCACGATCCGCGATCTCCAGGTCGTCGAAGAGCCCCACCGCGGCAGCCGCGGCGTCGACACCGGGGCACAGCCCTCCGCACGACGCATCGTCGATCTCAGCCATCCGATCCGCGCCGGGCTCGTGACGTATCCGGGCCTGCCCGCACCCACCATCACGCCGCATCTGACGCGCGAGGACTCCCGCGCGAGGTACGCACCGGGCACCGAATTCGCGATGGACATCCTCACCATGGTCGGAAACACCGGCACGTACCTCGACAGCCCCTTCCACCGCTACGCCGACGGGGCCGACCTCGCGGGCCTCGACCTGGCGACACTCGTCGGACTGCGCGCCGAGGTCTTCCACCTCGAAGACGTGTGGTCGGCGACGGACCGCGGAATCCGCACCGCCGTGCTCGCCGACCGCGACGTGCGCGGAGCGGCCGTGCTGCTGCACACGGGCTGGGACCGCTGGTTCGGAGCGCCCGAGTACGGCGTCGGCGCCCCCTTCCTCACCGGCGAGGCAGCGCAATGGCTGATCGACGCCGGGGCCGTGCTCGTCGGCATCGACTCGGTCAACATCGACGACACCGAGTCCGGCGGAGAGCGGCCGGCGCACTCGCTGCTGCTCGCCGCAGGAGTTCACGTCGTCGAGCACCTCACCCGGCTGGGGGAGCTGCCTCCGCGCGGCGCGCGCTTCACCGCTGCGCCGCCCGCAGTCGAGGGGTTCGGCACGTTCCCGGTGCGCGCATTCGCCGAGATCGGCTGACTCGGCGACGACGCAGCACGCGTTCAGCGCACCTTCGGGCATGCGCCGCACCTACTTCCGCGCCGGATGCCGGAAACTGCGCCGCATCCGCCCGCCGCTGCCGCCGGTAGCGTAGCCCTGTGATCCCCGCCGACTGGACCCCCCACCGCCGCGACGACGGCGAGCTCCTGGGCTGGATCCGGCCGGAGGGCGGGCACTGGGTGGCGATCGACCTGCTCGGGCACGCGGCATCCGATGCGGGTGAGTGGCTCGACGCCGAAGAGGCTCTCGAATCCCGCGGACTGGCCTGGCTCGCCGACATCTGGATGCTGGAGCGCGACGCCGGCGAAGCCCTGCAGGTGAAGGTGGTGGAGGTCGCGCCCGGACGCGACGGCGAGGCCGGTCGCGTGGTCGTGCAGACCGACGACTTCGGTGCGATCGACATCCCCGTAAAGCAGTATCAGCTGCCGTGGCCGTCGCCCCTCGCTCTGCGTCCGCGGCGCTCGGGCGAGACCGGCGCATCGCCGTTCGGGTGACTGCGCGGCGTAGCCTGAGCGCATGCCCATCGCCCGACCCGCGGCATCGGTGACCCTCGAGGGTTTCGAGCTCCGCGTGCTGCAGATCCCGCTGGTCGCCCCGTTCACGACCTCGTTCGGCACCGAGACCGTCCGCGAGGTCATCCTCGCGCGGGCCCTCACGCCCGACGGCGACGGCTGGGGCGAGATCGTCACCGGCGCCGCGCCGCTTTACTCGAGCGAGTACACGCAGGGAGCCTGGGATGTCGCGGCCCGCTGGCTCATCCCCGCCCTGCTCGATCGGCACACGCTGGCGCCGGAGGCGGTTGCGGAGGTGCTCGTGCCCTTCGTCGGGCATCGCATGGCCAAGGCCGGCCTGGAGCTGGCGGTGCTCGACGCGGCGCTGCGAAGCGAGGGCCGCCCGCTGGGGGAGTACCTCGGCGCCGTCCACGACCGGGTGCCGTCGGGCGTGTCGGTCGGCATCCAGCGCGATCCCGCCGCGCTCGTCGAGGTCGTGGGCGGCTACCTCGACGAGGGATACGTGCGGATCAAGATCAAGATCAAGCCCGGTCGCGACATCGCCGAGACGGCGGCGGTCCGCGATGCGTTCGGGCCGATCCCGCTGCAGGTCGACGCCAACTCGGCGTACACGCTGGCGGATGCCGCCACCCTCGCCGAGCTGGACCGCTTCGACCTGCTGCTGATCGAGCAGCCGCTGCAGGAGGACGACCTCGTCGACCACGCCACCCTCGCCCGGAGCCTCCGCACCCCGGTATGCCTCGACGAGTCGATCGTGTCGCACAAGGCGGCGGTGGACGCGCTCGCTCTCGAAGCGGCATCCGTGATCAACATCAAGGCCGGTCGGGTCGGCGGGTACCTTGAGGCGGTGCGGATCCACGACCTGTGCGCGGATGCCGGCATCCCGGTGTGGTGCGGCGGAATGCTCGAGACCGGGATCGGGAGGGCGGCGAATGCGGCGCTCGCCGCGCTGCCCGGATTCACCCTCCCCGGGGACGTGTCGGCCTCGGACCGGTTCTACGCCCGCGACATCGTCACCGAGCCCGCCGTGCTCGACGACGGCCACGTGCGTGTGCCCACCGGAGCGGGCCTCGGCGTCGAGATCGACCCGATCGCGCTCGAGGACTTCACCGTCCTGCGTGAGACCGTCCGGCGGTAGGTGGTTCCGTGCGTTCGGGATTCAGTCTGCGGCCGCCGGGCAGCCTGCGACACGCCGCGCGGCGGCCCGCCGGGCACGCGCTGAGACTGAATGCCGAACACCAGCGCCGCGAGAACCGGCTGGATCTCCCTGGCCGGCCGCCCGAGGGCCGGCCGGATCTCCCCAGCCGGCCGCAGATCGCGGCCGCAGCCCTCGCCTCTGCCGCCCTGCTGCTCGCCCTCACCGCATGCGCGCCGAGCGCGACGACCGCCGCACCGACGCCGCCCGGGCTACCCGACGGGGTCACTGCGCAGCTCGTGCAGCTGCGCTCCGACGTCGCCGCGCGGCAGGCGCAGGTCGAGCTTCACAACGACGGCGACACCGACCTGTCGATCGGCGCGCTGGCCGTCTCCGACCCGCGCTTCGAGGGCGACGCGACCCGCGTGCTCGAGCGGGACTCCCTCGTGCGTGCCGGCGCCACCGTCGACATCCGCATCCAGCTGCCCGACATGGACTGCGCGGCGTCCGAGAGCGGTGCGAGCGCGCTCGCGTTCACTTACACCGTGGACGCGAGGCCCCGGCAGGCCGAGGCGCCGATCGACGACCCGCTGGATTTCATCGGGCCCCTGCACGAGCGCGAGTGCCGTGCCGACGCGGTGGCGGATGCCGCGGCCCTCACCCTCGCTTCGTTCACGCCGTCCGCGGCCGGCCAGCCCGCCGACCTCCTCCTCGAGATCGCGCCGACCGGCGACGCCGCAGTCGAGGTGGTCGGCATCCAGACGACGAACCTGCTGACCTTCGCCGGAGCCCCCGGGACCACGGCCGACACGTTCCCGATCGCCGTCTCCGTCGCCGCCGGCGACACCGACCCACACGCCGTCCACCTCCCGCTCGTGCCGCTGCGCTGCGACCCGCACGCGGTCCAGGAGGACAAGCGCGGAACGATCTTCACACTCGAGGTGCAGGTCGACGGCGAGCCGGGGGAGATCGAGCTCGCGGCATCCGAGGACATGCGCGGCAGCATCCTCACCTGGGTCGCGAACTGGTGCGGATTCGGCTCCGGCTGAGGCCTGCGCGCCCCGCTGCGTTCGCCGCGATCCGCACCCGCGCGACTTCCCGCGCGCATCCGTTCTGCGGCGCGAGCCCGCGGGATTTACTCTGGACCCATGGCAACGGGCTCACCCCGCACGTTCGGTCGCACTGATGGCGTTCCCGCCGCGAGAACGGTGCGCCGCTCGCGCCGGGTGACGGGAGCCGCAGCGCTCGTCCTCACCGCGTCGATGGCACTGAGCGGATGCTTCGGCAGCGTGTCCGACACGGACGGCGGTGGCGGCGGCGATTTCGCCGACGACGGCTGTACCAGCGTGGTCGTGGCGACGTCCTCGGAGAAGGTCAACATGCTCGACGCCCTCGCCGTGGCCTTCAAGGAGTCTCCGGAGGCGGAGGCGCTCGACGAGTGCGCGACGGTGCGGCCCATCAACGTGTCATCCGGCGAGGCGACCCGGATCCTCACCGCCGGCGGCGACTGGCCCGACGAGAACCCACGGCGCTGGCCGACGATGTGGTCGCCCGCGTCCACGGTGTGGACGGACCGGGTCGCGGCCGCGGCATCCGCTTCGCTCGTCGGGGAGCCCGAATCCTTCACCCGGACGCCGGTGGTCTTCGGCGTGCCGGAGACCATGGCCCGCGCGCTCGGTTGGCCCGACGCCGAGATCGGGATCGCCGACCTCGAGCGGCTGTGCACCGACCCCGACGGCTGGGCGAGTGTCGGCAAGCCGATCTGGGGCTCGTTCAAGATCTCCAAGACGAATCCGAACACCTCCACCACGGGGCTCTCCGCGATCCTCATGCAGTCGTACGAGGCGGCGGGCAAGTCCGCCGACCTCACTGCCGCCGACGTCGCCGCGGCCGCCGACTTCTCGCGGGCGTTCGAGGAGTGCGTCATCCACTACGGCGACACGACCGGCAAGGTCCTGACCACCCTGTACGACGAGACCCAGAACGGGACGGGCGGCTCAGGGTACGTGTCGGCGGTCGCGCTCGAGGAGACGTCCCTGCTGAACTACAACCAGGGCAACCCCGACTCTCACACGGTCCAGCCGGGCGAGACGCTGACCCCTCCGAAGGAGAAGCTCGCCGCGGTCTATCCATCGGGCGGCTCCATGTGGTCCGACAACCCGGTCACGGTGCTCGGAGCGCCCTGGGTGACGGACGTGCAGCGCACGGCGGGTGAGGCCTTCGCCGCGTTCCTCCAGACCGAGGCTGCGCAGCGGATCCTGCCCGAGTACGGCTTCCGACCCCTGGATGACGGGGTACCGCTGGGCGACCTGTTCACCGAGGAGTTCGGTGTGGATCCGGCAGGGCCGGCGGTGACCCTGCCCAAGCCCGGAGTGGATGTGGTGTCCGCCGCGATCGACCAGTGGACGCAGATCCGCAAGCCGTCCTCCGTGCTCGAGGTGATCGACATCTCGGGATCGATGGACGATCCCATCGGTGACGGGCGCTCGAAGCTCGACGGCGCGATCGAAGGTGCGCAGGCGACGCTGGATCACTTCCGCGGCACGGACGAGGTCGGTGTGTGGGCGTTCACCACCGAGGTCGAATCGCCAGAGGGCGAGAACATCATCGTCGTGAGGGAGGTGTCGCCGCTCGCGTCCGACCTGGAGTCCCTGAACACATCGCTCAACGACCTGCGGTTCGCGACGAGGGAGGGCACGCCGCTGTACGACGCCGTGTCACTCGCGTACGACAAGATGCTCGAGCGGGCCGAGCCCGGACGCATCAACGCGATCGTCCTGCTGTCGGACGGACAGGACACCGACTCGACGATGTCGCTCGACTCGCTCGTCGCCAAGATCGGCCAGTCGGCGCGTGAGGGCGGCGACGACGCGCCGGTGCGGATCTTCCCGATCGCGTACGGCGAGGGAGCCGACACCGGTGCTCTGCAGCGGATCGCCGAGGCCACCGGCGGGCAGTGGTTCGACGCATCCGACGCGACGAAGATCGACCTCGTGTTCGCGTCGGTCATCAACAACTTCTGACCGGGGGCACCGATGAGCGCAGCGTCCGCGGGGTACGTCGACGACGCCGCCTCCGCGCTCGCGGAGTCGAACGTGTACGTCTCCGCGGAGGTGGGCGGGTCCGCAGCTCTGCGCGAGGCGCTGACCCAGCAGATCTCGGATGCCTCGATCGGCGTCGCCGTGTTCTCCGATAACGCGGCTCTGGAGGCATCCGGTCCCGAGATCGTGTCCGAGCTCGCCGATCGCACCGGGTTCGACACGATCATCGTGGCCGTCGGCGACGACCTGTCAGCCGGATCGCGCGTCCTCGCCTCGGGTGAGGCGATGCGGATCGCGAACGAGGCCGAGAGCTCGGCCGCCGGCGTCGACCAGGCTCTGGTCGAGACGGTCCAGGGTGTGGTCGCGGCATCCGATGCGCCGGCCCCGCCGGGGGCCGGCCTGGACGGGGGTGTCATCGTCGGCATCGCCCTCGCCGCCGCCGCCATCGCGGCGGTGATCGGCATCGCGATCGGCGTGACGCGCTCGCGCCGATCGCGCGGGCGGGCTGATCGACGACTGCCGGACGGCGTGCGATCGGATGTCGCGCTGCTGCAGACTCTGCGCGGCGAGTACGCCGCGCTCGGGGCGTCGGGTAATCCGGTGGCGGCGCAGACGGCGAACGCCATCGGCGACATCGCCGGCAACGTCGTCGAGCTGTTCGCCCGGCTCGACAAGCGCAACGACGAGGGCCAGCATTCGCTCGCCGCGGTCGAGTACGACGACAAGCTGCGCAAGCTCACCGCCGCACTGAACCGCGATTACCTCCTCGACATCCTCACCCACCCGCACCTGTGGGACGACCCCGACGAGCGCGTCCGCGAAGTGCGCGGGGCGGTGTCCGGCGTCTCCGAAGAGCTTCTGGAGAACATCAAGCAGGTCAACGCCCGCCGCGGTCTGCACTTCCAGGTATCGCTCGACGGACTCATCGGCCGGCGCAAGGAACTGCAGGACTGGGAGCGCGAGTTCGACCGCGCCGCCGAGGAGGGCGGGCCGACCGGCTCCGTCGGCGATCTCGACCGCGGCTAGGATCGAGGGATGCCGCACGGCGCCCGCTGCGGCGCCGCCTACGTGTCGGCATCCCGGCCAGCGCCGCCTTCAGCGGCGCATCCCCTCGCGAATCGCACAGCCCACCCGACCATTGGAGCCACCGTGGCCGAGCAGTCCCGCCTCGACAAAGTCATCGCCCTCGCCCGCCATCGCGGCTTCGTCTTCCAAGCGGGCGAGATCTACGGTGGCTCGCGCTCTGCGTGGGACTACGGCCCGCTCGGCACCGAGCTGAAGGAGAACATCCGCCGTCAGTGGTGGCAGACGTTCGTGCGCGGGCGCGGTGACATGGTCGGTCTCGACTCGTCGATCATCCTGCCCAAGCGCGTCTGGGAGGCATCCGGTCACGTCGCGACGTTCACCGACCCGCTCGTGGAATGCCTGCACTGCCATCGCCGGTTCCGCGCCGACAACCTGATCGACGATTTCGAGGCGCGGAAGGGGCGTAAGGCCGAGCAGGGGCTCGCCGAGGTTCCCTGCCCGAACTGCGGCGTCAAGGGTCAGTACACCGAGCCCAAGGCGTTCTCCGGCCTGATGAAGACCTACCTCGGCGTCGTCGATGACGACTCGGGCCTGCACTACCTCCGCCCCGAGACCGCGCAGGGCATCTTCGTGAACTTCGGCAACGTGGTCACCGCTGCCCGCAAGAAGCCGCCGTTCGGCGTGGGTCAGGTGGGCAAGGCCTTCCGCAACGAGATCACGCCCGGCAACTTCATCTTCCGCACGCGTGAGTTCGAGCAGATGGAGATCGAGTTCTTCGTCCCGCCCGCCGACGCGCAGGAGTGGTTCGAGCACTGGGTGGAGGCGTGCTGGAACTGGTTCGTCGACCTCGGCGTCGATCCCGCGCACATGCGCCGCCACGACGTGCCGAAGGAGGATCGCGCGCACTACTCGGCCGGCACGATCGACGTCGAGTACGAGTTCGGGTTCCCCGGCAAGCAGTGGGGCGAGCTCATGGGCATCGCGAACCGCACCGACTACGACCTGACGAGCCACTCCGAGGCGTCCGGGCAGAGCCTGTCGTTCTTCGACCAGGCCAGCGGCGAGCGGTACACCCCCTACGTGATCGAGCCGTCGTTCGGCCTCACGAGGGCGATGATGGCGTTCCTCGTCGACGCGTACCGCGAGGAGGAGGTGCCCAACGCCAAGGGGGGCACCGACACCCGCACCGTGCTGCGGCTCGACCCGCGCCTCGCGCCGGTCAAGGTCGCGGTGCTGCCGCTGTCGCGCAACGAGCAGCTCTCGCCGATCGCGCGCGAGGTCGCCGAAGACCTGCGCGGCGAGTGGAACGTCGACTTCGACGACGCCGGCGCGATCGGCCGCCGCTACCG
Organism: Microbacterium sp.; assembly: GCF_036277215.1. GTDB lineage: Bacteria > Actinomycetota > Actinomycetes > Actinomycetales > Microbacteriaceae > Microbacterium. The sequence goes on along the minus strand of NZ_DASUNI010000240.1, from coordinate 24,768 downwards.
CCGTCAGGACGAGATCGGCACCCCGTTCTGCGTCACGATCGACTTCGACTCGCTCGACGACCGCGCCGTCACCGTGCGCGACCGCGACTCGATGGCCCAGGAGCGCGTGCCGCTCGAGGGTCTGCACGCGTACCTCGCAGAGCGCCTGAAGGGCGCCTGACACTCGGGTCCCAGCAGGGCGGGATGGGGCGCTCTGCCGGGGTCACCCGCTCGAGGAAGGCGTCGACAGCGCCGCCGGTCGGCTCCCTCACGTGTCCTTGGCCGCGGCTTTGACTGCGCGCTTGTGCTCCCGGACCTTGGCGAGCGAGTCGGCCGACACGATGTCGGCGACGCTGCGGAACGATCCCTCTTCGCCGTACGCGCCGGCGGCCTCGCGCCATCCCGCACCGGCGTATCCGTACTGCTTGCCCAGCAGCGCCAGGAAGATCCTGGCCTTCTGCTCTCCGAAGCCGGGTAGGGCTCTCAGTCGGCGGAGCACCTCTGCGCCGTCCGGTTGGTCCCGGGTCCAGATCGCGGACGCGTCGCCGCCCCAGCTCTGCTCGATCGCGGCGCACAGTGCCTGCACCCGCGCCGCCATCGATCCGGGGAACCGGTGCACCGCCGGAGGCTGCCGGAAGATCTCCACGAGCACGTCCGGGTCGTAGCCGGCGATCGTCGCGGCATCCACCGAGCCGATGCGCTGCTCGATCTTGAGCGGGCCGGCGAACGCGGTCTCCATCGGCACCTGCTGGTCCAGCAGCATCCCGATCAGCAACGCGAGCGGGTCGCGGGTGAGCAGGTCGTCGGCCGCGGCATCGCCGGTGAGGTGAAGCGTCATCCCGCCAGTCTTGCACCGCGGCGGACCCTCCGGCCAGACGCCAACCGTCCCCCCGACGCTCCGATCGTCGATGCGAGGATGGACGCGTGGACGACGCACCCGAGACGCTCGACGCCCTCGCTGCGCACGCGCACGACACCTCCGTCGTCGTGATCGGAGGCGGGATCGGCGGTCTCGTCGCGGCGCTCGAGTGCGCGAAGATCGGCTTGCGGGTGACGGTGGTGGAGGCATCCGATCGTCTCGGCGGCGCGCTGTGGACGGCGAAGGTCGGAGGACTCGCGGTCGACCTCGGGGCGGAGGGCTACGCCACGCGCGGGGGAGCGGTACGGCGCCTCGTCGATGAGCTCGGACTGACGGATGCCGTCACCGCGCCCGATGCGCGTGCCGAGTGGATCGCGGGACTCCCCGACGGCAGCGCACCGCTGCCCGCCGGAACGGTCCGCGGCATCCCCGAGAATCCCTGGGATGAGAGCGTCCGTCGTCTGATCGGCTGGCGCGGCACCTGGCGCGCGTACCTCGACCGACTGCGCCCGCCGCTCACGATCGGCCAGGAACGCAGCCTGGGCCGGCTGGTGCGCACCCGCATGGGCGATGCCGTCCTGGACCGCCTGGTGGCGCCGCTGAGCCTGGGCGCATTCTCGATCCATCCCGACGACGTCGATGTCGAAGCCGTCGCGCCCGGGCTCAGCAGCGCCCTCACCCGCACGGGGAGCCTGGCCGGCGGAGTCGCGCAGCTGCGGGCCGATTGCCGCGAGGAAGGCGAAGGCGCCGAGGGATTCGAGGGGATCGACGGCGGGATGTCGCGGCTCATCGATGCGTTGCGCTCCCGGCTCGCCGAGCTCGGCGCCCGGGTCGTGCTCAACGCGCGAGTCTCAGAGATCGAGCCTCGTGCCGACGGGCGATGGTCTGTTGTGCTCGATGCCGGTTCTCCGGCCGGCTTCGCCGTCGAGTCAGGCGCAGTCCAGCGCGACCCTCTCGACGCAGGCGGATCCGGCGCTGGGGCCGAAACCGCCGGCTCCGATGATCCCGCCGCCGTCCCTCTCGAACCAGCGGATGCCCTCATCATCGCGACCGGCGCCGCCGAGACTGTCCGGCTGGTGCGCGCAGCCGTTCCCTCTCTCGAACCCCTGCCGGTCACCGAGCTCGAGGTCGTCACGCTGGTCGTCTCCTCTCGCGAGCTGACCGCCCGGCCGGCCCGGACCGCGGTGTATCCGGTGCCGGGGAACGCGGTCGCCGCCTCCGTCACCGACACGACCGCCCGCTGGCCGTGGGTCCGTCGCGCGTCGGGCGAGGATGAGCACGTGCTGAAGGTGACCTTCGGTGGCCCGGACGCTCCACCCGCGACCCTGAGCCTCGACGACGCTGCGGCAGCCGAATTGGCCGTGGCAGCGGCATCCGCTCTGCTGGAGGTGCCCTTGGATCCCGCGCGCGTCCGTGGATCCTCGCGCGCCCGCTACGAGCAGCCGTTGCCGGTGTCAGCGATCGGCCACCGCGAGGTCGTCGACGCCGTGCGGTCCGCGATCCACGCGGTGCCGGGGCTCGCCGTCGTCGGGGCAGCAGTGGCGGGCACCGGCATCGCGCAGGTCGTCCCCGACGCCCGGGCCGAGGCCGAGCGGGTGCGCCGCCGAGCCCTGTGGCCGAGCGCGGAACCAGGCGAGTAGACCGCCGTCGCGACGGCGCGAGTCCGTTTCGTAGCACAGCGTCGCTCAGGAGGCCAGCGGATGCCGGACTCGGCATACGGGGCTAACCTGGGGGCAGACCAAATGGCCCATCGAGCGTGAGGAGACCCCATGAGGGGCAAAGTCGGACTCGTCATCGGACTCGCGGCGGGCTACGTGCTCGGTACGCGCGCCGGTCGTGAGCGTTACGAGCAGATCAAAGAGCAGGCCGCCAAGGTGTGGAACCTCGATCCCGTGCAGGAGCAGGTCGGCAAAGTCAAGGACTTCGCGAAGTCGACCGCGATGGCGCTGCCGAACACTCTGTGGGACAGCGCGGTGAAGGTGACCAAGGCCGCCACGTCGAAGGGCACGACCCCCGGGCAGAAGCTGGACTCGGCGATCAAGACCGGCAAGGCGCAGGTCGATGACGTCAGCGTGGCCGCGCAGACGTCGGCCGGCGCGGTGCAGGATGCTGCGGAGGACGCCTTCGACGACATCTCGGAAGCCGCCGCCGAGCGCAACGGAGCCTGAACGTGACGACACCGCGCGGCTTCCGCGATCGGTCCGAAGACAGCCTGTTCACCCTGGTCGGCGAGATCCCGGAGCTCATCCGCAATCTCGTCATCGCCGAGGTCGACTCGGCGAAGGCCTGGGTGCGCCGCACCTCGAAGGATGCCGGGATCGGTGCCGGCTGGATCGCCGTGGCGCTGTTCTTCCTCTTCTGGGCGGTCGGTACCCTGGTCGCGTTCGCCATCATCGGGCTCGCGTCCTGGTGGCCGGCGTGGCTCGCCGCGCTCGTGGTGTTCCTCGGCCTGGTCCTGATCGCGTGCCTGTTCGCTCTGCTCGGAGTGCTGCGCTTCCGCAAGGTGGCCCGCGCCCAGAACCCCGTCCAGTCGATCGTCCAGGATGTCAAGGAGGTGCGCGATGAGTTCTGACTCACCCGTTCCCGTGTCTCGCACCACCGTCGCGGTGCCGCGCACCGCCGTCCCCCTGGGCATCGCAGACCCGGTCGATCAGGCGCGTGCCGAGCTGAAGGCGGCTCTCGCGGCGATCGAGGAGAAGGCGAACGTCCCGCGTCGAGTCGCACACTTCACCGACCGGACAATCAGCAAGGCCCGGGCCTTCGCCCGCAAGAATCCCGCCGCTACGACGGGGATCGTCGTCGCGAAGGCGGCCGCGGTCGGATTGATCGTGTGGGCCGCGGTTCGGGCCTACACGCGCTGACCCGGATCCGAGCGGATCGCGACCCCGTGCTGAGCGCGCGAGGCCGCGGCCCGGGGGTATGCTCAACTGTCAGGCAGTGCGATGGTGCGAATGCTGCCGACGGCGAGAACCGCATTTGCCCGGGGTTCGAAGTCGCCTGTCGGCTGCTCGATCTTTTGGGGGCGGCTGACTGCGCACCACGAGAGTCAAGCCCATGAACCACGCTCCACAGCAGCCGCCCAAGCCCCTCGCGGGCTGGCGCGTGCTCGTGCCCCGCGGCGGGCCCTGGGGTGATGGAGTGGCGGCGAATCTGCGCCATCAAGGGGCGACTCCGGTCGTCGCGCCGCTCATCAATTTCGCACCCACGAATGATCAGGCGACTCTCGATCAGGCGCTCGCCGACCTCGAAGCGGGATCGTTCGACTGGCTGACCGTCACCAGTGCGACGACCGTGGACGTGCTCTACGCCCACCGTGCGACGATCCCCGGTGCCACCAAAGTGGCAGCCGTCGGTGAGACGACGGCGGCCGCCCTGCAGGCGGTCGGCTATCGGGTCGACCTGGTGCCCGAGCAGGACAACTCCGCCGCCGGTCTTGCCGAGCAGATGATCGCCCTCGAGGCTGAGCCGCGCGACATCCTGACTCTCCGCAGCGAGATCGCCAAGCCCGTCCTCACGCGGCTGCTGACCGAGGCCGGTCACCGCGTGCGCAGCGTCGTCGCCTACCGGACGGTCGGTGTGCCGGTGACCGATCGCATCGCCGAAGACGTCCGCAGCGGACGCATCAACGCGATCCTCGTGACGAGCGGTTCGGTGGCGGAGCAGGTGAGCCTGCAGTTCCCCGACATCCCCGACTCCACCGTGATCGCGGCGATCGGACCCCGCACCGCGAAGGACGCACGGCGCGCGGGCCTGCCCGTCGACGTCGTCGCTGCGACCCAGACCGTGGACGCACTGATCGAAGCGGTCGCCCGCTTCACCCTCCCGCACGCCGCGGACGAATTCGCGCCTTGACGTCGGGCTTCCAGACCGGCGACGCCGCCACGCTCCGCATCGTCGTGCTCGCGGGCGGGGTCGGCGGCTCGCGGTTCAGCATCGGCGTGCGCGAATCCCTGCGGCGCAGACCGGGTGCCGGGGCGTCCGGGTTCACGATCGTGGTCAACACCGGCGACGACCTCTGGCTCTCCGGAGTCCGCCTGCAGCCGGACGTCGACTCGATCGTGTACGCGCTGGCCGGCGTGAACGACACCGCCCGCGGATGGGGCCGCGAGGGCGACAGCGAACGCGTGAACGCAGAGCTGCAGGCGTGGGGCTCCGGCTGGCCGTGGTTCACCCTGGGAGACCTCGACCTGGGAACGCATCTGGCGCGCACCGGCTGGCTGCGCGACGGACTGTCGCCTACACAGGTGATCGAACGGATGTCGCGACGCTGGCCGCTCGGCGCCACGCTTCTGCCGATGACCGACGCCGAGGTCGACACGCAGGTCGCCCTTGGGGACGGCACGTCGATGCACTTCCAGGAGTGGTGGACTCGCCACCGCGCCACGCTCGAGCCGGTGCGCTTCGACAATCCCGGCATCGACCGAGCGGCCCCCGCTGCGGGTGTGCTCGAGGCGATCGCCGAGGCCGACGTCGTCCTGATCGCGCCCTCCAACCCGGTCGTCTCGATCGGACCGATCCTGGCGGTCCCCGGCATCCGCGAGGCGCTGCGCGCGACGGACGCTTCCGTCGTCGGGGTCTCCCCGATCATCGGCGGCCGGGTCGTGCGCGGCATGGCCGATGTGTGCCTGCGCGCGATCGGCGTCGACACCTCTGCGGCGGCGGTCGCCGCCCACTACGGCGCGCGATCGGACGCTGGACTCCTGGACGTGTGGCTGATCGCGGAGGAGGACGCGGCGTCGGCTGACGAGATCGAGCGGCGCGGCATCCGCACGGTCGTCACTCCGTTGTGGATGAAGGATGCAGCCGCCTCGGCCGCGATCGTCGACGCCGCGCTCGCCGCCGTCGAAGGCTGACATGCCCGAACTGGCCTGGTTCGCGTGGGCGCTGCTGGGCGTCGCCGCGCTCATCGTGGGGCTGTCGAAGACCGCCGTCCCCGGATCGGGCACGGTCGCGGTCGCCATCTTCGCCGCAGTTCTGCCGGCGAAGGAGTCCACGGGCACACTGCTGCTGCTGCTGATCGTTGCCGACCTTTTCGCGGTGCTCGCGTACCGCCGCCACACGAACTGGCGGGCTCTGCTCCGTCTCGCGCCCGCGGTGGTCGTGGGCATCGTGCTGGGCGTCGCATTCCTCGGGATCGCCAACGACGAATGGGTGAAGCGGACGATCGGCGTCATCCTGCTGGCGGTGATCGCGATCACGCTGCTGCGCCGGCGGATGCTCGGGCCTGTCGCCGCCGAAGGTCCGCACCGCGTAGCCGCCGCGACGTACGGCGCGCTCGGCGGCTTCACGACGATGGTCGCCAACGCCGCCGGCCCGGTCATGTCGATGTACTTCCTCGCCTCGCGGTTCCCGGTGAAGGAGTTCCTCGGAACAGCAGCCTGGTTCTTCGCGATCGTGAACCTCGCCAAGGTGCCGTTCTCGGTCGGGCTGGGTCTGATCACGGTTCCCGGTCTCGTCCTGGATCTCGTCCTCGTACCGCTGGTCGTCGTCGGCGCGCTCGCCGGGCGATGGCTCGCCGGCAGGCTCGATCAGGTGCTGTTCGAACGGCTGGTGATCATCTTCACGGTGGTCGGGGCGGTCTACCTGCTGATCTGAGGTGCCGTTCGCGGTGTGTGCTGCGGCGAAGTGGCAAGCGGGGTCTGATTCCGGCGGCCGAGGCGGGCATGAGCCGCCACCGCCGTGGCGAGAGCGCCTGCCTAGGCGCGGCGGAACGGGTGCCTGCCCTTTCCGAGAACAGCCGCCGCCGTGCGCGGGCCGAGCCCGAGCAGCGCCGCCTCGGTCAGGTGCCCCGCGGTGTCCACATCCCGGCGGAGGGTCGAATCGTCGGCCACCGCCAGCGGCACGCAGCCGAGGTCCACGTGCCGGGCGAACGAGCCCTCGCCGAACGAGGACTCGAACGGGATGCCGGAGCCCGCCGTCACGAGCGTGGTGCCGGTGCCCTCGGCGTCCGCCACGACCGCACGGTCCAGATCGGTTGCGGCGGTGAGGGCCGCCTCGAGGTCTTCGGGCCGCAGTGCGGGAAGGTCTCCGAGCAGCGCCGCGCGCGGCATCGCGTCACCGGCCGCCGCCGCGCCGGCCGCGACCGCCTCGTCGAGTCCCATCGCGTCGCCCTCCGGGACGAATCGCAGCGCCGGGATGTCGAACGCGAGCGTCACCAGAGCGCCGTCGTCGGTGACGACGAAGACCTGCGCGACCGAGGCGCACGCGGCCGCTGCCGCGACCGTGTCGAGTGCGATCGCGCGCGCGAGCGTCACGCGGTCGACTCCCGAGATGTCGAGTCGCGACTTGCCGACCTCCGCCGGCTTGACCGGGATGACGACCGCCCATCGGGCCTCGGGCGTCGTCACGCTCCGAACCGGGTGCGCAGTCGCGGCAGGATCTCGGCGCCGTAGGTGCGCAGGAAAGCCTCCTGGTCGGAGCCCGGGTCGTGGAAGACCAGGTGGCGGAAGCCCATGTCCACGTACTGCGCGATCCGCTCGACGTGCTCGTCGGGGTCGGTCGAGACGATGAAGCGGGATGCCGCGCGCTCGATGGGCAGCTGCTCGCCGAGGCGCTGCATCTCGAGCGGGTCGTCCACGCCCATCTTCTCGTCGGCGCTCAGCGCCAGCGGCGCCCAGAAGCGGGTCTTCTCCAGGGCGACGGCCGCATCGGAGTGGAGCGAGACCTTCACCTCCATGAGCGTGTCGATCGCGTCCTGCGAGCGGCCGGCCTTCTCGAGGCCCTCGGCGAGGGCCGGGAGCAGGGTGTCGGCGTAGAGGCTGGGGGACTTGCCCGACGTCGTGATGTAGCCGTCGGCGATGCGGCCGGCCAGCCGGGTCGCGGCGGGACCCGACGCCCCGATGTAGATCGGGACGGGCTCGTCGTGCTTGTCGTAGATCGTGATGTTGCGCGTCGTGTAATACGTGCCGTCGAAGTTGACCCGCTCTTCGGACCACAGGCGCCGGATCAGCCCGATCGCCTCCTTGAGACGCTGGAACCGCTCGGGCGGGTCGGGCCACTCGATGCCGAGGTTCGCCTCATTGAGCGCCTCGCCCGTTCCGACGCCCAGGATCACGCGGCCCGGGTACATCACGCCGAGCGTGGCGAAGTCCTGCGCGATCACCGTCGGGTTGTACCGGAAGGTCGGCGTGAGCACCGACGTCCCGAACACGATCCGCGACGTGCGGGCGCCCAGGGCGCCGAGCCACGGGATCGACGCCGGCGCATGACCGCCCTCGTGCAGCCACGGCTGCAGGTGGTCCGAGACGAACACCGAGTCGAACCCCACCTCCTCGGCCAGGACGGCGAAGTCGAGCAGCTCGTTCGGACCGAACTGCTCGGCGGAGGCCTTGTACCCCAACCGCAGCGGAATCGTCATGAGGTCCCCCTCGTCGTCGGTGAGCCGGTGGCACCCGCCGCCCGGATCGGAGCCGGAGCGGCCCCGCTTTCAGCGGTCCGAACGGGCGGCTGGAACTCCGAGCCGTCGGCGCGGGCGAGACGGTCGCGGAAAGCCTCGACCGTCCCCGGCCACAGCAGGGTCAGGCGCCCCGAGCGCTCGTCGACGTACCAGTTGCGGCATCCGCCTGCGATCCATGGTGTGGATGCTGCTGCCACGGCGATCTCGTCGGTGTAGCGCTGCTCCGCCGCGGGCGCGACCCGCAGCACGCCGTCGGCGAGGGTCTCGCGCGCCCCTAAGGCGCGCACGGCGTACGCGGCCTGCTGCTCGATCATCAGGACGGACGAGTTATGGCCGAGGGAGGCGTTCGGGCCGTTGAGCACGAACAGGTTCGGGAAGCCGCTGACGACCGTCGAGCCGAACGACGTCATGCCCTCCGACCAGTGGTCGGCGAGGGTGATGCCGTCCTCGCCGCGGACGAGGTCTGCGTACGGCTGCCGTGTCGAGGCGAACCCCGTCGCGAGCACAAGCGCATCCGCCTCGGTTCGCGTCCCGTCGGCCGAGACGAGCATCCGCCCGTCCACGGTCGCGAGGGCCGAGGCCTCGAGAGTCACGCGATCACCTGCGACGGCGGGGTAGAAGTCGTCCGACAGGAGAACGCGCTTGCAGCCGAACGCGTAGTCCGGGGTCAGCGCGGCCCGCAGCTCCGGGTCCGCGATCTGGGCGTGCAGATGGGCGAGAGCGGCCGCGCGGGCGGCGGCCGAGGCGGCGGCGTCGCCTGATCGTGACGCGAACCGCGCCTCGCCCTCGGCGTAGAGCTGCGCCCGCAGTCGCGCGAGCGCGACGGGATTCTGCGCGAACCGCCGGCGCTCGTCCTCGGGGTAGTCGGTGCCGCCGCGCGGGACGATCCACGCCGGGGTGCGCTGGAAGAGAGTGACATGTGCGGCGATTCGCGCGAGCTCGGGAAGCAGCTGCACCGCGCTCGCCCCCGTCCCCACCAGAGCCACGCGGGCGCCGGCCAGGTCCGCGTCATGGTCCCATCGCGACGAATGGAAGAGCGGCCCGGGAAAGCTCTCGAGGCCCGGCACGTCCGGGATCGATGGTTCGGTCAGCCGTCCGCAGGCGAGCACCAGCGCCTCGGCCTCGATCGCGCCGGGCGCGTCGCCGCCCGTCTCGATGCGCCAGACGGATGCCGCGGCATCCCACTCGGCGGCGAGCACGGGAGTGCGCAGCCGCAGCCGGTCGCCGAGCTGCTCGCGGTCGGCGACGTCCTCGAGGTACCGGCGGATCTCGTCGCCCCGTGCGAAGAGGCCAGACCAGTGCGGGTTCGGGTGCTCTGCGAACCCGTACAGGTGCGAGGGCACGTCGCACGCGACGCCGGGATACGTGTTGTCACGCCAGGTGCCGCCGACGGATGCCGCACGCTCGAGCACCAGGAAGTCCTCGCGTCCCGCCCGGTGCAGGGCGATCGCCATGCCGAGCCCGGCGAAACCGGCCCCGACGATCGCGACCTCGACCCGGGTCATGCGTCCGGTCCCTGAGCCGAACGAACGGTCGGCTCCCGGTAGTCCGTGGTGCGCTGGCGGAACGGCCGGAACAGGCGCGCGGCGATCCGTGCGGCATCCGGCAGTGGCAGTTCGAGGCCGTGTTCGATGCCGGCCTCGGGCAGCACCCGCCCGTCCATGAGGGTGCCGCCGAGGTCGTCGCCGCCCGACTGCAGCAGGGTCGCGGCTGCGTCGCGACCGACGCGGGTCCAGGGGATCTGGATGTGCGGGATGCTGCCGCTCAGCAGCAGGCGCGATACGGCGACCATCGCGCGGTGCTCGTCGAGTGGGCTGCGGCGGGGCACGAGCGGAACGCCGCCAGCAGGCGCCGGAAGGGGAATCGGCACGAATTCGGTGAAGCCCCCGGTCTCGTCCTGGATGCCGCGGAGCCGGTGCAGGTGGGCGATGCGCTCCGCCGCGGTCTCGACGTGGCCGTAGAAGATCACCGACGTCGAGCGGAATCCGGCGCGATGAGCCGCGGCGATCCCCTCGATCCACCGGTCGATGGCGAGGTCGCCGGGCGCGATGAGTGCGCGGACGCGCTCGCTCAGCACCTTGACGCCGGTGCCGGGCACCGTGTCGACGCCGGCGTTCCGCAGGGCGGCGAGCGCGCCGTCCAGCCCGAGCCCGCCGCGGTCGGCGAGGTCCCACACGTCCTGCGGCCGATACGCGTGCAGATGCATGTGCCGAGTTGCGGCCTTGACCGTGCGGGCGATGTCGAGGTAGGCAGCCGGGTCCTCGGACGACGCGATCAGCCCCTGCACGCACAGTTCCGTGGCGCCGAGGTCCGCGGCATCCGTCGCGATCGCGGCCACGTCGTCGAGGGTGAACGTGCCGGGTTCGCCCGTCGGCGCAGACCGGAAGCCACTCGAGGTGAGGTTGCGGTTGACGACCAGGCTCACGGCCTCACCGACGGTGTACCGGCGGACGTCGTCCGCGGTTGCGGTGAGCGCGTCGAGGTCGTCGCCGGTCGCCTCGAGCAGGGCGACCCATTCCGCGTCGTCCAGGCTCAGCGGGTCGGCCGCGGCGCGCCCCGCGAGTCGGCGGGTCCGTCCACCTCCGCCGAACCCACGCCTTGTCACCGAACCCACGTACTCCTGCGCGTCGGAACGTGGGGGTTCGCGATGGACGGGTGGGTTCGCGCGCGGGGTGCCGGCGAGCCCGGTCGCCGGGTCGGCCAGCGCCGCGACCGCGGGGTGCAGCGCCCGATCGATCCACTCGTCGGCATCGAGCACGAACTCGGGGTGCGCGGTCAGCCGCTCGCGCAGCTCGAATCCGAGGTCGGCGGTGCGCTGCGCGAGCTCGGACAGGTGTGGCCAGGGCCGCTCGGGGTTCACGTGATCGGCGGTGAGCGGCGATACGCCGCCCCAGTCGTCGGCGCCGGCGCGCAGCAGCAGTTCGAACTCGGCGGGGTCGGAGAGGTTCGGCGGCACCTGCACGCGCATGTGCGGGCCGAGAACCAGCCGCGCGACCGCCACAGCGGCCACGTACTCGAGCAGCTCGGCATCCGCGCTGTCCTGCATGGCCGTGCGGGGCTTCGCGCGGAAGTTCTGCACGATCACCTCCTGCACGTGGCCGTGGGTCTCGTGCGCTTCGCGCAGGGCGATCAGCGACTCGGCGCGGTCGTGCAGGGTCTCGCCGATGCCGACCAGGATGCCGGTGGTGAACGGGATCCGCAGGCGCCCGGCGTCCCCGATCACGGTCAAGCGAAGCGCCGGGTCCTTGTCGGGCGAGCCGTAGTGCACTCGACCCGGCTCCTCGAACAGCGCGCGCGACGTCGTCTCGAGCATCATCCCCATCGACGGCGCCGTGGGGCGCAGCATCCGCAGCTCGTCGGCGGTCATGACGCCCGGGTTCAGGTGCGCCAGCAGCCCGGTCTCGGCGGTGATCAGGCGGGCCATCGCACCCACGTAATCCAGGGTCGAGGCGTAGCCGTGCTCGTCGAGCCACGCGCGCGCCTCGGGCCAGCGGTCTTCGGGGCGGTCGCCGAGGGTCAGCAGGGCTTCTTTGCAGCCGAGGGCCGCGCCCTGACGCGCGACGGTCAGCACCTGCTCGGGCGACATGAACACCGGCTTGTGAAGCTTCAGCAGCTGGCCCGGGGTATCGACGAAGATGCAGTAGTGGCAGCGGTCGCGGCACAGCGTGGTCAGCGGGATGAAGACCTTGCGCGAGTACGTGACCACCCCTGCGCGACCGGATGCCGCGAGGCCCGCGTCCCGCGCGGATGAGGCCAGCTCCAGCATCCGCTCGAAGTCCGATCCTTCGGCGCTCAGCAGCGCCTCCGCGTCGCGGACGTCCAGGCGCTCGCCGGAAGCCGATCGATCCAGCGCGGTGGAGACCGCTGATCCATCGACAGCTCGCGGCGGTTCGAGCAGGGTCACTTCTCCAGTCTCGCACCGCGGGGGCGGCGACGGCTTCGCGATCGTTGTCCGTCCGTAAGCAAATAGCCCGGTGGGCGTTCGGAGGCGCTGGCAGACTAGGGGCATGGTCACGCTCCTGCTCGACTCGACGCAGCTCGAAATCGTGCTGTCGGGTGCCGAGCGCGTGCTGGCATTCCATAAAGGGAATGTGGCGATCGAGCGGTCGACGATCGCGAAGGTTCAGCTCACGGATGACGCGTGGACGTGGCTCCGGGGGTTCCCGAGTCCCGGAACGCACGTGCGTGGCGTGATCGCGATGGGCACGTGGCGCTCATCGGCCGGCGACGACTTCGCGATCGTCCGGCGTCATCGCCCGAGCGTCGTGATCGACCTGAACGGCCACCCCGAGTACGAGCGCATCATCCTGACGACTCGGCACGGGCTGCAGCTCGTCCAGGCGCTGCGCCTCGACGTGGACACGCAGGCCGTGGACGTCGTCGACCTCGCGACGGGCACGATACCGGTGGAGCCGGCGCCGACGAAGAAGAAGGCGCGCAAGCGCAAGGCTCCGAGCCCTGCGCCCGCCACCTGAGCCGGCCTGAGACTCTCGGAACGCTCCTCTGACCGGCCGGTTTCCGCACTGGAATGTCGGACCCCCTGGGTTGAATAAGGGGTATGAGCAGAATGGTCGAGACCCTGGCGGAGCTCGATCAGGCGCTCGGCGATCTTGTGCGCGAGTCGTACGAGACAGGCGCGCAGCGGAGCCTTTCCGACGACGAGGTGCTCACCATCACGGCCCTCGCGGGCCGGATCGTCCGGCATGGCGAGGCGCTCGCAATCGACGCGACCGCCCAGATTCAGGAGCGATGCGAGTACTCCTCGCACGACGAGCGCGTCACGACCCGGAAGGGCGCCCGGTCGGTGAGCGAGCTCCTCCAGCGGGCCACGCTTGCATCCAAGCAGACGGTCGCCGGGTACGAACGCGCTGCCCGTGCGACCTGCCGCAGGATGGCTCTCTCGTCCGGCCAGGAACTGCCTGCCGATTACCCCGCTCTGCGCGAAGCACTCGCCGGTGGCCACATCGGTGCCGACGGCCTGTCGGCTGTGCTCGGGCCGCTTTCGGGGGTCCTCGGCGACCTGGGGCGGGCGGGTCACCTCGCGGCCGACGAGGAGATCGCCGCTTCCGCTCGTGGCCAGGGTGTGGATGCCGCACCCCCCGCCTGTGCGGAAGAACTCCGCCTCCTCGCTCAAGTGTGGTCGGTCTACCTCGACCAGGACGGCGCCGAACCGCGGGAGGCGGCGGCGCTGCGCAGGCGGGGAATCACCCTCGGAGCCGGCCGCGACAGCCTCGTGCCGGTGCGCGGGCATCTGCTGCCCGAGGTAGCCGCCCAGCTGGAGCGGCTCTTCGACAGCTCACTGACGCCGAAGCTGAGCGGACCGCGTTTCACCGACTCCGACGAGCCGTCCGAGGTCAGCGCCGACGATCGAACGAGGGCACAGCGCCAGCACGACGTGCTGGCCAACGCACTCGACGTCGCCGCCCGCTCGGGGGAGTTCCCCACGATAGGCGGCGCCGCGCCGACGCTCGTGGTGTCGGTCCGCGAGGAGGACCTGGTCACCGGCCGCGGCTATGCCCAGGTGGAGGGGTCGGATCAGCCGGTGTCGATCGGCGCCGCGCGCCACGTCGCGTGCACCGGCGGCGTGCTCCGCGTGACCCTCGACAAGGGCGGGCGGATCGTGGCGTTGAACACGCTCGACCGCGTCTTCAACCATCACCAGCGCAAGGGGATCACGCTGCGCGATGGCGGCTGCATCATCCCCGGGTGCCATATCCCTGCAAGCTGGTGCGAGATCCACCACGTCGCCGAGCACGCGCACGGTGGGCCGACGCACACGGACAACGGCGTGCTCCTGTGCTGGTTCCACCATCGCACCCTCGATTCAAGCGGATGGCGCATTCGCATGAATCACGGCGTCCCCGAGGTCCGAGGTCCATCCTGGTGGGACTCCCGCATGCTGTGGAGACCCGTCACCACCTCGCGCGTCCGCCTGAGAGAACGACTCGAGCGGAGGCAGTGATCGAACTCAGGTGACGTCGCGGCGCCAGCTGACGAGATGTCCGAGCAGCACGAGGACGATCGCGTATCCCAGCAGCACGAGGCCGCCGACCCACCACTCGAGGGGATCCTCGGCGGGCATACCGGGGGCGGCGGTGCTGAACAGGCTCGCACCGACGAGCGCGTCGCTCGCAGCGCCGGGCAGGAAGCGCGTCACCCCGGTGAGACCCTCGACGAATCCGGCTGCAGTGCGACCGACCGGCTCGACGAACTGGGTGAACACCAGGACGCCCACGATCGCGCCCACCTGGTTGCGCACGAGCGCACCCACGCCGATGCCCACGAGCACCCACAGTACGAACGCCAGGATCATGCGGCCGAACAATGCCCACGTGTCGCTAGAGGTGAAGTCGGTCTCCAGGCCGTTCGCGGCGAGGAAACCGGCGGACGGGATCACCGAGGAGAGCACGCCCACCACGCCGAAGAGCACGCCCAGCGCGATCCCGACCAGGATCTTCGCCCACAGCACGAGGCCGCGCTTCGGTGTCGCGAGGAAGGTGGGCGTCAGTGTCTTGTGCCTGAACTCGGCCGTCACCATGAGCGTCCCGATGAGGAGCGGGAACACATATCCGATCGCCGTCGCTGCGCTGTACAGCACCGCGGAGAGTCCTTCGATCGGCACAGGTGGGGCGTCGCCGGGGAGCGACCCGGTCGCGGCACCCGTGAACACGAAGCCCAGCACGGCGGCGGTGAAGCCGACGTACGCGAAGAGGACGAGAGCGAGGATCCACCACATCGAGGTCGTCAGCTGTTTCGTCGCCTCGGAACGGGTCGCATCGGCGAGGCTCATCGCTGGTCACCCCCGTCGGCATCCGTGCGAGCCGGATCGTCCTCGGCTGACTCAGCAGGGGGTGGATCCGGTGGCCCGGCTTCGGCTCCGAACTCGGCCTCCTCCGCCTCCTCGGTCTTCCGCTCCTCGGCCGTGTGTGCTTCGGCATCCTTCGCCCCGCCGGCGGCCGTGAACGCGGCGAAGAACGCATCGGCCTCGACATCCGCGCGGGTCTTCACGTACTTCTCCCACGAGCGGTCGTCGACCACGGGCGGTTCATCCGCGTCCTCATCGTCGGAGAGCTCCGCGTCGATCGCGCCGAGGGCCTCGACGTCCGGATCCGCGTCGAGCGGCAGTCCGTCTGCGTACGCATCCGTGGCGGGGTCGCCCGCGAACGGGATGATGTCGATGACCCCCGTGCTCGCGACGGCGAACGTGGGGCTCGGTTCCACGGAAGGCTCGCGAGGCGGCTCGGCTTCGGGTTCGGCGCCCGCGACTTGAACGGGCTCGACAGCGTCCGCCGCATCCTGCTCGTCAGCCGATGCGGTCGCCGCCCATGCTGCGGCGCCGACGGCGGCTCCGGTCGCGATCGCGGCTCCAGGTGCGCCGCCGCTGCCGGCCTGAAGATCAGCAGCGACGGTGGAGGCCTCCGCGTCGATCGCCGCGTCATCCGCTGCGCGATCCGCTCCGGCATCCGTTCCCTCCACCGGCGCCAACGGCGCGATCCCCGGCACCGCGCCTACCCCGTCGACCGCGTTGCCCGCCGCAGCGGCGGCCCCGGTCGGGTGGACGCGCGCACCGCTCACCAGGTCGAGGAAGACCTCCTCGAGCGCCTGACCGCGGCGAGCGAGCGACGAGAGGGGGACGCCGGCGGATGCCGCGATCTCGCCGACTCGCGCAGGATCGAGGCTTCGAACGGTGAAGCCCGACCGGAGCAGCTCGAACTGCACGCCCGCCGCCGTCAGCGCTGTGCTCAGCGCGGCGCGATCGGGAGAATCGACGACCGTCGCGAACTCGGAGGGGTCGGCGAGATCCTCGAGCGCGCCCTGGAAGACCAGCCGACCCTGGGAGATGATCAGCACCGAGTCGACCGTCTGCTGCACCTCCGAGAGCAGGTGGGACGACACGAACACCGTGCGACCCTCGCTGGCGAGCTGCCGCAGGAAGCCGCGCATCCACTTGATGCCTTCGGGATCGAGCCCGTTGGCCGGCTCGTCGAGGACGAGTACCCCGGGATCGCCGAGCAGCGCGTACGCGAGGCCGAGCCGCTGCCGCATGCCGAGCGAGAACCCGCCGACCTTGCGGCCGCCCACGTCGGCGAGCCCGACGAGTCCGAGCGTCTCCTCGACGCGGGCGTCGGGAAGCCCGGCTGCCTGCGCGTAGACCTTGAGGTGGTTGGCCGCGCTGCGTCCGGGGTGGAAGCTCGATGACTCGAGCACGGCGCCGACCGCCTGCAGCGGTCGCTCCAGTGCCGCGTAGGCCCGGCCGCCGATGGTCGCGGTGCCGCTGCTGGCGCGGACGAGCCCGAGCAGGATCCGGAGCGTCGTCGTCTTGCCCGCGCCGTTCGGGCCGAGAAAGCCGGTGACGACGCCCGGTTCGACTCGCGCCGAGAGGTCCGAGACCGCCCGTACCGCGCCGAAGTGCTTCGTGATTCCGGAGAACTCCAGCACCTGTCCTTCGGGCATGCCGAACCTCTCGTCGTCGCGGGCTGTTCTCCATATCCTGTCGGAAACGGATCCTCCTCGCACGAAGCGACCGCCGGATGCCGACTGTGCGGCGGCCCCTCGGACGGGCAATGTGGGCGCGCGGTAACGTTGCGATCGTGACCGATCCCGCGCCGCCCGATGAGCCCCGCGTCCTCGTGAGAGCCGCCGGCGGACTCGGATGCCTGACGCTCAACCGTCCGCGGGCGCTGAACGCGCTCGATCTCGGAATGATCGGCGATCTCGCGGCCGCGCTGGACGAGTGGGAGCACGATACGGACGTCGATCTGGTGCTGCTGGACGGCGCCGGGGACCGCGGCCTGTGCGCCGGCGGAGACGTCCGGGGCCTTTACGATCAGATCCGGTCGGGAGATCCGGAGGGCGCAGGACGGTTCTTCCGCGCCGAGTACGCCGTGAACGCGCGCATCGCCGAATACCCCAAGCCCATCGTCGTGCTGGCTGACGGCATCACGATGGGCGGAGGCATCGGACTCGCCGGGCATGCGGCGATCCGCATCGTGACCGAGCGGTCGAAGCTCGCGATGCCCGAGACCCGGATCGGGTTCACGCCCGACGTCGGTGGCACGTGGCTTCTCGCCCGGGCACCTGGCCGGCTCGGCGAGTATCTCGCGCTGACGGGCGCGACGATGGATGCCTCCGACGCCATCTACGCCGGTCTCGCCGACCATTTCGTGCCGTCGGCGAACCTCGACGGCCTGCGTGATGCGCTCGAGACCCGCGCCGACCCGTCGAGCCCGACCGAGCTGGTGCTCCTCTTCGACGAGACCCCTGAGCCCTCGCAGCTCGCGGCCCGGCGGCCGTGGATCGACGAGGCCTTCGCCGCCGACACCGTCGCCGAGATCGTCGACCGGCTCCGGGGACGGCCGGAGGCCGAAGCGTCGGCCGCGGCGGACGTGCTCGGCGAGGTCTCGCCCACCGGGCTCGCGGTGACCCTCGCCGCCGTCCGTCGCGCTCGCGAGCTGCCCGACCTGCGGGCCGCCCTCGCCCAGGAGTACGGACTCGTCATGTGGTTCGCAACCGGCCAGCCCGACCTCCTGGAGGGCATCCGCGCTCAGCTGGTCGACAAGGACCGCACCCCGCGGTGGCAGCCGGCGACGATCGGAGAACTGACACCGGATGCCGCGGCATCCGCCTTCGCCTACCGACCGACCGTTCCCCTCTGGAACTGAAGGGCGGAGCATTGATGGCAACGGCGCCGCGCCCACGCCGCTATTCGATCGGAATCGCGGTCGACTGGTTCTTCTTCGTCTTCGCGGGACTCGCGTCGGTCTGGCTGGCATACCTGAGCCTCACCGACACGTTCAACGTCGGCTGGTGGGGCTTCGTCTTCGCGATCGCCTGCTGGGTGCTGCTGGCTTACCTCGTGCTCCCGCGGCTTCATCGCATCCTCACGACGATCTACGTCCCGGACTACTTCATCGGGCGGGCTCGCACCAGCGACGGTCTGCTCGGCGACCCGGTCAATCTCGCGTTCCTGGGTGAGGCGGATCAGATCGACACCGCGATGGTGCAGGCCGGATGGACGAAAGCCGACCCCGTCACGCTTCGCTCGTCGTGGCGGATCGTCACCTCGACGCTGACGCGTCGCAGCTACGACGAGGCCCCCGTCAGTCCGCTGTTCCTCTTCAGCAGGCAGCAGGACTTCGCATACCAGCAGGAAGTCGACGGCAACCCCGCGCAGCGCCATCATGTCCGGTTCTGGAGGTGCCCCGACGGCTGGCTTCTGCCCGGCGGCTACCGTGTCGACTGGCTGGCCGCGGGAACCTTCGACACGGCGGTGGGGCTCTCGCTCTTCACGCTGCAGGTCACCCACCGCATCGATGCCGACACCGACATCGAGCGCGATCACATCGTCAGGACGCTGACCGCCGGCGATGCGCGGGTCGTCGTGACGATCCTCAAGGATTTCTCGACGGGCTATCACGCCCGAAACGGCGGCGGTGACAGCATCCGCACCGACGGCGACCTGCCGATCGTGGACGTGGGGCCGGTCGAGGTGGGAACGCGATGACGGACGTACCGAGCAAGCGACCGGCGTTCGAGCCGGCCGCAGAGCTGCTCAAGCCCACCACCTACGACCCCGACATGCAGCGACCTCCGTCGACCGTGGCGGGCGTGGTCCTCGTGCTGCTCCGGGTCGTCGCGGGGATCATCGTCATGATCGCCACAGTGCTGCAGTGGCCGACGGTGGTACGCGACCTGGATGTGTCGTTCGACGATGTCGAGGCGACTCCGCAGCTCGCGGGGGTCGCGCTGATCGTCCTGATGGTCGTTCTCGGGTCCTTTCTCCTGCTCGATGCGATCCTGGCGTTCTTCATCCTCGCCGGACACAACTGGGCTCGGGTGATCGTGATGACCTTCTCCGCGATCGCCATCAGTTCTTCGTTCGTCCAGTGGTGGGCCGAGGGGCAGGAGATCACGATCACGACGACCCTGCTGACGCTCGGTCTCGACATCCTGATCCTGCTCGCGCTGTCCAGCCGCAGCGCCGCAGCGTACGCTCGGCGCCACGAGCGCGGCTGACCTTCCGCACCGATTAGCCTGGATCGCGCCGCATCCGCCGCGGAGGGAGAGGTCGCGTGTTCGACAGTCCGCTGTCCGCCTCGGCATACGACGTGCTCGGCGTCGATCCCGCCGCCGACGAAGAGGCGCTCCGCAAGGCCTATCGGCTGCGACTCCGCCAGACGCACCCCGACACCGGCGGCGATGCACTCGTGTTCATCCAGGTGCAGCGCGCGTGGGACCTCGTCGGCACGGTCGAGGCACGCGCGGCCTACGACCGCGGACATGGCTTCGGCGAGGCCGCGGCTCCGGAGTGGTCCGGCTGGCGCGCTCCCGCCCGCCCGGCCGACACCCGCCCCAAGGCGCGATCGCACGGGCAGCCCGGCGGCTGGCGCCGCGAGCGATACCTCACCCTCATCCGCGAGTGGGCGGGCCGCGGCGTCACCGTCGAAGACCCCTACGACCCGGCCCTGGTCCGTTCTGCGCCGCGGGAGCTGCGGCGCATGCTGGCCGACGCTCTCGCCGAGGAGGCGACGGCTCGCGTGGTCTCGGATCTCGGCATGGGCTACACGGTGTGGCATGACGTCGCCGCGCCGGTGCGCGGAGGCACCGGCGACGACAAGCTCGACCACATCGTGCTGAGCCCGTCGGGCCTCTACGCGGTGCTGTCCGAGGACTTCGGCGCGCCCGTCGGCGTGCGTCGCGGCGAGATCACCGGCGACGGCGTGACCGGGACGCCGGTCGCCGACCTCCTCTCGCGCATGCGGACGGTCGCGCGGGCCGCCGGCGTGCGATTCGGCGGCGCGATCATCGTCCTGCCCGACGACGACCTGATGCAGGCCGTGACCGATCTCGGCCGCGTGCGCGGCATCCCTGTCGTGCTGGTCGCGCGCGGCGCGCTCGGGAACGTGCTGCGTCAGGGCGTCCCGGGGGCGCGGTCGGTCGGCGGCAACGAGATCTTCGACATCCGCACGCGCCTCCAGCAGGCCGTGCGCTTCGTCTGAGGCCGCGAGACTGCATCGGGACGTCGAGACTGCGGGTTGATCCCGCAGTCTCGACCTGCGGGTGCAGTCTCGCGGTCGGGGGAGCCCGGCGGGACAGTGCGGCGGCGCGCGTCTTCCCGAGAGTGGCGTCGTCGGCGACGGGGAATTCGACGAGGTCGATCTGATTGCGCGTCGGCATGCCCCAGGTGTACCCCCGCCCGCCGACAGCCGCGCGTTCCGCCCTGAGCGTACGCAGCCGCCGATCATGTGAGCATGTCGGAACTTCGTGGCAGTGTGGAGCGGTGGCGCCGCCGCGCCCGCTCGCTCGACCTTTCCCGGAGACCTCGTGCTCGGCAAACTCCTCTTCCGCTACCTGAAGCAGTACCGCTGGCTCCTGCTCGGTGTGCTGGTCTTCCAGTTCATCGCGGCCATGGCATCCCTGTATCTGCCTCGCCTGAACGCCGACATCATCGACCAGGGCGTGGCGCGTGGCGACACCGCGTACATCTGGTCGACCGGCACGTTCATGCTGGTCATCTCGCTCGGCCAGATCGTCGCGTCGATCATCGCCACCTACTTCGCCGCGAAGGCGGCGATGGCAGCCGGCCGCGACATCCGCCTGGACGTCTACGAGAAGGTCAGCGGCTTCTCCGAGCGTGAGGTGTCGAAGTTCGGTCCCGGCTCGCTGATCACCCGCAACACCAACGACGTGCAGCAGGTGCAGATGCTCGCGATGATGGGCGCGACGATGCTGGTCACGGCGCCGCTGCTCGCGATCGGCGGCGTGATCATGGCCCTGCAGCAGGATGTCGGGCTCAGCTGGCTGATCGCGGTCTCCGTGCCGCTGCTGCTGGCGTTCGTCCTGCTGATCATCAGCCGCATGGTGCCCCTGTTCCGCAGCTTCCAGAAGAAGCTCGACGCCGTCAACCGCGTCATGCGCGAGCAGCTGACCGGCGTGCGGGTCGTGCGAGCGTTCGTCCGCGAGGACATCGAGGAGGAGCGCTTCGCCGTCGCGAACACCGACATCATGGTCGTCGGCCGTAAGGTCGGCTCGCTGTTCGTGCTGCTGTTCCCGGTCGCCATGCTCGTGCTGAACGTCACCGTCGTGGGCGTCATCTGGTTCGGCGGCATCCAGGTCGACGCCGGCACGGTCGAGATCGGCACCCTCTTCGCCTTCATGCAATACGTGGGTCAGATCCTCATGGGCGTGCTGATGGCGAGCTTCATGACGATCATGATTCCCCGCGCCGCCGTCTCGGCGGAGCGCATCGGCGAGGTGCTCGCGAGCGAGTCGACTCTGACTCGCGCGGAGAACCCCATAGGCGACTTCACCGCACCGGGAGCCGTCGCCTTCGACGACGTGGAGTTCACCTACCCCGGCGCTGAGTCGCCGGTGCTGAAGGCCATCACGTTCGAGGCGAAGCGGGGCGAGACGGTCGCGATCGTCGGATCCACCGGTTCCGGCAAGACGACGCTGATCTCGTTGATCCCGCGTCTGTTCGATGTGACGGGCGGCGCGGTGCGCGTCGGCGGCGTCGATGTCCGCGAAGCCGATCTCGACTACCTGTGGAAGGGCATCGGCCTCGTGCCGCAGCGTCCATTCCTGTTCTCGGGCACCGTGGCGACCAACCTGCGGTTCGGGCGCGAGGAGGCCACGGATGAGGATCTGTGGAAGGCATTGGCGATCGCTCAGGGCAAGGACTTCGTCGAGGAGATGGAGGGGCAGCTCAACGCGCGCATCGCCCAGGGCGGCACCAACGTCTCGGGCGGCCAGCGCCAGCGGCTCGCGATCGCCCGAGCGATCGTGCACCAGCCCGACATCCTGGTCTTCGACGACTCGTTCTCCGCGCTCGACCTCTCGACCGACGCTCGATTGAGGCAGGCGCTCTGGCGCGAACTGCCCGACGTGACGAAGATCGTCGTCGCGCAGCGCGTCTCGACCATCACGGATGCGGACCGCATCGTCGTCCTCGAAGACGGCCGGATGGTCGGCGTCGGAACACACGACGAACTGCTGCGCACCAGCGAGACCTACCGGGAGATCGTCGAGTCGCAGCTGGGGGTGGAGGTATGAGCACTCCGGACACCCTCACCGAGGAGGAGCGCCTCGAACTCGAGCTCGCCGAGCAGGCCCGTCAGAATTCCGGGGACTGGGACAGCGTCAAGCCGGGCAAGGCGCAGAACTTCGGCCAGAGCTTCGGTCGACTGGTCGGGCTGCTCAAGCCACACGCCGTAGCCTTCGTCTTCGTCTCGATCCTCGGCGCCGTCGGCGTCTTCCTCGCAGTGATCGCGCCCAAGATCCTCGGGGAGGCCACGAACATCATCTTCGAGGGCGTGGCGTCGAACGCGCTGGCGGCCCAGTTCCCCGCAGGGACGTCGCAAGAGGTCGTGGTCGCCTCGCTCCGCTCCGCCGGACAGACCGACCTCGCGAACATGATCGCGGCGATGAACGACTTCTCGGTGGGCACCGGCGTCGACTTCGAGGCGCTCCGAGTCGTCATCGTCGCCGTGCTCGCGATCTACGTCGCCTCCTCGTTCCTCAGCTGGATCCAGGGCTACGTCATCAACGTCATCATGGTCCGCACGATGTGGCGGCTGCGCGAGTCCGTCGAGACGAAGATCAACCGGCTGCCGCTGTCGTACTTCGACAAGGTGCAGCGCGGTGAGCTCATCTCCCGCGTGACGAACGACATCGACAACATCACCCAGACGATGCAGCAGTCGCTGTCCAGCGTCGTGACATCCGTGCTGACCGTCATCGGCGTGCTCATCATGATGTTCTCGATCTCGTGGCAGCTCGCGCTCGTCGCGCTCGTGTCGCTGCCGCTCATGGCGGTCATCTTCGGTGTGATCGGACCCCGCTCGCAGAAGGCGTTCGGCACCCAATGGCGCAAGGTCGGCCGCCTCAACGCCCGTGTCGAGGAGTCGTTCTCCGGACACGCGCTGGTCAAGGTGTTCGGCCGTGAGGTCGACTCGCGCGAGAAGTTCCAGGTCGAGAACGAGGAGCTGTACCAGGCGAGCTTCAAGGCGCAGTTCCTGTCCGGCATCATCATGCCCGGCATGATGTTCGTCGGAAACCTGACCTACGTCGGCATCGCCGTCCTCGGCGGGCTCATGGTCGCCAACGGCCAGCTGCGGCTGGGTGACGTGCAGGCGTTCATCCAGTACTCGCAGCAGTTCACCCAGCCGCTGTCGCAGCTGGGCGGCATGGCGGCGGTGATCCAGTCGGGCACCGCATCGGCTGAGCGCGTCTTCGAGCTCCTCGACGCGGAAGAACAGGCACCGGATGCGGCGGATGCGCCCGAGCCCGTCGAGGGTGAGGGTGTCATCGAGTTCGAGAACGTGCGCTTCTCGTACACGCCGGACCGCCCGCTGATCACGGATCTGTCGTTCCGGGTCGAGCCCGGCCAGACGGTTGCGATCGTAGGACCCACCGGCGCCGGCAAGACGACGCTGGTCAACCTGATCATGCGGTTCTACGAGCTCGACGGCGGCCGGATCCTGCTCGACGGGCAGGACATCGCCGACCTGACGCGCGACGACGTCCGCTCGCGGACCGGCATGGTCCTGCAGGATCCGTGGCTGTTCGCCGGGACGATCCGCGAGAACATCCGCTACGGGCGCGAGTCGGCCACCGACCAGGAGATCGTGGATGCCGCGACCGCGACCCGCGTCGACCGGTTCGTGCATTCGCTCCCCGAGGGCTACGACACCGTGCTCGACGAGGAAGCATCGAACGTCTCGGCCGGTGAGAAGCAGCTGATCACGATCGCCCGCGCGTTCGTCTCGCAGCCTTCGGTCCTGATCCTCGACGAGGCGACCTCGTCGGTCGACACGCGCACCGAACTGCTCCTGCAACACGCCATGGCTGCCCTTCGCGAGGGACGCACGTCGTTCGTGATCGCGCACCGGCTTTCCACGATCCGCGATGCCGACCTCATCCTCGTGATGGAGCACGGCGACATCGTCGAGAAGGGCACCCACGAGGAGCTCATCGCAGCGCAGGGTGCGTACTGGCGGCTGTACCAGTCGCAGTTCGAGCAGGCGGCGACCGATCTCGATGCACAGCCCGACGCGATAGGCACAGTTCCGGTCACCACGGATGCCGAGCGCGCCCTCCCCGTGACGACGGACTCTGCGGAGGTCTCGTCGTCCTGACGGCGTGACGGGCTCGGCCCAACACGCGTCAGCGCGCGCAGCGGAACCCGATGTGGGTCATCGCCGTGTCCTCGGACTGGGGGCTCCGCGCGGCCGGACGATAGCGCAGGCAATAGTCCGGCGAGCACAGGTGCGAGCCGCCTTTGAGCACGCGACGGCTCTCGCGGGTGCCTGCGACGCCCAAGAGGTTCGCGCGTGAGCCCGCCGCGATGCCCGTCGACCCCGACACCACATGGCGAGGGGCATAGAGATCGGTCGTCCATTCCCAGGTGTTCCCTGTCATGTCAACGAGGCCGTATCCGTTGGGCGAGAACGTGCCGACCGGCGACGTGCCCACCCACCCCGCTGCCCCGGTGTTGTGGAACGGGAATGACCCCTGCCATCGATTCACCATCAGA
>NZ_DASUNI010000239.1:0-13235 GCF_036277215.1 Microbacterium sp. | reverse complement strand
CGTGCTGGCGGGTGTGAAGCTCAACAACAAACGCATCTCCAAGTCCGACGCGGACGCCCTCGTGGAGCGCTCGCTCACCGGAGCGAACCTGTGGAACGAGGTCAAGGATCGCCTCGACAAGCCGGGCTCGAGCCTGTCCGGCGGGCAGCAGCAGCGCCTCTGCATCGCACGTGCGATCGCCGTGTCGCCTCAGGTGCTCCTCATGGACGAGCCCTGCTCGGCTCTCGACCCGATCTCGACCTATGCGATCGAAGAGCTGATCGGCGAGCTGAAGAACGACTACACGATCGTCATCGTCACGCACAACATGCAGCAGGCATCCCGCGTCTCGGACCGCACCGCGTTCTTCAACATCGCGGGCACCGGGAAGCCGGGAAAGCTCATCGAGTACAACGACACCCGCTCGATCTTCACGACCCCGAGCGTGCAGGCGACCGAGGACTACGTCTCGGGCCGATTCGGCTGACCCTCGGGGTCGGACGGCACGCGGCTCGGCTCAGTCGCGCGGGCTGAGCAGGTATTCGTTCAACCGCGCCGTGAAGTCCGCATCTATCGCGATGGGCGTGCCGTCGATCTCCGAGATCGGCGCGGCGAGCCGGACGGACGACACCAGCCACGCGGCATCCGCCGTGTGCAGCTGCGTCGTCGGGACGTCGCGGTACTCGGTGGCGAGGCCCTGCTGCTCGAGCCACGCGAAGGCACTCAGCTGCGTCGTCCCCTGCAGGATGCCGCCGTTCGGCGCGGGCGTCAGATACACGTCGTCGATCCGGAGGATGAGGGACGCGGTGGGAGCCTCCAGCACGATCCCGTCGGACGAGACGAAGATGGCGTCATCCGCCCCTCGCCGTTTCGCCTCGCGGATCGCCGCCATGTTGACCGCGTACGACAGGGTCTTCGCGCCGAGCAGCAGCCACGGCGCGCGGGCCGGTACCCCGCTGTCGTAGCCGCGATCGAGCGTGACGACCCGCACGCCGCGTACACGCACCTGCGAGAAGTCCGCCGCGCGGGCGGCGGTGATCCACGCGGTCGGCGCCGGTCCGTGGTCGACGCCCCGACTCAGGATGAGCTTGATGACGCTCTCCCCCGGCCCGCAGCGACTCTCGGCGAGGGCGACCGCCTCGCGCCACTGCTCGAGGTTCGGTGCCGGAAGGTCGCACAGCTCCGCCGAGTGAGCCAGGCGGTCGAGGTGGGCCTGCACCTCCTGCGCGTGGCCGTCGATCACGCCGACGGATTCGAAGATGCCGTCGCCGCGCTGAGTGCTGAGCTCACCCACACTCAGGGCTGGTGCGGCCGGGTCGACCTCCGTGAACGTCGGGGTGAAGTCAGTGCGCGCATCGTCGGGTTCCGCAGGATCGATCATGAGCGCGAATCGCCAGGCCATTGTCCGAGCCTATCGAGCGCGTGTGGCGGGAATGCCGACCGGGGGTGCTCGGTTACACTGGAACAGCCGGGCCGCAGTAACCCCGGGCTCCATCTTCTGCCGCTGCGAGCGGCTCCGCGCCGAGAGGCGTTCTGCGGCCCGGCACTTTCTGCCTCGGCCCCGTCAGGTCAGCGACTCGCGTCGCCAGAGCGAGGCGCACGCCGACAGATCGGTCGCATAGTCGGCCAGGCGCAGCGCGCGTGTCGTGAGCGCCGACGCACGCTCGGGCTCGGTGGCCTCGTAGTCGTCGGCGAGGTGGCTGGCACCGGACGCCTGCACTCGGCTGAATGCGGCCGCCCGGTCGAGGGCGACCGCGAAGTCGCCCTGGAACAGACCGCGCAGGATCGTGTCGACGAGGTCTACCAACTCGTCAGGACCGGCCGGCGTCGGCGCTCCGGCCACCACGGGATCGACGGACGAGATCTCGACCCGACCACGCTCGTAGAGCAACGCGGCGGTCTGCGGATCGTCGTGGATCATGAGCTGTATCAGGTACAGCCGCCACAGCGCGCCCGGGAGCGACCGTGACGGCGACCGCGACCAGAGTTCGGCGATGTCGTCGATTCCGTGCTCATCGGTGAAGGCCACGAGTCGCTCCACCACCACGCCGTCCGGATCCTCCCGCGCTCGTGCCAGCAGCGCGTGAGCCGTGGAGTGGGCCACGCGGGAGACTTCCGCAGGATCCTCGGCGGCGAACCGTCGGTCGAAGAGTTCGCCAGGCCGCCTCACGGGCTTGTGGAAGCCCCTCGAATCGTCGCTCACCCTTCCAGGCTACCCGCGGAAGCGGAACGGGAGCCGCTACGAATCCTGCGTCGCTATGGCGACGATCGGATCCGACGTGGGTTGGCCGGTGGGCGATCCGCCCGCCGCCTCGACAGTCACGGCGATCACGTCCCCCGGTTGCATGGAGCCATCGAGCAGAGCGGTCGTGCTGCCGTCGGCAGCGGCGAACACCCCCGCCGAGATCGGATCGCCGTCTCGGACGAACCACAGCTCGTAGCTCTGGTCATCGGCGAGGGCGGGCAGTCCGTCCGTGACGAGCACGGCCTTGCCGACCGACTCGGACCAGTGCGCGGTCGCCACGCCCCCGTCGGACAGGTTCACGGTCTCGGCCTGTGCGTCGGGTGCTGATTCGATCTCGTTGAGGGCGACGACGGATGCCGGAGTGCTCAGCTGCTGGCTGACGAACGCCGCGCCCCAACCGACGCCGACGAGGATCGCGAGCGACGCGGCGAGTGCGAACCACGCACGCGCGCCCCAGCGGCGCGGAGCCGTCGTCTCGGCCGGAACGGTCGCATCGCGCTGGTCGGAGCGCAGCGCTGCGCCCCGCTCCGGGGGTGCGATGTCTGTAGATGCGGCTCCCACGTGGCCGGCCTCGCCGGGGGCGCCGATCCGCGCGAGAAGCGCGGCCCGCACGCCGGGCGGCGGAGCGACCTCGGGGACGTCTTCGGCGAGAAGGGCCGCGGTCGCGGCATCCGTCGTCACGTGGTGCTCCCACTCCGGATGCTGTCGGCGCGCGGTCTCGAAAGCTCTCTCGTCGTCGGGTGACAACGCGCTCAACGCATAGCCGGCCGCCAGTTCGGCGAACTCCTGCTCGTTCACGATGCCACCCCCATTTCCACCCTCAACCGGGACAGGCCGTCCCGCATCCTCGTCTTGATCGTCCCCAGCGGCGCCCCCACAAGCGCCGCGATCTCGCTCTGACTGTAACCCCCGTAGTACGCGAGGGTCAGGGCCTCGCGCTGCGGATCAGGCAGGGTCGAGAGCGCTTCGGAGACACGCTGACCTTCGATCCGCAGCTCCACTTCTTCGGCCACGCCGTCATATGCGACGCCGATATCGCGGAAGCCCGCTCGGACGTCACGATCGGTACTCGCCTGAGCGGACCGCACGCGGTCTACCGCTCGGCGATGTGCGATCGTGAGAATCCACGACCTTCCCTGCCCTTTGTTCGGAGCGAACCGACCGGCGGATTGCCAGATCTCCAGGAAGACCTCCTGGAGCACCTCTTCGCTCTGCGAGCGGTCGACCAGCACCCGGAGGATGAGACCGAACACCCGCGGCGAGAGCATGTCGTAGAGCCGGGCGAACGCCTGCTGGTCGCCATTCGCGATCAGCAGCAGCAGCTCACCGGCGTGGTCGATCGAGTCCGCGCCTTCTTCCGGCACGTTCACACCATCGATCACCACACGTACAAGCATGCCCTAGTACCTTTCAGGCGATCGCCCGCGACCCGAGGGTTGACGGCCTGATCGTGATGCTTCCTCCATCGCGCACCCGCGCGCGAGGTGCACATCATCTTCGGCGCGGCCGGCGTTTCGGTTTGCTCGGCAGTAATCGAAGCGGATGTCGGAAATGCCCCATCCGATCGGACGAGGGCGCCGAAGACATCTTTGTAGGCCGCCTCGAGTGGCCACAGCACCACTGGCTGCGGCACCGTTCGGCGCTGCGAAACTAGGAGGACAAGATGTCCCGCAAGAAGCTGTATCTGCTCGGCCTGCCGGTGGCATTCGCCGCCGCCATCGCGCTCAGTGCCTGCTCCTCAGGAGCGAGCTCGACCACCACCGAGGCGACCACCGCGCCGCCCGCCGCCGCCGAAGAGTCGATGGCACCGGAAGCGGAGATGGATCCCGCGGCCAACCTCGTCGGAACCGGCTGCGCCGGCTACGCCGAGGCAGTGCCGGACGGCGCCGGCTCGGTTGCCGGAATGGCCAAGGACCCGGTGGCCACAGCCGCGTCCAACAACCCCATCCTGACCACGCTCACCGCAGCGGTCTCGGGTCAGCTGAACCCCGACGTGAACCTCGTCGACACGCTGAACGGCGACGAGTTCACGGTCTTCGCGCCGACGGACGACGCCTTCGCCAAGATCGACGCCGCGACCATCGAGGTCCTCAAGACGGACTCTGCCCTGCTGAGCGGCATCCTGACCTACCACGTCGTCCCCGGCCAGATCGTCCCGGACGACATCGAGGGTACCCACACCACGGTGAACGGTGCGGACCTCGAGGTCACTGGAAGCGGCGACAGCATCATGGTCAACGGCCAGTCCGCCGTCATCTGCGGTGGCGTTCAGACCGCCAACGCGACCGTGTACCTCATCGACACGGTGCTGATGCCGCCGGCGATGTGATCAAGCTCCCGGCTTCGGCCGGGGCCCGAAGGCGTGCGTCAGCATGCCGGGGGTCTGGGGCAGCGCCCAGACGGAACAGAACGACCGTCGATGCCTGCGAGGTGGCGTCGGCGGTCGTTCTGGTTTCGGTGGATGCTCCGAGCCTTCTGCCGAGCCGAAGTAGGCTGGTTGCGAGGGCCTCTAGCTCAGTCGGTAGAGCATCGGACTTTTAATCCGCGGGTCGTGGGTTCGAGCCCCACGGGGCCCACGAAGAAGCGCGACGCCCACCGGGGCGCCGCGCTTCTTCACGTGCTCCGTGTATCGCGAGGACTACACGGTGGGCACTGCTTCGAGCCCCACGGGGCCGACGTGCTACCGCGAGACTGCACTGGGATGTCGAGACTGCGGGGTTCACCCGCAGTCTCGACGCCCGGTTGCAGTCTCGCGGTCAAGGATGCGGGGCGAGGGCCGTGCGGGCCGTGCGTCTCGCGGCGGCCGACAGGTCGGCGCCGCGCCGCTTCAGGAACTCCTCCAGTCGCCCGCGGTCGACCCGCCCGATCTCGCGGAGCGCGACTCCGACGTTGGTCTGCACGAGGTGCTCGGGATCCGCCGCGAGGATTTCGCACAGCGCCAGCGGGTCGTCGAGGTCGCCGGCGCGAATGATCCAGAACGCCGCGGTGACCGCCGCCCGCCGGTGCCACCGATCGTCGGAGCGCGCGAGCTCGAACAGCGGGTCGCGCGGTTTGTCGAGCAGGTACCAGCCGACGACGCGCGGAGCCGAGCGGTCGATGTAGTCCCATGTGTCGATGCGATCGAGCCGCCGCATCCACAGCTCGTACAGCGCCGCGCGGTCGACGTTCTTCGCGCGCGCCTTGAAATCGAGGATGCTGACCGCGACCATCCGGTCCTCGTACGTGTCTGAGACCAGCAGCTGATCGACGTCGTCCAGGGTCATCGCAGTGTGAGCCTTCGCGATGTCGAACACGGTGCCCATCCGCACGCCGATCACGCGCATCGCCGGGTCGGTCATCCGCTTCTGGATCTTCACCCGCTGATCATCGGATGCCGCCCCACGCAGCGCTGCGCGGACCGCCTCGACGCCCGAACCGCTCACAGCGGGCGCACCATTTCGCGCTCCACGCCGTTCGGCCCTTGCGACGTGGACCCGGTCGGGACGAACCCTGAGCGCAGATACGCACGCTCAGCGCGGATGTTGTCTTCGTGCACGTCGAGTGCCAGCTCCGTCATCCCGCGGCCGCGTGCCCAGTCCGCCGCGGCATCCATCAGGGAATCGAGCACGCCGCGGCCCCGATGCGACGGGCGCACGTAGACGGCGACCACCAGCGCCCGGTCGTCGACGCGAGCCCGGCCGAAGTAGTCGACGCTGCCGGGTTCGTAGACCAGAACGGTGACCGTTCCCACCCAGTCGCGCCCGGCCTCGGCGATGAACTGTGCCGCCGATTCGCTCAAAGCGGCGCCGGCGGCGCGCTCCTGCCAGAACTCCGCGGGACGCGCGGCCTCCTCATCGAGCGTCTCGAGGAACGCGATCCCGGCGACGGGGTCGCGCAGCGCTTCGAGGCGGATGCTGCGCAGGCGATCGCCTTCGCTCAGCAGCACCCGCCGAACGGGCGTCGATTCAGGCACCGGAATGGACGAGGTCCGCGCCGGCGTGTGCGATCTCGGCGAGAGCCTTCTCGCTTGACTCGGGATGCACGCCCGCCACCAGGTCGGTGAAGACCCGGACGTGCCGGCCGTGCTCGATGGCCTCGAGCGCCGACGCGCGAACGCAGTAGTCGGTGGCGAGCCCGGCCACGTCGATGTCGATGATGCCGTGCCGCTCGAGCAGCTGCGATGCAGTGGTGCCGTCATCGGCGACCCCCTCGAAGAGGGAGTACGCCGGCTTTCCCTGACCCTTCTTCAGGTGATGCGTGACGGCGGATGTGTCGAAGCCCTCGTCGTACTCCGCACCGTAGGTTCCGGCCACGCAGTGCGGCGGCCACGTGTCGACGAAGTCGGGTTCGCCGGATGCGAAGTGCCCGCCGTTGTCATTGTCTGCGTCGTGCCAGTCCCGAGAGGCGACGATGATCTCGTAGTCGCCGGCGTGTGCGGACAGGAACCTCGTGATCCGCTCTGCGACTTCGTCGCCGCCGGCCACTCCGAGCGCGCCGCGCTCGGTGAAGTCGTTCTGCACGTCGACGAGAAACAGTGCTCTGGTCATGAGTCGAGGGTACGACGGTACTCTGCGCGTGTCAGTGGACGGCCGTCCTGGCCGACGAGCTCGGAGGGCGTTTCGTCTCGCTGCGCTCGCTCAACGACCGAACGCACAGCATCACCCGGCGTTTCGTCGCCCGCTCGCTGAACGACCGAAGGCGAAGCATCATCGCCCGGCGTTTCGCCGCCCGCTCGCTCGACGGCCGAGGGCGCAGCATCCGTGGCTTCGATACCTTTCCGCCACAGCCGGGAGGGCCACCAGATCGCCGGGCCGACATCGTACGAGACGGCGGGCACCAGCAGCGATCGCACCACGAATGTGTCCAGCAGCACCCCGAACGCAACGATGAACGCGATCTGAGCGAGGAACAGGATCGGGATGACACCGAGCGCCGCGAAGGTCGCCGCCAGGACCAGCCCCGCAGAGGTGATCACACCGCCCGTCGCCACGAGACCGCGCAGGATGCCGGGGCGCGTACCGTGGGCAAGCGACTCCTCGCGCACCCGCGACATCAGGAAGATGTTGTAGTCCACGCCGAGTGCGACGAGGAACACGAAGCCGTACAACGGCACCGCCGGATCTGCGCCGGGGAAGCCGAGCACATTGTTGAAGACGACTGCGCTGACCCCCAGCGCTGCACCGAACGACAGAATCACGCTCAGGATCAGCAGCACCGGAGCGAGGATGGCACGCAGCAGCATCATCAGGATCAGCAGGATCACCAGCAGCACGACGGGGATGATGACGGCGCGATCGCGGATGGAGGTGTCGTTCGAGTCGATGTCGACCGCCGTCACACCGCCGACCAGCGCGGTTCCGTCGCCCAGCGCCCCGGTGAGCCCGGATCTCACGTCTCGCACGGTCTGCGCCGCGGCCACGGAGTCTGCGGCATCCGCCAATGTGCCGACCAGCAGAACGTCGCCATCGGCGGTCGTCGGTGTCGGTGCCGCGGTCCCCGGCGGTCCCGGCGACGAATACACCGCCTCGCCGTCCTCCACGGTGACGGATGCCTGTCCGGTCGGCGAGTCCTCGGAGGCCACGACCACCGATTCGATACCCGCCGTGCCCTCGAGCACCTCCACGGCGGCGGCGACGTCCTCCTCCGGAACGAGGACGTACACGGGGCTTCCCGAGCCGGCAGGGAAATGCTCGGCGAGCGCCTCCTGGCCGTCCCGTGCCTCGGACGCGCCCAGAACCAGGTCGCCTGACGGCACGCCGTCCGCCTTGAGCTGCAGGACGCCGAACGCGGCGACCAGCAGCACGAGGCTGCTGATGATCCACACGCGGCGCGCGCGACGCGCGACGAAGCGCGCCTGACGCGGCCAGAAACCTCCCCCTGGGTCCGCCCCGGACCTCCTGCTCGCTGACGCCCGGCCCACCGGCTGCGTCAGGTCATCCGGGATGAAGATCGTCCCCTGCTTCGGAATGAACGGCCAGAACGCGGCCTTGCCGAAGATCGCCAGCAGAGCCGGGAGGAAGGTCAGCGCCGACAGCACCGAGAACGCGATGCCGATCGAAGCGATCGGACCGAGGGCGCGGTTGGTCGCGAGGTCGGACAGCAGAAGGCAGAGCAGCCCCGCGATGACGGTGCCGCCCGAGGCCACGATCGGCTCGAAGGCGCCGCGCCATGCCCGCGCCGTCGCTTCCCATCGTCCGGCGCCGGTGCCGATGGCCTCGCGGAAGCGAGCGACGTACAGGAGCGCGTAGTCGGTGGCCGCGCCGATCACGAGGATGAAGAGGATCCCCTGCACCTGCCCGTTGAGCACCACGATTTCGGCGTACGCGAGCCACCACACGGTCAGCAGCGCCACGCACAGGGCGAACAACGAGGTCATCAGCACCAGGATCGGCAGCAGCGGTGATCGATAGACGATCACAAGGATGACGAAGACCGCCATGAGCGCGACCAGGAGCAGGAGTCCGTCGATGCCGAGGAACCCCTCGACGAGGTCGGCGGTGAAGCCGGCCGGGCCGGTCACCCACGCTTGGAGGTCGTCGGGAACCTCCTCCTGAACCAGAGTGCGCAGCTCTTCGACGATGGGAGGCGACTCACCCTCCGCTTCGATCGGCACGAAGATCTGCACCGCTTCCCCGTCCTCCGACGGGATCGGGGGCGAGACGCCGTCGAGAACGCCGGGAACCTCGGAGATGTCATCGGCGAGCGTCTGCAGATCCGCGAGCTGCCGCTCGTCGAGCGCCTCATCACCGGTGACCACCACGACGGCGGGGATGATCCGGCCGCCGAGGAAATCGGGAAGACGCTCGCTTACTCGCGTGGCATCCGCACTCTCGGGCAGGAACGATGACTGGTCGTTCGTGGAGACTTCGTCGACCTTGCCGAAGTAGGGTCCGCCGACGGACCCTCCGACGAGCCACACCAAGATCAGCAGAACGGGGATGCCGATCCTCAACCACCGGGAAGGCTGCCTGCCCGATGAGCGAGAAGGATGCATATCGCTAGCTTAGCTAGCGAAAAGTGCAGGCAAGCAACTCCCTAAGCTGGAGCGACCATGCTCTCGGCCGGACTCGCCCTCGTCGGCGCAATCATCTACGGCGCGGCCGACTTCCTCGGTGGACTCGCCGCCAAACGACTGCGCTCGATCGTCGTGACCGCCGTGGCCGCGGCATCCGGACTGGTCATTCTCGCGGTCGCCTTCCCGTTCATCGGAGGCGAGTGGTCGGCTCCCGACATCGCCTGGGGTCTGCTGTCCAGCATCTTCGGCGTCGTCGCCATCGCCCTGCTGTACGCGTGCCTGGCGATCGGCCCGATGAGCATCCTGTCGCCGCTCACCGCCGTCGTATCGGCCATCGCCCCGATGCTCTGGGGCCTTCTCGTGAACGGCGAGACCCTGTCGCCGGTGGGCTACGCCGGCCTGGCGGTCGCCCTGGTGGCTGTCGTGCTGGTGGGGTTCATCCCGGGCCAGAAGGTCGTGCGACCGAGCACCCGCGGATTGCTGATGGCGGTCGGTGCCGGTCTCGCGATCGGCGCGTTCCTGATCGTGATCGATCAGACCAGCGACGAGAGCGGACTGGCTCCCCTGATCGTGAACCGCGCGACCAGTACGGTGGTCACGCTGGCGATCGTCGCTGTGCTCGCCCTTCGGGCGGTCCGGTCAGGACGGCCTGCCGGTTCGGTTCTCGAGGTGTCGGGCCCCATCGTCGGTGCGACCCCGACGGGCCATGCCGACCTCGAGCATGCGGCCGCGGCGGCGCCCGCGGGCAACGGAGTCCCGGCATCGCGCTCGCGCGCCTGGTGGCTCGCGATCATCTGCGGACTCGTGGATGCTGCGGCCAACTCGATCCTGCTGCTGGCGCTGCGCACGGGCGATCTCTCGATCGTCTCGGCGCTCACCGCGCTCTACCCTGCGGGAACGATCCTGCTCGCCGCAGTCGTCCTGCGTGAGCGGGTGGCCGCTGTGCAGTGGCTCGGGCTCGCGCTCGCCCTTCTCGCGGGCGGGATGCTGGCGCTCGCGTGATCGCGGATCGTGCACTCTCGCGGCCGCACCGGAGTCAGCCGCGCGAGAACAGCAAGACGTAGGAGACGATCAGAGCCACCAGCCCGAGGGCGAGGAGGCCGGCCGCCAGGAGCGAGATCGCGCGCACCAGCGGAGAGTGGTGTGTGAGCCGCATGCGGTTGTGCCATCCGCGGCGGGAGTAGATGTCGTACATGCCGGCGTCGCCGATGATGTGCAGCTGTTCGTGGGTCAACGGCGCTTCGTTCACTCCGCCGTCTTCGTCGAACCACCGCACGACCTTGCCGTGCTCGGTCGGCTCGACCACCGCGCGCACCGGAACCCAGGTGCCATCGAGGAGGTAGGCCACCAACGCGATCCCCGCCAGCAGCGCGCCGGCGCCGAAGCCGACCCAGGTGAAGATCTCCACGACCGCATCGATCGCTGCGTCCATGTCGCTGACCCACCCCTGTCGCTGATCTGGTTCAGGGCCTACGACAAGGCCGCGGAAGCGGTCCTTGACTCATCTGAGCCACCTAAGGGAATCGAACCCTTGACCTATTCATTACGAGTGAATCGCTCTGCCGACTGAGCTAAGGTGGCGCGCCGCGCTTGCGCGATGCACGATCATCGATCTTACAGGGTCGCCGGAGCACCCGCGAACGCGCCGGGCCCCCGGCATCCGCTCTACTCGCAGCGAAGGCCGTCCTCGGGAACGATGCCCTGCAGCAGGTACGTCTCGACCGCCGCATCGACGCACGCGTTGCCCTTGTTGTAGCCGGTGTGGCCTTCGCCCACACGCGTGATCAGCACTCCGGACTCCAGCTGGTCGGCGAGCGCCACGGCCCACTCGTACGGGGTCGCGGGATCGTTCGTGCTCCCCACCACGACGATCGGGGCCGCGCCCGCCGCCGCGATCGGATCGTTGGTGCCGGTCGCGGGATACGGCCAGACTTCGCACGGCGTCGGGGTGAACCAGTAGGGCGCCACGGTGGGCGCTTCGGCCGCGACCAGCGCCTGGTCGGCAGCCTGCTCCTCGGCGGTGGCGTCGCGAGGCTGATCCATGCAGTTGTACGCCCAGAACGCCTCCCACACGTTGGCGGAGTACTCGCCGCCCTCGCGTCTCAGATAGAAGTCCGTCAGCTGGAACGCGATCCCCGGGTCGCCTTGGAGTGCATCGGCCAGGGCGGCCGTGAGCGCGGGCCAGCTCCCTTCGGCATACAGTGCGGCCACGATGGCGGTCTGCAGCGATTCGGCGCCGAGCAGACGCCCATCGGGTCCCTCCAGCGGTGACTGTTCGACGCCTGCGAGCAGGGTTCCGAGGTCTGCCAGCGCTTCGTCCACGGTCCCGCGGAAGGGACATTCGGGTGTGTCCAGGCAGTCCGCCATGTAGGCGCGCAGTGCGGATTCGAAGCCCACACCCTGGATGGCGTTCGCTCTCCCGGGTGACACGGTGGGGTCGACCGCGCCGTCGAGGACCAGTCCGCCCACGCGATCGGGATAGAGCTTGGCGTAGGTCGCGCCCAGGAACGTGCCGTAGGAGTAGCCCAGGTAGTGCAGCTCCGTGTCGCCGAGCACTGCACGCAGCAGATCCATGTCGCGGGCCGAGTTCTCGGTCGTGATGAACGGAAGGATGCCGCCGCTGTTCGCGTCGCACGCGTCGACGAAGGCCTGATTCCACTCGGTGCGCTCCTGGATCCACCGTTCGGATCCGCGTGGCGCTTCGGCGATGTCGAACAGGAACGAGTCCATCTCCGCCGCATCGTGGCAGCGCACGCTCGTGGATTGCGCAACGCCGCGCGGGTCGAAGCCGATGACGTCGAACTGCTGCTGCAGCGACTCCCCGACGGCGAAGTCGACGCTCTCCCGGATCAGGTCGACACCGCTGACGCCGGGCCCTCCGGGATTGGTCAGCAGCGACCCGATCGCGGTGCCGGAGGTTGCGCGCTGGCGGATGACCGACAGCTGGATGTCACCGGCGGCGGGATCCGCCCAGTCGAGGGGCGCGGTGATCATCGTGCAGTCGAAGTCTCCGCAGGCCGACCACGACAGGGTCTGCTCGTAGAAGGGGAGCAGCTCGCCAGCGACCCCCTCGGCATCGGGGGTGGGGCTCGCGGTCGACCGCGGCTTCGTATCCGGGATGATCGCCTGCAGGCATCCGGAAAGGGCGGCGGCGGCGGCGAGTCCCGCGACGAGTGCGACGAGCCGTGTGGTGCGCCGGGTCGGGCGAAGCTGTCCGGTGGACTTCACGGGGTCCTTCCGCTCGCGACGGTCACGAGCATGCTCTCCAGAGCCAGCGTGGGCGCGACGTTCTGCTCGAGGTTGCGTCGGGTGTCGGCGATCTGATCGAGGACGACGAGCGTGCGCTCCGCCGTCCACGCCGACGCGAGCGCATACAGCTCAGGCGCGAGTTCGCGGTTGATGAGGTCGCCGTCGGCCGCGCCGCCGCGGTCGAACTGCAGCATGACCACGTCGCGGAACATCGACTGCAGGTCGGTGAGCACGCGGTCGATTCCGTCTCGGAGGCTGCGGGTCGCGCGACGCTTCTGGTCGTCTTCGAGCGCGCTCAGCTGGGAACGGACCGCGGGCGGCACGGCGGCGCCTTCGGCGATGCCCAGTGTGCGCAGGAGGCCCGTCCGTTCGGCGTCGTCCCGTTCCGCGGTGAGCGCCTTCGCGTCTTCGGTGGCCGCCTGGACCACGCGTCCGGCGACCTCGACGGCGTCACCGACTCCCCTCACGGCGAGCACGCCGCGGAGCATGTCATTCCGGCGGGCGCGGGCCGCGGCATCCGTCGCCAGTCGCTGCGCCATGCCGATGTGGCGCTGAGCGTGGCGGGCCGACTGCTCCGCGACAGCAGGATCGGCTCCGGTCCGCTGGGCGATGAGCCGAGCCACGTCCGCGATATCGGGTTCGCGCAGGCGGAGGGTGCGCACGCGCGAGCGGATCGTCGGCAGCAGGTCGGCCTCACTCGGCGCACACAGCACCCAGACGGTTCGCTCGGGCGGCTCTTCGAGCGCCTTCAGCAGGACATTGGAGGTG
>NZ_DASUNI010000238.1:0-8715 GCF_036277215.1 Microbacterium sp. | reverse complement strand
GAGACTGCGGGTATTGCCCGCAGTCTCGACGCGCCAGTGCAGTCTCGCGGCCGGGGAAGCGGCCGGGGGACTAGTAGGACGGACGCGTTGCGGCCGCGTCGTCGGCGGCGATGAAACGGGCCGCAAGGGCCTCCGAGCCGCGGGCCAGCAGCGACACGTCCGCCCCGACGAGGATGAACGACGCGCCCGCGGCCAGATAGCGGTCGGCGACGGCGTGGTCGAAGGCGTTCACCCCGACCGGCTTGCCCGCACCCCGAACGGCCTCGAACGTGCGCAGGACGGCGGCCTCGACATCCGGATGGGTCTGCCGACCGAGCACCCCCATCGAGGCGGCGAGGTCAGAAGGCCCCACGAACACCCCGTCGACGCCGTCGACCGCGGCGATCTCGGCAGCGGCATCCACCCCGGTCGCCGTTTCGATCTGCACGAACAGCGACACGTGATCGTCGGCGTTCTCGAGGTACGCGTCGATCCGGTTCCACCGGCCCGACCGGGCCAGTGCCGAGCCGACGCCGCGGCGGCCGCGCGGCGGGTACCGCATCGCCTCGACGGCGGCGCGCGCCTCGTCGGCGGAGGACACCATCGGCACCAGGATGTTCTGCGCGCCGACGTCGAGCACCTGCTTGATGGTGACCACATCGCCGATGGGCACGCGCACGACCGCGGCGGGCGGATAGGCGGCGATCGCCTGCAGCTGCGACAGCGTCGAGGTGAGGTCGTTGGGCGAGTGCTCCATATCGATCAGCAACCAGTCGAGGCCCGCGCCGGCGCAGATCTCGGCGACCAGCGGCGACGCGGAGCACACCCACATGCCGATCAGGGGGCGGGATGCCGAGGCGAGGCGCTCGCGGAATGTGGGGGCTAGCTGAAGCGGCATGTGATCTCTCCCATGGGTCCGTAGTCGCACCGTACGAGGTCGCCGCGCTCGACCCACAGAGGGCGGGTGAACGACCCGGCCAGGATGATCTCACCGGCTTCGAGGCGCGCGCCGTGGTGGTGGAACTTGTTCGCGAGCCACGCGACGCCCGTGGCGGGGTGATCGAGGACCCCGGCGGCGACGCCCGTCTCGGTGATCTCGCCGTTGCGGTATAGCAGCGCGGGCACCCAGCGCAGGTCGATCTCGTCGGGCCGTTTGCGGACATCGCCCAGCACCATCGCGCCGTAAGCGGCGTTGTCCGAGATGGTGTCGACGATCGTGCGACCCTCGAGCTCGATGTGCGAGTTGAGGATCTCGAGGGCGGGGACCGCGTAGTCGATCGCTGCCAGGGCGTCTTCCAGGGTGCGGTCGGGGCCCTCGAGGGGTTCCCTCAACACGAAGGCGAGCTCGACCTCCACTCGGACGTTGGAGAAGAGATCGACGGGGATGTCGGCGCCGCTGGCGTACACGGTGTCACCGAACATCACGCCGTAGTCGGGCTCGGTGATGCCCGTGGCCTCCTGCATCGCCTTCGAGGTCAGCCCGATCTTGCGCCCCACGAGCCGGCGTCCGGCCGCAACGTTCTGATCCCGCCAGACCCGCTGGATCGCGTAGGAATCCTCGATGGTCGCGCCCGGATAGCGCGCGGTGATCCGCGGGATCACGCTGTGCGAGCGATCGGCCTCGGCCAGCTCATCCGCGATCGTCGCGATCTGCTGGGGCGACAGCGTCACAGCTGGTGGCCCAGCTTGTACTCGCCCTGCTTCCAGGACGGCAGCTCCTCCGGTTCGTCCGAAGGTCGCGTGTACGAGAAGCCGTCCGCCCCGATCGTCACCGCCATCTCGCTGGTGTCGGTGCGGGCGACGACCGGCTGCGGGTTGCCGTCCAGGTCCAGGACGAGTGATGCCTCGGTGTACCACGACGGCACCACCGGGTTGCCCCACCAGTCGCGGCGCTGATTGTCGTGCACGTCCCAGGTGACGACCGGGTTGTCGGGGTCGCCGGTGTAGTAGTCCTGCGTGTAGATCTCGACGCGGTGGCCGTCGGGATCGCGCAGGTACAGGTAGAACGCGTTGGAGACGCCGTGGCGGCCCGGGCCGCGCTCGATCGCGTCGGAGCGGCGCAGGGCGCCCAGCTTGTCGCAGATCGCGAGGATGTTGTGCTTCTCGTGCGTCGCGAAGGCGATGTGGTGCATGCGCGGACCGTCGCCGCCGGTCATCGCGGTGTCGTGCACGGTGGGTTTGCGGCGCATCCAGGCGGCGTACACGGTGCCCTCGTCGTCCTGGATGTCCTCCGTCACCCGGAACCCGAGGTCCTGCATGAACCCCACCGCGCGAGGCACGTCGGGCGTGACCTGGTTGAAGTGGTCGAGCCGCACCAGCGAGCCGGGGGTGTAGAGGTCGTAGCGCCACGCCAGCCGCTCGACGTGATCGACGTCGTGGAAGAACTCGCAGGGAAACCCGAGCGGGTCCTCAACCCGCACCGAGTCGCCGATGCCCTTCACGAAACCCTCCGCGCGGCGTTCGACGCGGCATCCGAGTTCCTCGTAGAACGCGACCGCCCTGTCGAGGTCCTCCGGCGTGCGGACGCGGTACGAGAATGCGGCAACGGCGGCGATCGGACCCTTTCGCAGCACGAGGTTGTGGTGGATGAACTCCTCCATCGACCGCAGGTAGACCGAGTCCCCGTCCTCCTCCGTGACGACGAGGTCGAGCACGTCGACATAGAAGGCACGGGATGCGGCGAGGTCTGTGACCACGATCTCCATGTACGCGCAGCGCAGGATGTCGGGGGCCGGCGCCGTGGGCGTCGGTACCGGGTTGTCGGAGTGGATCGGCGCCTCCTGCGACACGTAGAAGCCGGAGGAGGTGAGAGTGCGATCGGTGTGGGTCATGTCAGCGTCTCTGCTTTCGTTCGGGGGCGTTTCGTCTCGTCGCTTCGCTCCTCGCTCAACGAGCGGGAGCGCAAGTCCGGTCGTCGAGCGAGCGAAGCGAGACGAAACGCATCAGTTCTTGCCGAAGGTGGGGTTGTGCGATTCGCCCAGCGTGATGTGCACGGCTTGCT
Source organism: Microbacterium sp. (assembly GCF_036277215.1). Taxonomy (GTDB): domain Bacteria; phylum Actinomycetota; class Actinomycetes; order Actinomycetales; family Microbacteriaceae; genus Microbacterium. Next base: position 5,735 of record NZ_DASUNI010000238.1, on the reverse strand, counting down.
GGTCGGTGTAGAAGTCGATCGAGCGGTAGCCGCCCTCGTGGCCGAGCCCCGAGGCCTTCACCCCGCCGAACGGGGTGCGAAGATCCCGCACGTTGTTCGAGTTGAGCCACACCATTCCGGCCTCGATCGACTGGGCGAAGTTGTGCGCGCCCTTCAGATCGTTCGTCCACAGGTAGGCGGCGAGGCCGTACTTCGTGTCATTGGCCAGCGCGAGCGCATCCTGCCATGTGTCGAACGGTGTGATCGCGACGACCGGTCCGAAGATCTCCTCCTGGAAGATCCGAGCCTCGGGCGCCACGTCGGCGAAGACCGTCGGCTGCACGAAGTTGCCCGTCGGGAATCCGTCCGGACGACCGCCGCCGGCGACCAGGCGTCCCTCGGTCTTTCCGAGCTCGACGTAGCTCATCACCTTCTCGTAGTGCTCAGGGTGAACCAGCGCCCCCACCTCGGTCGCAGGGTCATGCGGATAGCCGACCACCACGCGCGAGGCCTGGGCGGCGTAACGTTCGACGAACTCGTCGTAGACCTCGCGCTGCACGAGGATTCGCGAGCCGGCGGTGCAGCGCTCGCCGTTGAGCGAGAAGACCCCGAAGATCGTCGCGTCGATCGCGGCGTCGAGGTCCGCGTCGGCGAACACGATCGCGGGCGACTTGCCGCCGAGCTCCATCGACAGGCCCTTGAGGAACGGAGCGGCGTTGGCGAAGATGAGCTGGCCCGTCGAGCTCTCCCCGGTGAAGGAGATGAGCGGAACATCGGGATGCTTCACCAGCGCGTCTCCGGCATCCTCACCGAGTCCGTTCACCAGGTTGAAGACCCCGTTCGGAAGCCCGGCCTCCTCGAAGATGCCGGCCCACAGCGAGGCGGACAGGGGTGTGAACTCGGCGGGCTTGAGCACGACTGTGTTGCCCGTGGCCAGGGCCGGCCCCAGCTTCCACGACTCGAGCATGAACGGCGTGTTCCAGGGGGTGATGAGCCCGGCGACGCCGATCGGCTTGCGATTGACGTAGTTGAGCTGGCGGCCCGGAACCTTGAAGGCATCGTCGGTCTGCGCGACGATCAGGTCGGCGAAGAAGCGGAAGTTCTCGGCCGCGCGTCGCGCCTGACCCAGGGCCTGCGTGATCGGCAGTCCCGAGTCGAACGATTCCAGCTCCGCGAGGCGAGCGTCGCGTGACTCCACGATGTCGGCGATGCGGTGCAGTACGCGCGATCGCTCGCGGGGCAGCATCCGGGGCCATTGTCCGTCGGTGAAGGCCCGTCGTGCCGAGGCGACGGCGCGGTCGACGTCGGCCTTCTTGCCGGCCGCGGCCTGCAGGTAGGTGTCGTTCGTGACCGGATCGAGCACGTCGAACGTGTCGCCGTCGATCGAGTCGACGGATTCGCCGTCGATGTAGTGCTGGATGCGGGTGGGAAGGTCGGCGGGTACGCGGTGCGTCCCGAGCGCGGTGGCGGTGTCGGTCATGGATTCCTCGCAGGGGTGTCAAAGAGTGGGAGGCCGAGCGCCTCATCGGGGTGTTCGTGGATCAGGTAGGCGTCGAGCGTGGCCGACCGGTGCTGCCGAGCGGCCTGCTCGATCTGCTCGAGGGGCGCCGCCGCCTCGATGAGCTGCAGGATCCGTTCGTGCTCGCGCACCGACTCCGCCGCGCGACCGGGAATGAAGCTGAAGGTGGAGTCGCGGAGGTTGCCGAGCCGGCCCCATTCACCGCGGACGATCTCGAGCAGGCGCGGGTTCGCGCAGTGCTCGAAGAGGGTCGCATGGAACTCCTGGTTGAGCGCCGTGAAGGAGTGGGGGTCGAAGTGGTCGAGTGTCTCGATCATGAGTTGGTTGATCGCGCGCGCACGACGGATGTCGTCGAGGGTCAGCCGCCGCGCCGCCAGGGCGGTCGCTGCGCCCTCCAGGATGCTGAGCGCCTGCATGCTGTTGCGGTAGGCGGAGTCGTCCACCATCGACACGTGGGCGCCGACGTTGCGCTCGAACGTGACGAGCCCCTCCGCCTCGAGCTGGCGGATCGCCTCGCGCACGGGGACGACGGACATGTCCAGATCCTTGGCGAGGCTGCCGAGCACGAGCCGGTAGCCGGGCGTGAAGTCCTGGCGGGCGATCCGCTCCTTGATCCAGCGGTACGCCTGCTGGGATTTGCTGAGGTCGGTCCTCACGGCGTCTGCCGCCATGCCTCGTACCTCGCTCTCCATTCGGCGTTCATCGGGAAGAGCCCGTCGACCGGGTGTCCGGCGGTCACCTGTTCGGCAACCCAGGCGTCCTCGTCCTCCTGCGCGAGGGCGGCGTCCGCGACCTCCTCGGCGAGCGCAGGTGGCAGCACCAGAACGCCGTCGTTGTCCCCGACCAGGATGTCGCCCGGTTGCACGGTGGTGCCGCCGCATCCGATGGTGACGTCGAGGTCCCACGGGACGTGCTTGCGCCCGAGCACAGCCGGGTGCGCGCCGGCGGAGTAGACCGGGATGCCGACCGCGGCGACCGCGTCGAAGTCGCGCACCCCGCCGTCGGTGATGATGCCCACGGCACCGCGGGCTTTCGCCCGCAGGGCCAGGATGTCGCCCAGCGTGCCCGAACCCGTTTCGCCCCGGGCCTCGATCACGAGGATCTCGCCTTCGCCGACGGTGTCGAAGGCGCGCTTCTGGGCGTTGTAGCCGCCGCCGTGCGACACGAACAGGTCCTCGCGGCCGGGGACGAACCGGAGCGTCTTCGCGGTGCCGACGATCTTGGTACCGGGATGCATCGGCCGCACGCCGTCGATGGTGACGTTGTTCAGTCCGCGCTTGCGCAGCTGCGCGGAGAGCCCCGCCACCGGGACCCGCATGAGCTTGTCGCGCAGCTCCGCCGAGAGTGCACGTTCCCCCGCCGAGAGTGCATCTTGTCCCGCCGAAAGTGCATCCTCCGAGGCACTCTCGCGAGCGGAGGGTGCACTCTCGCGAGCAGAGGATGCACTCTCGCGAGCAGAGGATGCACTCTCGGCGCGCAGTCCCGCGGCCTCGGGGGAGCCCCACGCCTCGGCGCGCTGCTCGTCATCCGCCGCGGGCAACGATCCCAGCGACGGATCGAAGGATGCCGCCCCCTGCGTCACCGTGGTCACCAGTCGTCCGGAGCTCAACCCCGACGCCGGCGCATCGACCTCCACCTCGACCACATCGCCCGGCACCACCACCGAGGAACCTGCCGGCGTGCCGGTGAGGATCACGTCGCCGGTCTCCAGCGTGAAATGCTGCGAGAGGTCGGCGACGAGCTGCGGCAGCGGGAACAGCAGACCCGCGGTCGTGTCGTCCTGCGCGAGCGTGCCGTTGACCCACGTGCGCAGTCGCAGGGCGCCGGGGTCGATCGCTCGAGCGTCCAGAAGCGTCGGCCCGATCGGAGTGAATCCGTCGCCGCCCTTCGAGCGCACGTTGGATCCCTTGTCGTTCGCCCGCAGGTCGTAGAGACCGAAGTCATCGGATGCCGTCACCCACTCGACGTGACTCCAGGCATCGGCGAGGGCGACCCGTCGCGCCGCCCTGCCGATCACGAGCGCGATCTCGCCCTCGAACGCGAGGAGCTCCGTGCCATCGGGACGTTCGATCGTGGCCCCGGATGCCGCCACTGAACTCGACGGCTTGAAGAAGTACGACGGCGCATCGGGGCGGCGTCCCCGCTGCTCCGCACGCGACGCATAGCTGAGGTGGACCGCCACGATCTTGCCGGGGCGCACGGGCAGTGGACCGAAGCGGTCGGCCGCGGCATCCGTCGTATGAGTCATGAGCTCCCTCGCTCTTGCGTGATATCCGAAATCGTATATGATCTGGATCACCCGGGCAAGGCCTCCTCTCCGGCTTGCCTGACAGCGAAGTCCCACGACATTGGAGTCACACATGTCCGCATCGTCGCCGACGGGATTCACCCCTACCGGCACCATCGCAACCTCGACCGACCGGCGACGCGTCGTCTTCGCCACCGTGGTCGGCACCACCGTCGAGTGGTACGACTTCTTCATCTACGCCACGGCCGTGGGGCTCGTCTTCGGACAGCTGTTCTTCGCGCCGCTCGGCGCCAACAGCGCCATCGTCGCCTTCGCGACCGTGGGCGTCAGCTTCCTGTTCCGGCCGCTGGGCGCGTTCCTGGCCGGGCACTTCGGCGACAAGTACGGGCGCAAGGTCGTGCTGATGTGGACGCTCATCCTGATGGGGGCGGCGACCGCGCTCATCGGGCTGCTTCCCACATACGAGGCGATCGGCATCGCGGCGCCTATCCTGCTCGTGCTTCTGCGCATCCTGCAGGGGATCTCGGCCGGCGGCGAGTGGGGCGGCGCGGTGCTGATGGCCGTCGAGCATGCACCCAAGCGCCGTCGCGGCGTCTTCGGCGCGTCGCCCCAGATCGGCGTGCCTCTCGGCCTGCTGCTCGCGTCCGGCGTCATGGCGCTCATGACCGTCATCGCTCCGGGTGACGCGTTCCTGCAGTGGGGCTGGCGCATCCCGTTCCTGCTCAGCATCGTTCTGATCCTCGTCGGCTACTACGTCCGCCGTCGCGTGGAGGAGAGCCCGGTCTTCACCGAGCTGGCCGAGCGCAAGGAGAAGGCTCGGATGCCGATCCTCCAGCTCTTCCGCAAGCATCTGCTGCTGGTCGTCATCGCTGCTCTCGTGTTCGCCGGCAACAACGCCGTCGGGTACATGACCACGGGCGGCTACATCCAGGGCTACGCGACGAACCCGGAGGGCCCGATCGGGCTCGAACGCGGGCCCGTGCTGTGGGCCGTGGCCGGGTCCGCCGTGACGTGGCTGTTGTCGACCTTCGCCGCAGGCTGGATCTCCGACCGCATCGGCCGGCGCACGACATACATCATCGGCTGGATCCTCCAGCTGATCGGGGTGTTCTGTCTCTTCCCGCTGGTGAACACCGGCAACGTCGGCCTGCTCTTCCTCGGCCTTGCGATCCTCACGATCGGGCTCGGCTTCACCTACGGGCCGCAGGCCGCGCTGTACTCGGAGCTGTTCCCTGCCTCGATCCGCTTCTCCGGCGTCTCGATCTCGTACGCGATCGGGGCGATCCTCGGCGGCGCCTTCGCCCCGACCATCGCACAGGCGCTCGTACAGGCGACGGGCTCCACGACGGCGGTCACCTGGTACCTCGCCGGGATGACCCTCATCGGCTTGATCGCGACTCTGCTGCTGCGCGACCGCTCCGGCATCCCGCTCGGTCCGGATCACGAGGCGGAGCAGTCGATCAGCCCGATCTACGGGCTGTCGAAGGTCTGACGCGCCTTCCAGGCGTCGGTCAGACCTCCCGGGCGCCGAGGCCGTAGCACCGCATCGCCGTGATCGCGCCGTCGGCCAGGTCGTATGCGACGCAGAACCAGGTACGTTCGCCGGGTTCGGAGGAGATGGGCTCGCAGTCTCCCTCGAGATACACGTGGTCATCGCCGATCAGGTACCTGCGCGTATGCGAGTCGACGAACGTCGCGTGCAGCGCGACGACGTAGTCCCGCACCGCGTCGGGTCCCGAAATGACCTCAACGGTGTCGGCGATCAGCCAGGTCACCTCCGACGAGTAGCAGGTGCCGAAGTCGGCCTCTCGCCCCATCAGCTCGAAATAACGGTCCATCGTGGACTGGGTCGAGTCAGTCGACATGCGATGCCTCCCGCCGATCGCGCGGCAGCGTTCCGCGTCTCACGCCCAGCATCGCAGTGACGGATGCCGGTGGCTACGGGCTGCGCGAATCTATGAGTTCGCGGCGATGATCTCGAGCTGGTAC
>NZ_DASUNI010000237.1:0-5914 GCF_036277215.1 Microbacterium sp. | reverse complement strand
CGCCGAGGCTGCGGGCCACGAAGTCGTGTGGCACGGAGCGGAGCACCTCGATCCCGGCGACGACTATCCGCTCTTCGCGATCCGTGTGGGCACGGCGGTCGTCGCGGACCAGGACGCCGGCGTCGACGCGTTCGGCGTGCTCGTGCTGGACGAAGCGGCCGCGGGGGTCGTCGCCGCCAACAAGGTGAACGGGGCTCGAGCCGTTCCCGCCGCCTCGCCGCGGGCGGCTGCCACCACGAGGGAGGTCGTGGACGCGAACGTGCTCGTCCTCGAGGGGATCGCGTTCGAGGAGAACGCGTGGCTGACCGTCAGCGCCTTCGTCACCGCATCACTGCCCCACGTCGTCGACCGCGGCCGCCGCATCCTCCAGATCGAGGAGTACGAGAACTCCGGGACCATCGAGGGCTGGGCGATCCAGCTCGAACCCGAGCAGATCGCCGTCAAGCACGAATAGCCTGATTTCGTACTGCTTAGGTTGTTTTTCGACAAAAGAGCCCTTAGAATGGAACTGACGTCGGGGCCACTCAGGTCCGTTCTTCCCCGTGATGCGCCGGGGCGGGCACACACCGTCGCGTCGACGACCCGATCGTTCGGGTGAAACGCATATGCCGCTCTCTGCCTGGAGACTCCGTCTCCTCATCGTCTCCCTGCTCACCGTGTCGTTCCTCGGTGCGCTCGATCACACCGTCGTCGCCACGTCGCTCGCAACGATCACCGGCGAACTCGGCGCCGTCGAGCAGATGAGCTGGGTGATCGTCTCGTACACGCTCGCCAGCACCGTGCTGCTGCCGGTGCTCGGCAAGCTCGCCGACCTCGTCGGCGCGCGGCTGGTCTTCCTGTCGAGCCTCGCGCTGTTCGTCGTCGCATCGCTGTTCTGCGGTCTGGCGCAGGACATCACCCAGCTCGCGATCGCGAGGGTGGCGCAGGGCGTGGGCTCCGCGGGCCTGCACCTCATGCCGCAGACGATCGTGGGCGAGGTCACGTCCCCGCGCGAGCGTCCGAAGGTCATGTCGTGGATCGGCGCCGCGTTCCCGATCGCGATCCTCGTGGGGCCGATCGCCGGCGGGCTCATCACCGACGCGTGGGGATGGCGCTGGATCTTCTGGATCAACATCCCCGTCGGCATGATCGCCCTCGCCCTGGCCGTGATCGCGGTACCGCATATCGCCGGTCGATCCGGGCGCCGCTTCGACATCGTCGGAGCGCTCGTCCTCGGTGTCACCGTGACGGCCTTCGTCTTCGCTGCGAGCTGGGCCAGCGCAGGCACGCCGGGCACCGGCATCCCCCTGCTCATCGCCGCAGTGGTGGCGATCGTCGGTCTCGCGGCATTCATCGCGATCGAGCTGCGCGTCTCGGAGCCCGTCGTCCCCCTGCGCCACTTCGCGAACCGGACGATCCTGGTGTGCATCGTCCTGTCGACCGTCATCGGCGTGGGCCTGTTCTCGGTGGTCTCATACGTGCCGACGTACATCCAGATGGCGTACGGCGTCTCGGCCACGGTCTCGGGCCTGGTGCCGATCGCCACCGTGTTCGGCATGCTCGTGAGCACCCTCGTGACGGGCTCGCTCGCGAGCCGGTCGGGCCACTACCGCGCGTTCCCGATCTTCGGCACGGCAGCGGCCGCCATCGGTCTCTTCCTGATGGCGCTGCTGCCGCCGGGAATGCCGCTCTGGGTGCCGATGCTCGCCATGGGACTCGTCGGAATCGGCACCGGCGCGTATATGAACATCATCGTCGCGGTCGCCCAGAGCGCGGCCCCGCGTACCGACACCGGCAGCGTGACGGCGACGATCAGCCTCGTGCGTCAGGTGGGCTCGACGACGGCGACCGCGATCGTCGGCGGGCTCATCGGCGTCGGCGTCACCGCGGGACTGCCGGCCTCGCTGGATGCCTCGACACTCACCCCGCAGGCGGTCGCGGCATCGTCCGCGGCCGTGCAGGCCCAGGTCGCCGAGCTGTACTCGAGCGTGCTGGCGCCGATCTTCATCGGGCTCGCACTGGCCTATGCGGTCGGCATCGTCGCGGCCCTGCTGCTCCCGCACGGCCGGCTCTCCGACGAGCTCGAGCCGCAGCCGGTGGTCGGCGCCGAGAACGCCGCCGAAACGGCCACGGCCTAGCACCGCCCATCCCGCATCCCCGTACTCGAAGAGGAGACGCAATGTCACAGCATCCCACCATCGCCATCGTCGGCAGCGGACCCATCGGCTCGGCGTACGCGCGCGTGCTCGTCGAGCAGCTGCCCGATGCCCACGTCGTGATGTTCGAGGCCGGCCCGCAGCTGACCCCGACCCCCGGCGAGAGCGTGCGCAACATCGCCGACCCCGACGAGAAGGAGCGCGCGCGCGAGATGTCGCAGGGCCCCCAGGCCGGCGCGCTGCGCGAGTCCCTGGGCCTTCCGGCGGGCGTCGTCGTCGAGGGCATGTTCACCGCGCGGCAGGGTACGCACCTGCTCGACTTCGGCGGTCAGGGCTCGGCCCACGCACCCACCTTCCCCGCCGCGGCGGCCGCCACCAACGTCGGCGGCCAGGGTGCCCACTGGACCTGCGCGACGCCCTCGCCGGCGTTCAGCGAGAAGATCCCGTTCATCGACGACGCGGAGTGGGACGAGCTGCTCGATGTCGCCAAACAACTGCTTCATGTGCAGAGCGCCGCATTCGCCGACTCCGCCGTCGGCGAGGGGATCCGTGCGCTGCTCGAGGAGGACTACGCCGGCGAGCTGCCGGACGGATACGGTCCGAGCACGCTGCCGGTCGCCGGCGACCCGCAGCCCGACGGCACGATGCGCTGGGCCGGCGCGGATGTCGTGCTGGGGCCTCTCGTCGACCCGGAGTCGCCGCTGAGCGAGCGGTTCGAGCTGCACGACCTGACGCTGGTCCGCCGCGTCGAGGTCGAGAACGGACGCGCCACGGGCGTGACCGTCGAAGACTTGCGCACGCGCGAGACGCGGTTCGTGCCGGCCGACCTCGTGGTCGTGGCCGCCGACGCGTTCCGCTCTCCGCAGCTGCTGTGGGCCTCCGGCATCCGTCCGGCGGCGCTCGGGCACTATCTCACCGAGCACCCCGTCGTCATCTCGACCGTCGCGCTCGACGCGGACAAGATCGGCCGGTTCGCGACCGAGGCGGACCTGGATGCCGAGATCGCGCGTCGCGCCGTGAACCCCGCCGACCCGGTGGCCGCGGTCAACCGCATCCCGTTCTCCGAGCCGGACCATCCGTTCTCGCTGCAGGTGATGTACGCCGAGAACCCGCCGTTCCAGTTGGATCCGGCGCACCCGGCAGCGGGCAACCGCTGGGGGTACGTGAACATGGGCTATGGCATGCGCAAGCGCCCGCGGTTCGAGGACGGCGTCACCTTCTCCGACGACGATCTGGACTACCGGGGCTTCCCGAACATGACGATCGAGTACGAACTGACGGATGCCGAGAACGCCGAGATCGCGGCGGCCACCGAGCGGCTGCGGCGCGCGGGCAGCGCGCTGGGCACCTTCGTGGCGGAGCCGCGGCTGCTGCCGAACGGCTCGAGCCTGCACTACATGGGCACCATGCGGATCGGCGAGACCGACGACGGCACCTCCGTGGCCGATCCCTGGTCGCGTGTCTGGGGCGTCGATGGCCTGGTGGTGGGCGGAAACGGCACGATTCCCACCGCGAATGCGATGAACCCGACGCTCATGAGCGTCGCGGTCGCGGTGCGCGGCGCGCGCAAGGCGGCGGAGGAACTGGCGCAGGTCGCGTCCGCTCGAGCGTGAGTCCGCGGCGAACGTCGGAGAATCGCGCCATTGTCGGAGACAATGCCGCTGATCCTCCGACATAGGCCCGATTCTCCGACGCCGGATGCCGCAGGCCGCAGCCTCAGGAGCCCCCGGCGATCCGATCCGCCATGTACTTGACACCCGCCGACGACGTCGAGCCGCCATCCACCGGGATCTCCGCTCCCGAGACGTAGGCGGCGGCATCCGAGAGCAGGAAGACGACCACCCGGGCGACCTCGTCGGCACTGCCCACCCGCTCGAGCGGAGTGAGCGCGAGCTGCGCATCACGCATCACGGTCGGCGCGTTGGCGGTCATCGGCGTCTCGATGAAACCCGGATGCACGATGTTGACCCGGATGCCGCGAGGCCCGAGCTCGGTCGCCGCGACATGCGTCAGCCCCCGCAGGCCCCACTTGCTGGACGTGTACGCGACCGGGTAGTGCGCGTTCAGCGCCGCCGACGACCCGATGTTCACGATCGACGACCGCTCGCCCATCAGCGGAGCCAGCGCCTGGATGCCGAGCATCGGGCCGGTGAGGTTCACCGCGAGCACGCGATCCCAGTCCGCGCGCTGCGTCTCGCCGAGGCGGGTGCGCAGTGTGATCCCCGCGTTGTTGACGAGGCCGCGCAGCGGCTCGCCGTCGAGCTCGGGGGCGAGCTCGGCCGCGAGCGACCGCCAGTCCTCCTCGGACGAGACGTCGAGCCGCCGGTAGACGACGCGCGTGCCGTCGAGTGCGGGTGCGGCATCCGCGACGTCGGTCGCGATCACCCGCGCACCGGCCTCGGCGAGCAGCAGTGCGGCCGCGAGTCCCTGACCCCCGGCGGCGCCGGTGACGACGACGGTCCGGCCGTCGAGGCCCGTATCGGTGGTGGTCATCTCAGCTCCCGCGATGTCTGCAGCGTGCGGCGTCGCGCCCGCGGTTCGACGCTAGCGGCGGCATCCGCCAGAGGGAATCCACGATCGGTGATGGCGGGCATCACGACACCCGAGCGCACCACGCCACGGCCGCGCGATGATGGGCTGATGGACGGCTCCGACCAGACAGCACCGCACTCTCCGCTCGCTCCCGACTCGCTCTTCTCCTGCGCGGGTCAGGTGGCGATCGTCACGGGCGCGGGCACCGGCATCGGCCGCACGTGCGCCGAGGCGCTCGCCGCCGCGGGCGCCCGGGTCGCGCTCGCCGGCCTCGCAGACAGCGAGCCCGAGCGCGCAGCCGCCGACCTGGTCGCGGACGGTGCGGACGCGTTCGGGGTGACGTGCGACGTGACGGATGCCGCGCAGCTCGCCCGGCTGGTGGACGACGTCGTCGATCGTTGGGGCCGGATCGATACGGTCCTGGCGAATGCCGGCGCAGCGCTGGATGCCCCCGGAGGGGCCGATGTGCTGGAGCGAATGGACCGCATGTACGCGCTCCACGTCCGAGCGGTCGCCGCGCTCGCCGAGCTGACCCTCCCGGTTGTGGCGGATGGCGGAGGCGGCGCATTCCTGATCATGTCGAGCCTGTCGGGCCTGCGCGGCAATCGCGTGCTGTCGGGCTACGGCGTGACGAAGGCCGCCAACGCCCAACTCGCCCGCAACATCGCCGTGCAGTGGGGGAGCCGCGGCATCCGCGCGAACGCCCTCTCACCGGGCGTGATCGCGACGGACTTCGCCGCGCCGATCACCGCGGACCCGGATGCCGCAGCCGCGCGCCTCGCGAAGACCCCGCTGGGCCGGTTCGGAAAGCCGGAGGAGGTCGCCGGCGCAGTCGTATGGCTCGCCTCGCCCGCCGGAGCGTTCGTCACCGGGCAGAACATCGTCATCGACGGCGGGACGCTCATCTCCGACTGACCCGCCCCTGCCCGCAGCCCTGCCCGCGAGACTGCAACCGGGCGTCGAGACAGCGGGTGCTGCCCGCAGTCTCGACTCGCAGATGCAGTCTCGCGGAAGGGACGCGGCGCGGGACGAGGGGGTGGTCGGCGCGGTCCTCGCGTACGGGTGGGCCTACGTCTGGCCGCTTCCTTTCGGGGCCACCGTGCCCTCGTTCGTCGTCACGTTCGTGCTGTATCTGTTGCTCTCGCTTGCCGGCGGAGGCGCGAATCCCCGAGAACGGTACGCTCGTTCCCGAATGAGCGGCCCAGCCCGCCGAACACCTCGAGAGCGGGGACACGTGACACTGGACA
>NZ_DASUNI010000236.1:0-8848 GCF_036277215.1 Microbacterium sp. | reverse complement strand
GCGGCGTACGAGGATGCCGTCGGCCGGGCAGCATCCCTGGGGTTCACCGATGTGGTCGCACACTGGCCGCGCGCAGAAGGTATCTACGCCGGTCAGGAGTCCGTGCTCGAAGAGGTGGCGGGCATGCTTCCTCGGTTGCGGTGAGGACTCGGCCACCTGAAAGGGGAAGACACGATGAGCGAGCGCTCTCCGTACGTCGAGCCTCTGACGCTCCCGCCCGAGTATGGGACCGTCCGCACGACGCTGAGCTGGGAGGACGTCGCCTCCAGGCTGTCGGCGGCACCGCGATACTGGCTGGCCACCGTCCGGGCAGACGGCCGCCCGCACGCCGTCCCCGTCGACGGCCTCTGGGAGGGCGACTGTTTCTGGTTCGGCGGCAGCGCGGTGACCGTGCATCACGCGAACCTGATCGGCAACGGTCGGGTGGCGGTGCACACCGAAGACGCGATGGCGCCGGTGATCGTCGAGGGTGTCGCGCAGCTGATCACTGCGAGCGCCGACCAGGCTGAGACGCTGGCCGCCGGGTCGCGGGCGAAGTACGGCTATGGGGACTCCGCGGTGTATCGGTCGCCCGTCTGGAGGGTCACACCTCAGCGGGTGCTCGCATGGACGAAGTTCCCGACCGACGCCACGCGTTTCGTGTTCGCGGACTGAGTTCGGCTGGGTTCGAGCCGACACGCCCCGCGTCCGCCGACCGGCGTGCACAACGTCGCCATTCCACCGCGCTCAGGCTCACGACGGGCGGCTCAGCCCGGTCTTCGTGATCGGACGGCGAGGTTGTGCGCAGGCGGACGCCGCGAGGCGGCGGTCAATCCTGGAGGCGGGCTGATTCGACCAGGGCAGCCGGCTGGCCGGCGACGCCCAGGAACCGGATGAAGACCGAGATCCACCCGAAGATCAGCACGAAGACGATGATCTCGACGCCGGTCAGCGAGAAGAATCCGAGGGCGAACAGCGCGGCCGACGCCACCGTCGTGGCGAGGACGGCTCCCGCCGAGACGAAGTACGTGCGCGGCATCCCTCGCAGCAGTTTCGGGCCGCTGATCAGCACGGTGAGGAACATGGCTGCGAGCCCCAGCGCGGCGACGTCGTGCCACAGGCGGCTGACGTCGACCGGCACAAGCCCGACGCCGGCGAACGCCGCGCCCATCACCACGAAGAGGGTCGACACGATCCGGGGCGATCGACGCGTCGACAGCACGCCCGCGGCCACCAGCGCCTGCATGTCGTGCGCCACGTACACGGCGAAGGTGGTCACGAGCAATCCGCCGGCGATCAGGGTGCCGTTGAAGAAGAGGCTGGAGAGGTCGTGGAAGGTTCCGAGCTGGCTGAAGTGCACCTTCCACCAACTCGGATCGGGCGCGATCACCATCGCGGTGATGATCCCGAATGCGATGAACGTGAGCAGCAGCGACGACATCCGCTGCGTCGTCATCCGCGAGACGGACCGGTACACGAGCTGTGCTGCCAGCCCGGCGGTGACCGCCATGAGGGCGACCGACCAGACGACGTGCACCGGCAGTCCGATGAATCCGAGGCCGATGAGGCGATAGAGCACGTAGGTCTGGATGAACGCGAGCACGGTGTGCACGATGACGATCGAGAGGTTGTTGACGGTGAACTTCCACGACGGGAGCGAACGGCGCCACTCCTGCCCGGGAAGGTTCCGCGAGCGCCAATACCCGATCCCGGATGCCGCCGCCGCGGCGACGGCGGCACCCACGGCAGCCCACAGCGCGAACGAGGTCGGGCCGTCGGCGAACAGGGGGTCGGGGGCGACCAAGGCGAGGACCAGGCCGTACACGGCGCCGAGTGCGCCCGAGGCGAAGGCGATGTACGTCGCCTCGGACTCGGCGCGGGCTCCGGGTGTCGCTGCAGCCTCGACAAGGGATGGGAGCGCGGCGCTGGTCATGGCGCCAGTGTATGGGCGGCGGGGGCGCTCACCTGCCGCCCATGTCGCTCGCCTCGGTCGAGTGTCAGACTGAAAGCATGAGTGAACAGAAGACGGTGCCGACCGATGCCAGCGTCGACGACTTCCTCGATGCCGCGACGCCCGCTCGCAGACGCGAAGACGGACTGAAGCTCTCCGAGATCTTCCACGAGGTGACCGGTTCCGAGCCCGCTCTCTGGGGGCCGTCGATCGTCGGCTACGGCAGCTACCAGTACGTGTCTCCCGCCAATCCGCGGACGCGCGGCGAATGGATGAAGACCGGGTTCTCGCCGCGCAAGGCGCAGTTGTCGCTGTACGGGCTGAAGGATCTGCCAGAAGGGGCCGCGCTGCTGCCCTCGCTCGGGACGTACACCGAGGGGGCGGGCTGCGTGTACGTCAAGAAGCTCGAAGACATCGATCTCGACGTGCTGCGCCAACTGATCGCGATCGCCTGGTCGCGAGGCGACGACCCTCTGCCGATGTCTTAGTCGACCCTCGTCCCAGCCGTTCAGCCCTCCAGCCGCGCTCGCGCGATCTCCTGGTACGACCGCGTCAGCTCCTTCCACACCCTTTGCCGGTGAGCGCTGTCTTCATGCGCATCTGATCAGTGCGTGGCTGTCACACGGGCGCCTCGACCGGTGTCTTCATGTCGAAGGACTCGATCCACCGACGACATTGGAGCAGAAATGAGCAGCCATCACCGCATCCACCCGACCGAGGTCACCGGCGCCTACGGAGCGCTTGTGAAGTTCGCGGCCCGCAAGATGACGGGTCGGGTGCCAGAGTCGCTCGGCGTGCTGTGGCACAACCAAGCAGTCATGAAGGACGCCATGGGCATCGGCCGGAAGGTCGAGGGCTGGCGGGAGCTCGACAAGGAACTCGCCTCGTACGCGGCGATGGCGTCGGCGGCCACCGTCGGGTGCAGCTTCTGCCTCGATCTGAACTACTTCCTGGCCCACAACCACGGGCTCGACGAGGCGAAGGTCCGCGAAGTGCCCCGCTGGCGGGAGTCGTCGGTCTTCACCGACCGAGAACGCCGGGTCATGGAGTACGCCGAGGCCGCGAGCCAGACGCCTCCCGCGGTGACGGACGAGCTGTCGGATGCGCTCCTGGCCGACCTCGGCCCGGCGGCGCTCATCGAGCTCGCTGCGCGTGTTGCGTTCATGAACATGTCGGCGCGCATGAACGTGGCGCTCGGCATCCGGTCGGAGCAGTTCGCTGACGCGTGCGGCCTGCCTCCGCTCGCGGCGCGGTCGGCCGTCTCGGACGCCGCGTAGGCTCGCGGCCATGAGCAGCGTCGCACGTGCCGACGACGATCCGTTCGTCGTCCACCGGCGGCTGCTGTTCACCGTCGCGTACGAACTCCTGGGGTCGGCCGCAGATGCTGAGGACGTGCTCCAGGAGTCCTGGCTTCGGTGGGCCGCGCTCGATCGGTCGCAGATCCGCGAGCCGCGCGCGTACCTCGTGCAGATCGTGACCCGGCAGTCACTGAACCACCTCCGCACCGTCGCGCGGCGCCGGGAGGACTACGTCGGCGAGTGGCTTCCCGAGCCGCTGCTGACGAGCCCCGACGTCGCGGACGACGTCGCCTTCGCGGAGAACGTCTCGATCGCGATGCTGACGGTGCTCGAGACCCTGGGGCCCGCGGAGCGCGCCGTCTTCGTGCTGCGCGAGGTGTTCGACGTGCCGTACGACGAGATCGCGGATGCCGTCGGCAAAACCCCGGCGGCCGTGCGACAGATCGCTCACCGGGCCAAGGCGCACGTCTCAGCTCGGCGGCCTCGCGTGCACGTCGTCCGGTCGGAGCACGAGGAGGTGGTCGAACGCCTCGTGGCCGCGCTGAACACGGGCGACCTGCAGGGCCTCATGGATGTCCTCGCGCCCGATGTCGTCTCGGTCGCCGACGGCGGCGGCAAGGTCCGCGGCGCGTCGCGCCGACCCATCGTCGGCGCTGAGCGCCTGGCACGGTACCTCGTCGGCGGGATGGCGAAGGTCGACGGCGTCCTGCTGGCGCGCGCGACGTGGGTGAACGGCCAGCCCGGCATCCGAATGGAATTGGACGGGCAGCTGGTCGGCGTCGTCGCGCTCACCGTCGCCGACGGGCGGGTGACCAGGGTCTTCTCGATCGCGAACCCCGACAAGCTCGGCCGCGTCGACCAGGAGGCCGCCCTGAGCCGGTGAGCGCTTAGCGCGATACTCTGCTGGGATGCCGAGGAGAGGGTCGCGCGGATGACGACGGACGACGACCACGCTCATCACGACACGAGCGCGCACGCCTCCCACGCTTCCGCTGCGGGTCATGATCGGAGGCTGAATCGGATGGCGGCGAGCGCCACGCTGCACTGCCTGACGGGCTGTGCCATCGGCGAGATCGCGGGCCTCGTGATCGGCACCGCCCTGGGGCTGTCCGCGGGCTGGACGGTCGTGCTCGCGGTGGCTCTGGCTTTCCTGTTCGGATACGCGCTGTCGACCCTCCCCCTCCTGAAGGCGGGCCTTGCGCTCGGCGCGGCACTGACCATCGTCCTCGCAGCGGACACGCTGTCGATCGCGACGATGGAGATCGTGGACAACGCGGTGATGGCGCTCATCCCGGGTGCGATGGACGCCGGGCTCGTCAACCCGGTGTTCTGGATCGGGATGATGATCGCGCTGACCGCGGCCTTCCTCGCGGCGTACCCGGTGAACCGGGTCCTCCTGAAGCGAGGCAAGGGCCACGCCCTGGCTCACGAGCATCAGCACGCCGCCCAGCCTCCGCAGGGGGCACGACGGTACATCCCGACCCTCTCGTCGGGGCTGCTCGTCGGAATCATCGTCAGCTTCCTCCTCGGGGGTCTGCTCGTCGCCTCCGCCGCCACCGCGGAGGCAGGCGCCGACCCGCCCCCGCACAGCCAGCCGCAGGCGCCTCGCTGACGCGCGCTGGAGTCCCGAGTGAACGGATTGCCGCCGAGAGCACGGTCTATCGGCGTCGCGAAGTCGTGCGCTCGGCGGCAGGTCGCTCACTCGATCAACGACGACAAGGCGCGCCCGCGGGACTTATAGCGCAAGGCTCACCACGAAGCAAGCCTCTCGGATTCACGACAGCGCCGGAGCACCATGAGCGCAACCCAGGGGGGTGGGCCATGACGATCGACATTCCGGCTGGGCGCGACCGAAGGTCTTCACCACTCGGCGCGACGAAGTCACCGAATCAGCGTCCTTCGGAGCGCCCGGCGGATCCGCCGCCCTGCCCGCCCGTGCAGTGGGAGCGCGTCGGCTTCGACCGCTACCTCGTCCGCGCGGGAGCCGAGACGATCGGCTACATCGACGTCGTCGGAGCCGTCTACGTCGTCCTCGCCGGCGTGCACTACGACCGAGCGGTCGAGGTGTCGCAGACGCTCGTGCTCGAGGACGCGCTCGCCGCCCTCCAGCAGCGGGCGGACGCGCGCTGACCTCCGCGCAGTAATGCCTCGAAGTCCGGCGCCTCGCGTGTCAATTGCGTTGTCCGCGACGGGAAGGTGCGCGAGCGTGCGTGTATGGCAGACCAACACAAGGCACTGGCCGTATTCATCGGCGACTGGGCGGCGGAGTGCACCGCCTGAATCCCGAGCGGAACACCTACTTCTCGTGGAGCATCGCGTCGAGTGATGCGCAGCACTAGCCGGGATCGGTGAACAGCCACTCCCGCAGCTCCCGGAAGTACGTCGTGTCGACCGACACCTCGCCCATGTACACATGGTCGAAGCTGGCGATCGCGAAGATCACCATGGCGACGTAGCCGGCGACCAGCCCCGCCATGATGAGATGCGTCCGTCTGCGGGTCACCTCCACGAGCCCGATCAGGATCGCGTTGATGAGCGCCCCGACGTAGAGCACGAGAGACAGGATGCCGGGCAGCTCGAGCCCGGTGACACCGATGCGCGCTCCGCGGTCGGCGACGAAATCGTTGAAGGCGCTGATCGTGGCCAACTGGAGATTCGATTCGGACTCGTCGGCCGGCTCGAACTGGAACAGCGCCCGCTGCAGGTCGGTCACCTGCTGCACCGTGCTCGAGGGAACCTGGCCTGCACCCTGAGTCGGCCAGTCGACCTCGATGACGTGTTCGGTGTACTCGACGATCAGTGACTGCAGCTCCGTCCTCGTCGGCTCGGGAAAACCCGATGCGTCCCGGTACAGGACGGCGACAGAGGACGTCTCCTGGAGGACGATCTCCTCGACGCCCCGATAGTTCTCGTAGGACGCGGCCGCGATCAGCGCGAGCGTGACTCCGTAGAGCACGCCATAAACCGCGACGACGTACCCCAGCACGCGGTCCCACTCACTGGAGCGCTCCGCGGGGTGCGGCACCCACCGGCGGAGCGCGAGGACGACGAGCAGCGACAGCCCCACGAACACGCCGACGAACAGCGGCAGCGCGACGGCGATCGGCATCGTGTACAGCCACATGAGTGCATTGTGGCGTGGGAGGCTCGCCACGCGCTACCGGCGGACCGGTGCCACGGTGCCCCGCCGACCGCGCACTCACCAGGCCAGATCGCCGCCCTTGTGCGACCCGCCTTCGTGGTACGCCCACGATTCCCAGGGGTTGTTCGCGTACGCCATGTCTTCGATGGACTTGCCGAGGCTCTGCTCGTCTGCGATCCAGAGACCGAGGCCGATGAGGAATCCGACCACGCCTCCGACGACGAGCCATGCCACGTAGGTTCCGGTGAACAGCGGGCCGAAGACCCGATTCTGGAATATGTGCAGGCTCTCGTGCTCCAGCAGGCTGCCGTGCCTGCCCTGCAGGTTGCTGATCACGTTGCCCTGCGCGAACGCCGACGATCCGAAGCCGAAACCTCCGTCGTAGACGTGCCGGTTCTGCCGCTTGCTGAGGTGCTTCTGGTACTTGTTGTCGCCGTAGAGCAGGTTGACCCCGTGCAGCAGCACTCCGAGCCCGGTGCCGACGATGCCCCACGTCGAATCGGCGATGAACGCAACCCACCCGGTCCAGCTGTCCCACGCGTAGATCTCGGTCGCTCCGCTGATCACCCCGTTGAGGCCGCCGGCCACGGCGGCGCCGATCGCGAGACCGGTCGCGACGCCCGAGCCGACGCCCAGACCGATTCCGCCGAGCGCGAGAGTCGCGAGACCCATCGTGGCGTACGCCAGCCATGCGCCGGCCGCGCCCAGGAGCCCCGCCTCCAAGCCGAGCAGCAGCGTGTCGCCGAAGCTGCGACCCTCGGCTATGCCGACGATCACACCCGTCGCGAACCCGACCACGAAGCCCACGCCGGCGACGATGAGGTCGTCGAGGCCGAAGAACTTGCCCGATGGGTCGCGCAGCATGATCGGGTTGTTGATCGCATAGCTGTAAAGGTTGAACGCCTGCGGGATGCGCCGCGCCGGCTCGGGATTCTCCAGGACGAACCAGTCCGGGGTCACGAATCGCCCCAGCAGCGGGTGGTACCAGCGGGCGCCGAGCTGCAGCATCCCGCCCTCCGCGTCGAGCGCTCCCGCGTACCGTGCTTCGACTCCCGCGCGCACCGCCAGTCCGAATGGGGTGAAGGCCTGCTGCAGCTGCACGGAGCCCGTGCGATCGGTGGTGCAGATGACCGAGCCGAGCTGATCGGTCAGGACGCACAGACGCGTCTGTGCTCCGCCCGGCTCGACGGTGCGGCTCGCGACCACCAGCGACCCGACGGCGTAGCTCGTGCGGCTGCCGGCGTCGCTCACCTCGTACACGCCGTCGATCCACCGGGTGACCTCGACGTCGCCTCCGGGCGTGGTCACGGTCCGACGCAAGCGGTGGTCCGCCGCGTCGTACTCGAAGCCGACGACCGACCCGTCGGGAAGCGTCATGCGCACCAGCCGGTCCCACGCGTCGTAGCGCAGATCGCGCGCAGCGCCCACGTCGAGCGCGCGGCCGCTCGCATCGCGCGCGATCGTGAAGCTGTCGGCACCGCGCTGCACACCCGTGGCGGCGCGCGCGTCGCCTCCGCCGTGCATGAACTCGGCAGGTCCGGTTTCGCCCGATTCGAGCAGATCGCCCCGTCGGTTGTACCTGTAGGCGATGCGGGATGCCTCGGCACCCCCCGCCCCGCCGGTCAGCGTGCGCCACTGGACGAGCCGGAGCAGCCTGTCGTAGCGGTACTCGTGGCCCGTGACCGCCGCCGCGCCGCCTTCGGCGACCGAGTCGACGACTGCGGTGATGCAGCCGTTGCGGTCGTAGACGTACTCCTGACTGCGCAGCACGACGCCACCCCGGTGCATTGCGACCCCGACGAGGCGTTTCAGGTCGCGCGTATGCGTGTAGCGCGCCGCGACCGAACCGAAGTCGATCTCGGTCGGCAGACCGTGCGCGTCGTACTCGACGGATTCCACGACACCGCTCAGGCTCCGCACCGAGCCGTTCGCGTGGTACCCGTGCTCGACGCGCTCGCCGTCGGGATGGACGATCGCCCGCAGCTCACCCTGCAGGCCGAATTCGTATCCCATGGTCAGATCCTGGCCGGGACCGAATGCGACGGTCTTGCCGACCGGCCGACCGAGGCGGTCGTACACGAATCGTGTTTCGAGACCCGCTTCGATCTGACGCTCGATCCGCGCGCCGTCGTACACGCTCTCGCGGATCGTGAGCGGCTGCGCAGGATCGCTCGCGTCGACGACGGTGACCTGGCGGCCGGCCGCGTCGTACGACATCAGCATCACGCTCCCCGCGGCATCCTCTCGACGCCGGACCCGGCCGGCCGCGTCCCGCCAATAGGTGCGGGTTCCCGCCGTGGTGTCGGTGATCATCACCGCCGACCCCGGTCCGGCGAAGCGGTAGCGGGTGGTCGCAGCGCCCTCGGCGTCGGTGATCCCCACGATGCGGCCGGCCGGGTCGACGTCGTAGCGCGTCGTGACCACGTCGGCGCCCGCGGCGTCGAGGGGCGTATCGACGGCGACGAGCGCCCCCAGCAC
>NZ_DASUNI010000235.1:0-2150 GCF_036277215.1 Microbacterium sp. | reverse complement strand
GAGAAGTCGAGGGTGTAATCGTACGGCTTGTTCATCTCGGTCCACGCGTCGAACGTCTCGTCGAAGACGAGCATGCCAAGTCGATCGCAGGCGTCCAGCATCGCCGGGCTCAGAGGGTTGTGCGCACTGCGGATCGCGTTGAATCCGGCATCCTTCAGCAGCTCAATCCGCCGCTCCTCCGCCCGTCGGAACGTTGCCGCGCCGAGCGGGCCGTTGTCGTGATGGATGCACGCACCGCGAAGTTTCACGGTCTCGTCATTGATACGAAGGCCCCGCCAGGGATCGATGCGCATGGTGCGGATGCCGAGGGGCATGGTCACAGCGTCCGACTCGTCGGGAACGGCCGGATCTCGGAGGCGGGCGATGACCGAGTAAAGATAGGGGCTCTCGCAACTCCACCGCTGATGATCGCGCAGGTACAGGCGATTGCGTACTGTGGTGCTCCCGCCCGGTCGCACCGTCACAGGGCTGCTGTCCTGAGTGACGAGATCTCCCGCATGATCGCGCACTTCGACGTCCAGGATGAGTCGATGCGTGAGCGCACTTTCGTTCAAGATCGGGACCGCGGACTCGATGACGGCGCGTTCCTCGTCCACGTCCGGTGTCGTCAGCTTGATGCCGTCATCGACGATGTGGACGAGCGGAGAGACGACGAGGTGGACATCGCGATAGATGCCCAAACCGGAGTACCACCGAGAGTCCTGATGGGCCCGCGCCTCTACGCGGACGACGTTCTCGACGCCGTAGCGCAGATGCGCGTCGAGCCGTATCCGGAACACGCTGTACCCGTATCGCCATTGCCCCGCGAATTCGTCGTTCACGTAGACCATCGCATCGCGGTATACACCCTCGAACTCGAGAGCCACCCGCTTCTGGCGCCAGTCGTCCGGCACGTGGAACCGCTTCGCGTACTCCACCTCGCCGCCGGGAAAGAAGGCAGCAGCCGCGCCCCCGACCGCCTCGGGCGAGCGGGTGAATCTGATCATGGCGTCGTGCGGGAGCGTGACAGCTTCCCATTCAGCGCCGCCGAGGAGGTCGACGAACCCGCTGACCTTGCGGCGCACCTTCCAGTCCGAGGTGAACAGCATCTTCGCCATGAGTAGGTCCAATCGAACGATGCGACTCGGTCGTCCTTGCGGGGAACCGCGCCTGAGCAGGTCCGAATCTACCTGCGCGGAGGGTGGGCAACCGAGCTTTTGCGCAAACGACCGCTGAGCATAGACGTGCGCTGCCCTATGCGCACGATGCACTCCGCGAGTAGCCAGCTCCGCCGCCCGGTGGTGTCGCGCAGACGGATTGGTTCGCTGAGGGAACCATGACGCACACGCCGCTGCGCCAGTCACCGTGGGGCAGATTCCCACCGTAGATTCCGCCGGTACTTCCGCGTGATTCCGCGGCTATAGCGGCGATGCGCACGCTTGCCAGGCGCCCGTGAGTAAGGAGCGGGTAAACGAGCATCCTCAAGTTTTACTCAGGGAGCGAGGGCCCAGAGCCAGCGGAATCACGCGGCATTTTGGGCACTCGCGGACAGCCCGACGCACCGCAGGTTTGCGCTCGCGGCCACAGAGCATTCTGCGTCGTCTGTGAGCCTCGCCCTCTGGCGAGGCGGGGCGGGAGATCCCACCGGCCCGCTACTCGTGGATCTCGGCGTGATCGGTTCCGATCCGACCTCCACGCCCGGTCAAGCTTTCCCCGTTGCCGCCTGGCAGTTCAGTGCGGTGAAGTTCTCCCCGGACGGCTCCCGCATGTACGCCAGTGGGTTCGGACCGACCGTCGTACTTGACACGGCCACGGGTGAGGAGCTCGATCGGATCCCCGGCACCGGATTACTGGCCGTCAGTCTTGACGGCCGCCGTATCGCCGTCCGCGATGGCTCGCGCGCGGTACGCATCGTCGCCTCCTCCGGGCAAGGAGCACCAACCAGCCGTCTCGCTGTCGTCCTTTCCAACGGTCGCCGACTTCAGCCCAGACGGCACTCAACTCGTTATCGCCGCGGGCGGCCGCGCCGTGATTGCGAACGCCGAGAGTGGCGAGATCGAGGAGACGCTACAACACGAGGACGGCTTGGTCACCGCGGTCGAGTTCCGGCGGACCGGTGAGCTGGTGACCGCGGGAGATGATGGCGCGATCAGCACGTGGCACTTCGGGGA
>NZ_DASUNI010000234.1:0-2213 GCF_036277215.1 Microbacterium sp. | reverse complement strand
CATCGCGCTGGGCGACGACGGATCCATGCGGATCTTCTCGTCCCAGTCCAGAGTCATGAACCGCCAGGTCGGATCGACGTCGGGGTTCACGACCGTGAGGTCGAGCCCGTAGTGCTCGGCGATCAGCGCCCAGTACTCGACGGATGCCCCGCCCAGCGGGTCGGCGCCGATCCGCACCCGGGCGCTGCGGATCGCCTCGATGTCGATGATGTTCTCGAGGTCGCGCACGTAGTTCTCGCGGAAGTCGTACTCGCCGAGAGCGTCCGCGTCGATGTCTTTGAAGGGTGTGCGCTGTACGCCCGCCAGCCCCGCGGCGATCAGCTCGTTCGCCCGGTCGGCGATCCAGCCGGTCGCGTCGGTGTCGGCCGGGCCGCCGTTCGGCGGGTTGTACTTGAAGCCGCCGTCGCGCGGCGGATTGTGGCTCGGGGTGACGACGATGCCGTCCGAGCGGCCCGGGTCGTCGAGCGGCCGTCCGCGGTTGTATGCGAGGATCGCGTGACTCAGCGCCGGGGTCGGCACCCACGAGTCGCGGGAGTCCACCCGCACGTCCACCCCGTTCGCGACCAGCACCTCGATGGCGCTGCGCTCGGCCGGCAGCGACAGCCCGTGCGTGTCGCGCCCGAGGAACAACGGCCCGCCGATGCCCTGCGATTGGCGGTAATCGACGATCGCCTGGGTCGTCGCGAGGATGTGGTCCTCGTTGAAGCTGGTGCTCAGCGATGATCCGCGGTGTCCGCTGGTGCCGAATGCGACGCGCTGCTCGGGGATGGCGGCATCCGGCTTGCGGTCGTAGTAGGCGGCGATCAACTCGTCGATGTCGATCAGGTCGGATGCTTCGGCGGGGAGTCCTGCGCGGGTGCTCATGGGTCCCAGTCTGGCACCGGCGCCGCGATCTGCACCCGTCTGACTCAGGGTGACGTCGCCCGGGAGCTGCGTCCCCCGTCTCCGCGGCCACCGCCTCCTGCCGCCGAGACTGCATCGGGGCGGCGAGACAGTGGGTACCGCCCGCAGTCTCGACCCGCGGTTGCAGTCTCGATGGGCTGGCTAGGCTGTCCGGGTGACGACCACCGACCCGACTGAGGCCCCCCCGCGCCGCACCTACAGCTACCTGGGGCCCGCCGGCACGTTCACCGAGGCGGCCCTCGCGCAGGTTCCCGAGGCGCGCAAGCAGCAGTGGCGCTCCGTCCGCAACGTCGGCGAGGCGCTCGCGGACGTCGTCGAAGGCCGGTCGGATGCCGCGATGATCGCCATCGAGAACTCCGTCGACGGAGGTGTGTCCACGGCGCAGGACGCGCTCGCCACGATGCCCGGGCTGCGAATCGTGGGGGAGTACCTCGTCCCGGTCGACTTCGTCCTCGTCGCCCGCCCCGGCACCAGGCTCGAGGACGTTTCGCTGATCGCCGCGCACCCGGTCGCGTACGCGCAGTGCCTGCAGTGGCTCACGCGCACGCTGCCCGCGCACGCGCACATCCCGGCGTCCAGCAACGTGTCCAGCGCGATGGGGCTCCTCGACGGGACCAGCGATGCGGATGCCGCGATCTCGCCCCCCGGAATCCTCGAGCACCACGACCTCACGCTGCTCGCGCGCAACCTCGGCGACAACCCGAACGCGGTGACCCGGTTCGTGCTCGTGGCACGCACGGTCGCGCCGCCGGCGCCGACCGGCGCCGACAAGACCTCGCTCATCGCCGAGCTGCCCGACGACCACCCCGGCGCCCTGCTTGAGATGCTGGAGCAGTTCGCCACGCGGGGCATCAACCTCTCGCTGCTCGCGTCGC
This sequence comes from Microbacterium sp., assembly GCF_036277215.1. Classification (GTDB taxonomy): domain Bacteria; phylum Actinomycetota; class Actinomycetes; order Actinomycetales; family Microbacteriaceae; genus Microbacterium. The sequence goes on along the minus strand of NZ_DASUNI010000234.1, from coordinate 435 downwards.
GCCCGATCGGCGACGCGCTCGGACGCTACCGATTCGTGATCGACGCCGACGGACACATCGAGGACGAGCGCATGGCCGACGCGCTGCTGGGTCTGCGCCGCTTCAGTCCGAAGGTCGTCTTCCTCGGCTCGTACCCGCGGGCCGACCGCGCGATCGTGCGCTACCCCGAGCGGTACTCCGACGACGTGTTCGTCGAGGCGCGCGATTGGCTGCGGGGGCTGCTGAGCGGCGAGCCCGAGCTCTGAAGCGCCGGGCACCGCGGCCCCCGGCGCCGGCGGCATCCGCTCTTCCGCAGTTCCTCGGAGATCTGCACGATCTCCGAGTCGCGGTCCCGGATGCGACCGTCTTTATGCAGATCTTCGAAGAACTGCGGAAGCGCGGATGCGCCGGCGCCGGGCCGCCGCGGTGCGCGGGGGTTCAGAGCTCGGGCTCGCC
>NZ_DASUNI010000233.1:0-4372 GCF_036277215.1 Microbacterium sp. | reverse complement strand
GGCGCGGATCTCGTCGAATCCCTGCGAGTACGCGACGATCTTCGACGCGTACAGGGCCAGGCGCACGTCCTCGATGAATGCGTCCGCGTCCTCGACGCGAAGATCCTCGACGGGACCGGGGAGTTCGAGCGAGACGGCCCGCTGCTCCGGATGGCTGGAGAGGGAGCGGGCGAACACGGCTTCGGCGATGCCGGAGACGGGCACGCCCAGATTCAGGGCGGTCTGCACGGTCCAGGCGCCGGTGCCCTTGGCGCCGGCCTGGTCGAGGATCACATCCACCAGCGGCTTGCCGGTGGACGCGTCGACCTGGCGGAGCACTTCGGCGGTGATCTCGATCAAGTACGACTCCAGCTCGCCGGCGTTCCATTCGGCGAACACGTCGGCGATCTCGGCGGGGGATCTGCCGGTGCCGCGCCGGATCAGGTCGTACGCTTCGGCGATCAGCTGCATGTCGGCGTACTCGATACCGTTGTGGACCATCTTGACGAAGTGTCCGGCGCCGTCGTGCCCGACGTGGGTGACGCACGGCTCGCCTTCGGCGACCGCGGCGATGGATTTGAGGATCGGGCCGAGCGTGACCCACGACTCGTCGGACCCGCCGGGCATGATCGACGGACCGTGCAGGGCGCCCTCCTCGCCGCCGGAGATGCCCGCGCCGACGAAGTTGACACCGGTCTCACGCACCGCCTTCTCGCGGCGGATGGTATCGGTGAAAAGGGCGTTTCCCCCGTCGACGATGATGTCGCCCGGCTCGAATACGTCCACGAGGGCGTCGATGACGGCATCCGTCCCCGCGCCCGCCTTGACCATGATGATCGCCGTCCGCGGCTTCTGCAGCGATGCAGCGAACTCCTTGTAGTCGAACGTCGGGACGAACTCGGCCTCGGGATGTTCGGCCAGCAGGGTGTCGGTCTTGGCGCGGCTGCGGTTGTGGATGGCGACCGTGTTGCCCTCGCGGCTGGCCAGGTTGCGTGCCAGGTTCGAGCCCATCACCGCCAGCCCCACCACCCCGATGTTCGCCGTCGGCGCGGCCGCGCCATCCGGTCCGCTCGGAGTCGGAACCGGGCGCGCGACATCCTGCGGAGCGGGCGCCCCCTCGTGCGCGGGCGCCGAATCGGGAGCGTCGTCCCGATCATGCGAGATGTTCGTCTGTGCCGGATTCTCGTTCGAGGACACGCCTGCTCCTTGCGTCTACGGGGGTTCAGTCCAGCCTAGAGTCTGCCGGATCCGGGTTACGGAGCAGAGGCGGAGTGCGCACAGGGGTGGCCCGAGTGCTGTGAGCGTTCCGTTGCGGGAGTTCAGGCGGCTGCGGACGGCCCGGGCGCGGCGTCGGAATCGCACCGCGCCGCGAACACCGAGTCGTCAGTCGTCGCGGTAGCCCGCACGGCCCATCGACCAGAACGCGAGCACGGTTCCGACGAAGCCCAGCGCGGCGATGGCGCCGATGACACCCAGAAGCAGCATCGAGATGGTCTGGCTGTCGAGCATGGATCCTCCGGTCGAAAAGCGGGCGTCTTCATCGTAGCGGGGCCACTGGTAGACTTGGCGATTGAACTTCGGCGAGGGATGCCTCGCACCGGCTGGAACGGCTGGGTGCGGCATCCGTGATCGACGCAGTGATGCAGGCTCACGGCTTTCCTCACGCGCTCGCGTTCGAGTCGAATGCAGACCCCATACCTGGGCCCGTGGGCCCGAGATCAGAACGGGCCGCGTGCCCGCAAGGAGAAACACCATGTCCACCGACACCAAAGAGATCGACTCCAAGGTCCAGGCCGAAGTCCGCGAGAACTTCGGCAAGGGCTTCGCCCGCCGTCTGCGCGCCTCCGGCAAGATCCCCGCCGTCATCTACGGCCACGGCACCACCCCGGTGCACGTCGCGCTGCCCGGTCACCAGGTGGCCCTGCTCATCCGCCGCGCCAACGCGGTGCTCGAGCTCGAGGTCGAGGGCAAGCAGCAGCTGACCCTCGTCAAGGACGTCCAGAAGGACCCGGTGCACCAGATCATCGAGCACATCGACCTCCTGGTCGTGCGCAAGGGCGAGAAGATCCAGGTCGACGTGCCCGTGTCGATCCTCGGGGAACCCGCGCCCGGCACGATCGCAGCTCAGGACGCGAACACCGTGCTCCTCGAGGTCGAGGCCACGCACATCCCGGAGCGCATCGAGTTCGACGTCGAGGGCCTCGAGGAGGGCACCCACATCACGGCTGCCGACCTGGTGCTGCCTTCGGGCGCGTCGCTGGTCGTCGACCCGGAGACGCTGATCGTCGCCATCTCCATCCCGTCGGCGACGCTCGCGGCCGAGGACGAGATCGCCGAGCTCGACGCCGCCGTCTCAGCGGCGCAGGCACTGGAGTCCGAGGCAGCCACCGAGGCGGAGGCCGAGTCCGACTCCGAGTAGGACGGTATTGCAGGAAGGGGGTGCGGATTCCGCGCCCCCTTTGCTGTTCCCTTCGCTGCCCGATGATCTCGGGCGTCCGGCAGGATGAGAGACATGGCAGACACGTGGTTGATCGTCGGCCTCGGCAATCCCGGCCCCCGCTACGAGCTCACCCGGCACAACGTCGGCCAGCTCGTCCTCGATGAGCTCGCCGAGCGTCGCGGCGAGACCTTCCGGGCCCACAAGGCCAACGCCCGCGTTGCCGAGACCTGGCTGCGGCCCGGCGGGCCGAAGCTCGTGCTCGCCAAGCCCAACACCTTCATGAACGTGTCCGGCGGCGCGGTCGCCGGGCTGGCGAAGTTCTACGGAGTCGATCCGGAGCGCGTCGTTCTCGTGCACGACGAGCTCGACATCCCATTCGATGCGATCAAGCTGAAGGCGGGCGGGGGCCACGGGGGCCACAACGGCGTACGCGACGTCGCCAAGGCCCTCGATTCCACCGACTTCGCGCGTGTGCGGGTCGGCATCGGGCGCCCCACGGGACGGCAGGATCCCGCCGATTGGGTGCTGGATCCGTTCGGCGCGACGGAGCGCAAGAATCTCCCGATCCTCCTGGCGGATGCCGCGGATGCCGTCGAGCAGCTGATCGACGAGGGGCTGCTCGCGGCTCAGCAGAAGCACCACGCGCCGCGCGTGTGACCTCCACGGCGCGAGACCCTCCGATTCGCGCGAAACCCTTCGATCCGTGCCGCCGTTTCGGAGGGTCTCGGTCGATGCGGAGGGTTTCGGCGCACGTCAGCTTCCCGTCGCGCCCGACGCGAACCCGGCGACGAGGAAGCCCGGGATCCCGGTGGCGAACGCGATCGGCCCGAGGACCGCGATGACGACCGCGGCAACGCCCCAGCCGCGGCCGCGGTCCCTCGCGATGGCGACGATGCCCTGCACGAACGCCCAGATGCCGAGGACCGTGCCGACCCAGAAGGCGACCTCGCCGACGAGCACCCACTCGCGGACGGGGGCCAGGATCGACCAGTCGAAGTCGATGTCCAGGGGGCGCAGCGCGATTTCGCGTCCTGTGCCGAGGCCGATCTGATACGCAGCGATCGAGCCCAGGATCGTCCCGCCCACCGCCGCGATCAGGGCCAGCAGGAACGCGACCACGCCCGGTCCCGAGCCGCCGGCGCGGCGAGCCGCGGGTGCCACCGGCACATACGGGCCGTAGCCCTGCGGCGGTGCTGCGGATGCCGACGGCGGCGCGTACACATGCGGCGGCGCCGCGTAGCCCTGTACGAGATGGCCGGAGCCGGGCGGCTGCGGCGCCGCCGGAGGCGGATAGACCGCGGTGGCGTAGGCGTCCGCGGGGTAGACGGCTGTGGCGAACACCTCCGTCGCGGACTCCGAGTCCGCGACCGGCGGCTGCGGTGTGCGTGCGGGAGCGGCCGCGGCGACCGCGGCCGCGTACGGGGGCAACGGCGGCCGCGGAACGGCCGGCATCGCGGTCCCGCCCGCGTCGGGCGGAAGGGTCTCGCCGCGGTCCGTCACGGCACTCATCCTAGGAGCGTCGAGACCGCGCATCCGAGCTGCCGCCACCCTCATCGCTGCGCGATCCGGAGGAGATGAGCCGAGGGGAGGACGTTTGCCGTGGCACCCATCCTCCGGTCGGTGCATCTCTCCCGGACGCGTCCGACGCGACGGCGCTCGGGGCCGACATCTGCGCGGCGGCCGGGTGTCGGCGGACGCCCGTAGACTCGTCCGGTGACAGTTCCCGGGATCGTGCGCGCCCTCGAACAAGCGGACTCTTTCCGGGATGCCGCGGCGTCAGCCTCCGTCGACGCCGACTTCTCGCTCGTCGAGGGGCTCGACACCCCGCTCCTGGCCTCGCTGATCGAGCGGCGCCGCGCCGCCGGTCGCAGCGGGGCGCTGTTCGTGATCGCACCCACCGGACGCCGTGCCGAATCGCTCGGCCCCGCGTTGGAGGCGCTCCTTCCCGGAGCC
>NZ_DASUNI010000232.1:0-2772 GCF_036277215.1 Microbacterium sp. | reverse complement strand
CTCGACACCTGATCCGGTGGCGGTTCGCCGGCCGGCGGATCGGTGGCCGGCGAATCGGCAGCCGGAGGGTCGGTGGTCGGCGGATCCGCAGACGCCGGGTCGGCGCGCGGCGGGCCCGGGCTGCCAGGGGCCGTGCCGGGTGACGGCTGGCCGCTCGCCGAGCCGGCAAGGACCGGGCCGGCTGGCTGGTCGCCGGCAGGAGGCCCTGCGGGACCAGAGGCGGCCGGCGGATCGGTGGAGGGCGGGGTGAGCTGCGGCGCGGATTCCGAGCTCGCTGCCGGTACGGAAGCAGTCTGGTCCGCGGAGTCGTCCGCCCCGAAGGCCGTGGCGGGGGACAGTGCCCACGCCAGCGCGAGCGCGACGCTGGCTGCGTAACGGGGCGCTCGCCGCGACGACCGATCGCCGAGGTGACGACCTGGTCCTGCGGGCCTGCCGTTGCCATGCATCACCGTCTCGTTAGCCCCTCCGCGGCGCCGTAACGTGGTTGAGCAACCGCCGACGCAAGCTCACTCTGCCTCTTGCGATAGACCGCAAAGCTGGTGGAGAACCAGTCTCCACCGCTCATGCAGGGCATACCAGGGACCGATGGGCGACGCAACCCGCGCCCCCAGCCGATAGGCCTGACGTGTCGCTTACGTGACGGCGAGGTTCACCAGCCGCTAACACGACTCAGAGCGGCGACTACGCGCTCGAGCTCAACGCGCAGTTCTTCTGTGCGTGGGCATCGGCGCCCCCAGCACGAGAGTGGAGGGCGAGCATGCAAGATTGCACCCGCCGCCATGCCGGCGACGCCACTCAGATCGCGTACTCGCCGACGCGATAGCGGTCGCCGTGACGCTCGATCCAGTCAATCGTGCGCGCGATCCCGTCGCGGAGCGCCACGCTCGGCGTCCAGTGCGCCAGCTCTCCCGCGAGCGCCGGGCTGGAGAGCAGGCGCTCGACCTCGCCCGCGGAGGGCCGCACCCGCGCGGCGTCGAGCTCGACCGTGAGCTCCTTGGCGAGCAGGTCGCCGACGAGCTGGACGAGCTCGGCGACCGAGACGTCAGTGCCCGTGCCGAGCTGGAGGGTGCGCCCGACCACCTCGTCGTCCGCCTCGGCCACGGCGACGAAGCCCGCGACGGTGTCCTGGACGTAGGTGAGGTCGCGGCGGGGATGGAGCGAGCCCAGCCGCAGTGTCGATCCGGCGAGGGCCTGGGTGATGATCGTGGGCAGGACCGCCCGCGCCGACTGGCGCGGCCCGTACGTGTTGAATGGCCGCAGGACCGTCACGGGAAGCTCGAATGCCCGGTGGAAGCTATCCATCAGCTTGTCGGCCGCCACCTTGCTCGCCGCGTACGGTGACTGCGGCTCGAGCGGATGGTCCTCGGTGATCGGCACGGCCCGCGCCGAGCCGTACACCTCACTCGTCGACGTGTGGATCACGCGTTCGACACCCGAGGCCAGCGAGGCCTGCGCGACGTTGAGGGAGCCGAGCGCGTTGACCTCGAAGAAGTCCCGCGGGTTGACGTACGAATACGGGATCGCGATCTGGGCGCCGAGGTGAAACACCACGTCGACGCCGGCGACGGCTCGCGACACCGACTCGACGTCGCGCAGCTCGCCGGCGACGACCTCCACGTGTCCGACCACCGCCGGGTCGAGCGAGTCGAGCGTCCCTCGGTCGCCGCGCGAGTTGTAACGCACGAACGCCCGCACGCGGGCTCCCTCCGCGACCAGGCTCGCGACGAGATGACCGCCGATGAACCCTCCAGCGCCGGTCACCAGGACCCGCCGTGAGGCCAGCTTCGCCATGCGCGTCAGCGTATCCGCGCGCCGACCGACTGGGCGCGAAGCGTGTCGCGGAGCGCCTCGACGACCATCTCCTGCTGGTCGTCGGTCATGCCGGCGAACATCGGCAGCGTGATCGCCCGTGCGCTATACGCCTCGGTCAGCGGGAGATCGGGGGCCCCCTCGGCGTAGATGGAGGACCGGTGGACGGGCGGGTAGTGCACGCTCGTCTGCACGCCGCGCTCGGCGAGCAGACGCCGGACCTCTTCACGATCTACGCCCTCGTCGACGACCACGGTGAACAGGTGATGGGAGGGGACGTCGCCTTCGCCCTCGGGTGGCGCGGCGGTCGGGACGAGCCCTTCGATGCCGGCGAGCAGCTCTCGGTACCGGCGGTCGAGCCGGTGCCGCCTCGCGTTCTCGGGGGTCAGCCGCGCGAGGCGGCTAGTCGCCAGCGCGGCTCGCGGCTCGTCGATGCGGTAGTTGAAGCCCAATGCCGAGACGTCGTAACCGGACGCGTGGCCGCGGTGACGATCCCAGGTGAGCGTTGTCATGCCGTGAGAGCGCCACAGCCGCATCCGCCGGGCCAGTTCGTCGTCGTCGGTGACGACCGCACCACCCTCTCCGACCGCAAGGTTCTTGTTGGAGAAGAACGAGAAAGCGCCCGCGGCGCCGAAGGTCCCGATATGGCGACCGTGCGACCTCGCGCCCGCCGCATGCGCGGCGTCCTCCAGGAGCGTCAGGCCTCTGGCCATAGCACGGATTGCCTCGATCTCCCCGGGATGACCGCCGTAGGCCATCGTCATGACCGCCTTGGTGCGAGGCGAGATCGCGAGCTCGACGGCCGCCGCCGCCATCCATGGCTCGTCCAGGGCCGCGACGTCGGCGAAGACGGGCGTCGCCCCCGTGTAGGCGATCGCGTTCACGGTCGCCACGAAGGTGAGCGAGGGCACGATGACCTCATCGCCGGGGCCGAGGCCGACGGACAGGCACATGAGGTGCAGC
>NZ_DASUNI010000231.1:0-2472 GCF_036277215.1 Microbacterium sp. | reverse complement strand
GATGGACGCGTGGCACCGCATGGTGGCGAGCGTCATCGACGAGGGATGCGCGACGGAGGCTTTCACGACGCCGGACTCCTCGGATGCCGCATGGCAGGTGCTCGGAATGATCGACGGTCTGAACGCCCAGTCGCTGGCCCGCGGCATCGACGGAGAGGGGTACGTCGAGAAGATGGCGCGGGCCGCCGAGATCCTGCTCGGCGCGCCCTCCGGCTTGATCGAGGCGCGCTGAGCTCCTCGTTGCGGCGCGAAACCCTCCGTCCGGCGCGAAACCCTCCGTCGCGCACGCACAGATCGAATGGGATCGCGCGCCTCGGAGGGTTTCACGCAGGGAAGCGCTCAGCCGATCAGGCGCTGCCAGCCGTCACCGTCGGCGTGCTCGAAGATCAGGTTCGTCTCGGTGTGCGCGACGGCGGGGTGCCCCGTGAGGTGCGCGAGCACGAACTCCCGGAGTTCGGCGGCATCCCGCGCGAGCACGTGGAGCAGGAAGTCGTCGGCGCCCGCCATGTGGAAGAGGCTGAGCACCCCGGGCAGGCTGGGCGCGGAGCGGCGGAACGCCTCGATCTCCTCGCGCGCATGCTTGACCAGGCGGATGGCGATGAGCGCCTGCACGGTCGCGCCGAGCGCGATCGGGTTCAGATCGACGCGATAGCGGCGGATCACCCCGCTGGTCTGCAGCCTGCGCAGACGGAGGGACACGGTCGACTCTGCGATGCCGAGCGTGGCGGCCAGGGATGCCCCGGATGCACGGGCGTTCGCGGTCAGCGCGCGCAGCAGTGCGCGGTCGGTTCTGTCGAGATCAAGGACCTGCGCCATGGGGCTCCTTCGCCGCGCGGTGGATGAAGCATCTGCGGCAAACGATACCCGTGGGGCGGCATCCTTCAAGGTCGATTGAGGATCGAGGGACGATCTGCTGTTCTGGAGGAATGGACAAGAGGCATCCCCGATTCGAGACCCGAGCGGTGCACGCCGGAATGGCCGGTCTCCGCGAGGCCGGTGTTCACGTTCCGCCCATCGATTTCTCGACGACGTATCCGCTGCCCGATGTCGATCTCGGCGGTCTGGCGTACGAGGAGCTTTCGACCGGTCACGACCGCGGGCCGGGCGGCAGTGCGGTCTACCAGCGCCTCTGGCAGCCGGGCGTCGCGCGGTTCGAGGACGCGCTCGCCGACCTCGAGTCGACCGAGGGTGCGGTGGCGTTCGCCAGCGGCATGGCAGCCCTGACCGCGTGCCTGATCGCGTCGGTGAATGCGGGCAAGCCGCACGTCGTCGCCGTCCGCCCGCTCTACGGCGGCTCGGATCACGTGCTCGAAAGCGGGCTGCTCGGCACCACCGTGACGTGGACGACCGTCGAGGGCATCGCCGCGGCGATCCGGCCCGACACCGGGCTGGTCGTGGTCGAGACGCCGGCCAATCCGACGCTCGAACTCGTCGACCTCGCCGAGGTCGCGACCGCTGCGGGCGAGGTTCCGGTTCTCGTCGACAACACCTTCGCCACTCCGGTGCTGCAGCAGCCCGTCCGGCACGGCGCCACCCTCGTGCTGCACAGCGCGACGAAGTACCTCGGCGGGCACGGCGACGTGATGGGCGGAGTCGTCGCGACCGACCAGGTCTGGGTCGAACGACTGCGCTGCGTCCGCGCGCTCACGGGCGGTCTGCTGCACCCGATGGCCGCGTACCTGCTGCACCGGGGGCTGCGGACGCTGCCGTTGCGGGTGCGCGCGCAGCAGGAGACCGCGCGTGTGCTCGCCGAGAGGATCAGCGCCCACCACGCCGTGGCCCGCGTGTTCTATCCCGGCCTCGCCGGTCAGGATCCGAAGGGCCTCCTGGGCCGCCAGCTCGACGGACCGGGCTCCATCATCGCGGTGGAGCTCGCGGGCGGTTTCGATGCGGCCGCCCGGTTCACGGAGTCCTGCGAGCTCATCGAGCACGCCGTGTCGCTCGGCGGCATCGACTCGCTCGTGCAGCATCCCGCCTCGCTCACGCACCGGCCCGTCGCCGCGGCGGCGAAGCCCGGGGCGGGAATCGTGCGGCTCTCCATCGGATTGGAGCACGTCGACGACCTCACCGACGACGTGATGGTCGCCCTCGCGGCCGCCGACGCCGCAACGATGACGGATGCCGCGGCCGGGCGGTTCGCCGGCGCCCGCTGACCTCACCCATGGAAGCAACTCGGCCGGTCACGATCGCTCGTGACCGGCCGGGTCGGCTTCACCGCTGAGCGGCGCCGCGGATCACTCCGGGAACTTGTTCTTCATCGCGTCGGTACTCTTGCCCGATCCGTGCGACTTGCCGGGCGCGCTCACGTTGTTCACCGTTGAGGTGTCGAAGGCGAACGTGATGATCGATGCAGCGACCGCGTCGGAGTTGACGTCCAGCGCGTAGGTGTTCACGTTGCCGATGAGGTCGTAGTCCTCGTTCAGCGCCGTGTACAGATCGACAGGCTGGCCGTCACCCGTGAGGTTGTCGCAG
>NZ_DASUNI010000230.1:0-2555 GCF_036277215.1 Microbacterium sp. | reverse complement strand
CGGCACTGGCCGCGCGGCTCCACGCGCGCCAGACCAGTCGGTTCGCCTACGGCGCCGAGCCCGTCAGCGACGCCGCGATCGGCGCCGTGCAGGCGCTCGGCGACGGCCACACGGCGTTGACGATCACGACAGACCCCGGGATCGTCGCGGCGGTGTTGGAGCTGAACAACGAGATCCTGCTGGAGGACCTCCAGGACAAGAGCACGAGCCGAGAGCTCGACCATTGGATCCGGTACACGAAGCGGTCTCGCCGACGCTTCCGCAGCGGCTTCACACCGGCGTCGCTCGCGACGCCGGCCTGGAAGATCTGGCTCGTCTTTCGACTGAGGTCGCTGCTCCGGTTCGGGGTCGTACGACGATGGCTCACGATGCAGTACCTCTCACAGAACCGTGCCGCCAGCGTCGGATGGATCTACGGGCCGCTGGCGACGCGTCGCGACCAGTTTCAGGCGGGCCGAATCCTGATGGACGCCTGGATCACGCTGACCGAGCACGGCTACTACCTGCAGCCGTACGGCTCGATCATCACCGACAATGCCGCCCGAGGTCGGCTGCTGCGAATGATCGGAGTCAACGAGGCGCCGGGCGACCTGCTCTGGATGATCTTCCGGGCCGGCACGTCGTCACCGCCGCCGCGGTCACTGCGAAAGCCAATCGAGGAGTACCTGCGATGACAGCCGAAGACCTGGCCTGGCGGCCCGTCGTCGCCGTGACCAACGCCGTGGAACGACTGGCCCTCCGCCACCAGCTCCTGTCCCAGCTACTGCTCGTCAACGCACTGGAACCGCTGCGCTGGGGTGTCTCCCGGCACCGGGCCGCAGCCCTCGCACGCCGAGCCAGGAAACGGGTTCCCGCCTACCGAGACCACTACCGGCAGAGTCAGCGTGACGACTTCCGGGCCAGCTCGTGGGACCGCGTCCCCGTGACCGACAAGGAGTCGTTCGTCAAGCGGCACCGCATCGAGGACCGATGCTGGGGCGGTTCGCTGCCGACCATGGGCGTGACCGTCGACGAATCCTCCGGGAGCACCGGCGCCCCGACCAACTGGGTGCGGGGCTGGGACGAGCGGCTGGACACCAAGCAGCTCCTACAGCTGTCGTTCTCCGCCACGTTCGGGCGCGAGCCGATCTTCGCCATCAACGCGTTCGTCCTCGGCGCCTGGGCGACCGGCATGATCGTGAGCCAGTCAATCGGCGAGCTCTGCGTCTTGAAGTCCACCGGATCCGACGCCAAGAAGATCCTCTCGACCATGACGGCGTTCGGGCCGGGGTACCACTACGTGATCTTGGGCTACCCGCCGTTCCTGAAGAGCCTGGTCGACGACCACGATTTCGACTGGGACGGCTACACCGTCGACGCCATCTACGGCGGCGAGGCGATCACCGACCAGATGCGGGCTCACCTGTCGAAGACGTTCGGCCGCGTCATCGGCAGCTACGGCGCATCCGACCTGGAGATCAACATCGCGTACGAGAACGAGTTCACCATCGCGCTACGCGAGGCGGTCGCATCCGACGAGCACTTGCGACGCGAGCTCGTGAAAGACTTCGGATCGCTCCCCTCCATCTTCCAGTACAACCCACTCGACTACTACATCGAGTCGAACGAGCGGAACGAGCTGCTGTTCAGCCTCAACCGCCCGTCCAACATTGCCCCGAAGATCCGGTACAACATCCACGACGTCGGCCACACGATGCGCTACCGCGACGCGATCGCCGCCATCGAGCGGGCCGGCCGCTGTGACCTCATCGAGGGGCTACGCGCTCGCGGGGTCCGGATGCTCAGCCTGCCGCTGCTCTTCCACTACGGACGCTCCGACCTGAGCGTGTCGTTCTTCGGCACGACGGTCTCGCCCGACGGCATTCGTCAGGCGCTCCACGCCATCCCGGCGATCGACCGATCGATCGAGTCGTTCCAAGCCTTCAACGCGGAGAACGAGAACGACGACGCCCTACTTGTCATCGGCGTCGAGCTCGCGGCCGGCCACGACAAATCCGCCTTCGACGTCTTCGACATCCAGTCTCGGTTCGCGACCGAGCTCGGCAAGATCGATGGTGACTTCGCCACCGTGTACTCGACCGCTCCCGAAGACCAGAGACCGGAGGTCCGCCTCTACGAGTACCGGACCGGCCCATTCCGGGATGGCCACACGAAGATCAAGCACAGCTACGTTGCCGGCGTCATCGAGTACGACGACATCCCTGCCTAGTACCGAACGAGGAAGCGGCGCCGGTGGACGGGACGTGTGTTACGCGGCCTGCTCGCAGAGGGCGGCCCGGATCAGCGCGAGCCCGGGCAGCTCGGCGAGGTACTCGGCGCACAGAGCCGATCGCAGGACCGCAATGTCGTCGAGGTCGAGCCTCACCGTCGGGCGTCGCGTGAACGTGGCCTCGTAGCGAATCGCGGCTGCGAGTTCTTGCCTTGCCGGCGACTCGCTCTCGTCAAGCCAGTCGTGCAGAACGCTCGCCTCTTGCAGCGTGAGCGGGTAGCAACTGTCGCCCAGAATGAAATCAACCCCTGACACGTAAGGGAGATCCACGTCAAGTCCTTTCCTT
>NZ_DASUNI010000229.1:0-2330 GCF_036277215.1 Microbacterium sp. | reverse complement strand
CGGCGAACCGGGCTCTGCGCCTGACGTAGGAATGACGCAGCTGAGCCAGAGCACGGGGAGAACATGATTGTCGTCGGAATGATCATCGACTGGGTGTTGTGGATCTTTCTGTTGATCTTGTTCGCCCGGATGATCTTGTCCTGGATCCCGGTGCTGGTCCGTGAGTGGGAGCCGCGTGGTCCCATGCTCGTGGTCGCCGAAATCGTGTACTCCATCACCGATCCGCCGCTCCGGGCCCTGCGCAAGGTGCTCAAGCCGGTGCGGATCGGGAACATCATGTTGGATCTGGCCTTCATCGGTCTCTTCATCGGGGTCAGCATCTTGATGCGGGTCAACGCCGTCGTGCTGCTGCGCTGACGCCGGCGGCTGGGCGGCCGGCTCGCCGCGTTTGTGCTCTCCCGACCCCCATTGGGTACGGTGGGTCGGATGGGTAGGCGTAGGCATGCCGGAGATGCACGGAAGATGCACAGAAGATGCGCGGAAATAGCCGAGGTGAACGACGATGACGCTGACGTTGGACGATGTGCGGAACAAGCGGTTCAGGATGGCCCGCAAGTCCGGCTACGAGGTGCTGGAGGTCGACGAGTTCGTCGACCAGGTGGAAGCCGCTTTCGAGCAGCTCACCGACGAGAACCAGAACCTGAAGAAGCAGATTGAATCGCTGCGGTCCGGGGGGGCGACCCCGGCGCCGAGCGCTTCAGCCCCGAGCCCGGATGCTGCGCCCCAGACCACTCAGCAGCCCCCTCAGACGATCGTGGTGACGACCGCCAAGGAGGCCAGCCCCGCCGTTGTCCGGTTGGTCGAGCTGACGACCGAACAGTCCGAGCGCTTGGTCGCAGAAGCGACCGAGGACGCGAACCGGATCCGCCAAGAGGCCAGTCGCAATGCCCAGCAGCTCACGTCGGACGCGCAGACCCGGGCGGAGCGGATCGAATCCGAGGCGCGCGCCAATGCGGAGCGCGTCCAGGGCGACGCGCTCAGCCGCGCAGAAGCGTTGGATCGCGATATCGATACCCGCCGGGTCGAGATGTTCGGTGAGCTGGAGCAGCAGCGTGATCAGCTGACCACGACCGTCGAAGACTTGCGGAGCTTCGAGGCCTCGTACCGGCAGACTCTGGCGGCCGAGCTCCACAATCAGATTAAGACGCTGGAGACGACGAGAGCCGAGCCCGACGAGGTGCCCGAGGGCGCGCAACCGTCCCCGGGCGAGCCCGAGGCGAGCACCGGTAGTGAGAACCTGCGCGACTCAGACGACGACGGTCCGCCCACCCTGGGCGGCGGCTCGACGAGCGACACCCCTCGCCTCGACGCTCTCCTCGGCGACCAGCGCTGACGCCCGGCGAGCGTCGGGAGGCTCGCGCTCCGGCTCAACGGGCTCATTAACTCAGGGAATTATCAGCGCTGGTCGTTGAACAACGCCACAATGCGTCCTAATGTCTCTGCGTCACTCCACACCCATGAGGGGGCAGCATGACCACCACCAGGGCGAACACCGCTGGTCAGGGCTCGAAGCGGGCCAGTACGGTCGACGTCTCAACGCTGCCTGTTCGCGAGGGCGAAGAGCCGTGGACCACCGCAGAGCTGGACGAGGTGAAGGCGGCGCTGGAAGAGGACGTCGTCCGCTTCGAGAGCCAGATCGAGGTATCGACGGCGGAGCTGAACGGCCTGCTGCGGGACGGAAACGAAGGCGCTGGCCGGGATCCCGCTGACGTCGGTTCCGCCAACTTCGAGCGCGACGCCGAGATGTCGTTGGCCAACAACGCCCGGGAGATGCTCGATCAGTCCAAGCTGGCGCTGCGGCACATCGCGCTCGGCACGTACGGGAGCTGCGACAACTGCGGCAAGCCGGTCGGCAAGGGGCGTCTGCAGGCGTTTCCTCGGGCCACCCTGTGCGTTTCGTGCAAGCAGCGCGAGGAGCGCCGATAACCGTTCCACCTGCGTCGGAGACCTCCGGTCTGGATCTCGTGGAGCGCCGCAGGTTCCGTTGGTTGTTCGCCGGGGTCGCGATCGCCGGCGTGACGGCCGACGTGCTCAGCAAGATCATTGCGGTCCGATGGCTCGATCCGCGGCAGCCGGTCGAGTTGCTGAACGGTCTGTTGACCCTGCGACTGATCCGCAATCCCGGGGCGGCGTTCAGTTTGGGCGAGCGGTTCACCGTGGTTTTCGCGATTCTGGCCATGCTGGTGGTCGGATTCGTGATCATCCGGCTGGTGCCGCGACTCGGTCACCCCGGCTGGGCCGTTGCCCTCGGCCTGCTGTGCGCCGGCGTCCTGGGAAATCTCGTCGACCGCATCTTCCGCAGCCCGGGTCCCTTCCGCGGTCACGTCGTC
>NZ_DASUNI010000228.1:0-9305 GCF_036277215.1 Microbacterium sp. | reverse complement strand
TCGCGATCGCCGGCCGGCTGGGTGTCGATCTCACGCTCGACGACTTCGACCACGCAGGCGCCGGAGTCCCGGTGCTGGTGAACCTGCAGCCCAGCGGACTGTTCCTGATGGATGACCTGTTCCGTGCGGGCGGTGTCCTGGCTGTGCTCGCCCAGATCGAGGATCTGCTGCGTCCCGAGCCGCTCACGGTGACCGGCGCCCCGCTCGTGGACTACCTGGCCGACCGGCCCGTCTACGACGATATGGTCATCTTCCCCCGCGAGAAGCCGCTGATGGCCGACGCAGGGATCGCTGTCCTCCGCGGCAACCTGGCGCCACGCGGAGCGATCGTCAAGCCCGCTGCGGCAACGCCCGAACTGCTCCAGCACGCAGGCCCTGCCGTCGTGTTCGACAGTGTCGAGGACCTGCGCACCCGCATCGACGACCCCGATCTCGATGTCACGGCCGATTCGGTCCTGGTGTTGCGCGGGTGCGGGCCGAAGGGATACCCGGGGATGCCCGAGGTCGGCAACATGCCGCTGCCCCGCAAGCTGCTGGAGCAGGGGGTCCGCGACATGGTGCGCATCAGCGACGCGCGGATGAGCGGCACGGCCTACGGAACGGTGATCCTCCACGTAGCACCGGAGGCCGCCGCGGGTGGCCCGCTCGCAGCCATCCGCACCGGCGACATCATCACGGTGGACGTGGAGAACCGGACCTTGAGCGTCGACGTCTCCGACCAGGAGCTGGAGGCGCGCGGTCAGGCCGCGGCGAGCCAGGCCGCCTACGCGGACCCGGCGCGCGGCTGGGCCAAGCTCTACGTCGACCATGTGATGCAGGCCGACACCGGCGCCGACCTGGACTTCCTCGTCGGGTCCAGCGGGAACGCAGTCAGCCGCGAGTCGCATTGATCTGCTCCGACGTTCGCCATCGATCCGGGGGCGCCTCGCCCGCTGGGGCGAGCCGCCTGAGAAGATAGCCCGATGCAACCCCCTCACGAGCGTCCGGATCTCTCGCGGCTCACCCCGCTGATCGTCGGCGCCGCCGCGGCCATCGTCGCGATCATCCTGCTGTGGGTGGTGACCTCGGTCCGCCGTGACCAGCCGTTTCCGATCGACATCTGGTGGCACGACCTGATGGACGCCAACCAGACGGATGCCGGACTCGTCCTGGCCTGGATACCCGGCCACCTCGGCGGACCGGTCATGAGCTTCATCTTCGCCGGGGCGATCGTCGCGACGCTGCTGATCCTGCGCTGGTGGTGGGCGGCGATCACCGTCAGCGTGGCGCTCGCCCTGTGCATCGGCATCGCGGCGCCGCTCGCCGCGGTCGTGGCCCGGATCCGCCCGGAGGACTCGCTCGCCGAGGTCGTCCCGACCTCATTCCCCTCCGGGCATGTGGCGTTCGCGGCCGCTCTCACCACGGTCCTCGCGCTGCTGTTCCGGCATTGGCTGTGGTGGGTGCTCGGCGCGGTGTGGGTGATCTGGATGGCGTGGAGTCGCACGTACCTTCAGGCGCACTGGCTGACCGACGTCATCGGAGGCGTGTTCCTCGGTATCGCCGTGGGGCTGCTCAGCTGGGCCGTGGTCGAGACGATCCGGCGACGGCGCGCGGCCAAGTCGGCGGATTCCGCGGCCCAGGCGTCGACCAGGGCGCCCTGACCCGCACTGCCCCCGCCGACGTCCGCCCTCCGTGGAATCATGGGGGCCATGCCCGAGTCACCAGAAGTGCAGGAGCTCGCGTCCTTCCTCACGGGCCGCACCACGGGCCGCGCGATCCGCAGCGCGGACGTGATCCTGGCCAAAGCGCTGAAGACACAGCATCCGAGCCCTTCCGAGCTCATCGGCCGGCGCATCACCGGCGTGACCCGACTGGGCAAGATGATCGACATCGCGACGACCGACGGTGGCGGCGGCAGCCTGCATGTCGTCGTGCACTTCGGTCACGACGGCTGGGTGCTCTGGCACGACGAAGCGCCCGACGACCTGCGGCGCGCGGGCGATGCGACCCTGATGGCGCGCATCCGGCTCGACGACGGCTCGGGTTTCGATCTGACGGATGCCGGCCAGTGGAAGGCGGTGACGGTGCATATCGTGCCGGATGCCGCCGACGTGCACGCCGTTGCGAAGCTCGGCCTCGACCCGATGGGTCCGGACTTCGACAGCGCGCGGTTCGCGCGCATCCTGGCGGGCCGGAGGAAGCAGATCAAGGCGCTGCTGCAGGATCAGTCGGCGCTCGCCGGCATCGGGAATGCGTACTCCGACGAGATCCTGCACGCGGCGCGGATCTCGCCGCTCACCCACGCGGCCGGCCTCTCCGAAGCCGAAGTCGAGCGTCTTGCGCAGCAGACGCGGGCGATCCTGACCGATGCCGCTGCAGCGCGGCGCGGCATAGCGCCCTCCGAGCTGCGCGCGGCCAAACACGCCGCGCTCCAGGTTCATCGCAAGACCGGCGCGGTGTGCCCGGTGTGCGGCGACACGATCCGGGAACTCAGCTTCTCCGGCGCGGCTGCCCAGTACTGCCCGACCTGTCAGACGGGCGGTGTGCCGCTCCCGCGATCATGAACGGAGCACCGGTCGTGCCCGGTTAGGCTTGATCGCATGACCACGTCACAGCTTCCTTCGCCCGCCACCCTCCAGCCGACCGCCGAGGAGAAGACCCTCCTTACTGTGGTCGAGTCGGGAACGTCATGCTGCGGCGGCTCGGCCTGCGGCACCGGCATCTGACATCAGCCCGCTATGGTCGATGGCGACATCTGGACCGTAGACCGGCACCTCGCCGGCCAGCCTGACTTCGCCGTCGACCTCTATCGCCGCTTCATCCACGTCGTCGAGGCGATCGGGCCGTTCACGTACTCCGTCGGCAAGACGACGATCACGCTCAAGGGCGAGCGGCGCGGCTTCGCCGGCGCGCGACCGACGGCCACCGGCCTCCGTGGATACTTCGACGTGCAGCGGGTGATCGAGGATCCACGCATCATGCGCGTCTCCCCGTACACCAAGCGGCTCTTCGTGCACCAATTCCGCCTGCAGGGCGCGGACGAACTGGATGACACGTTCGCCGGCTGGCTGACCGAGGCCTACGCTGTGGGCGCCGGGGCGCATCTTCGCTGAGAAGCACCGTCCGTTCTGCCACTCTGTAGGGGGAGGTTCGATGAGCGACGAGCAGCTGGGCACGAAGCCCTCGGTCAGACGGATCCTCATGTCCGAGGAGGCGATCTACGGACTGATCCTCGTGTCGGGCATGATCGTTGTGAGCTACGACCTCACGGGCA
Organism: Microbacterium sp.; assembly: GCF_036277215.1. Classification (GTDB taxonomy): domain Bacteria; phylum Actinomycetota; class Actinomycetes; order Actinomycetales; family Microbacteriaceae; genus Microbacterium. Next base: position 6,052 of record NZ_DASUNI010000228.1, on the reverse strand, counting down.
CTTCCCTCAGCGCACTGGTCACCGTGGTCGTGACGGTGATCGTCTTCTTCGCTGCACACGTCTATTCGGGCACGCTCGCCCGGCTCGCCGAGACGGAGGGCCGGGCGCGACTGCCGGAGAGCCTGCGCGGGGCCGTGTACCACTCGCTCGGAATGCTGCTCGTCTCCCTGGCCCCGATCGCGGTGCTGCTTCTGGGCGTGACCCGAGCGGTCGATGACGACGTCGCGGTGTGGTTTGCACTCATCATCGACGCGGTGGCCCTCGGCATCCTGGGCTGGCTCGCCGTGGCGAAGTGGACCCGGCACTTCTGGCTCCGGCTGGGCAGCGCTCTGCTCACGGCTGCGTTCGGCGGCGTGATCATCCTGCTGAAGGCGTTCATCCACCACTGAGGCGGCGTTCGGCGCCGCGGGCGGGCGCCTAACGGCCGACCGGCGAGAGCAGCGCGGCGACCAGCCGAGGACTCAGCCCCGGAACCTCGTCGACCGGAACGGCGAGGGCGCGCAGCGCCCGGCTGAGGTAATTGCGGGCGGCGGCGGCAAGCGCGATGTCGACGATCTGCCGGTCGGTGAAGCCGGAGTCGCGCAGCTCTTGGGAATCGGCATCCGTCATCGCCGCGGCATCCGTCGAGACCTTCTCGGCGAAGCGCATGACCGCGACGTCCGCGTCGCTGAGCTGCGCGGTGCGGTAGTCCAGGGCGACCTGCTCGAGCTCGTCCTCGTCGAGCACGTCCGCGCGCAGCGTCTTGCGCCCGTGCGCGAGCAGGCAGTGCGGCGACGGGATGCCGCGTGCTGCGGCGAGAGTGACCAACTCGTACGTGCGCACTCCGATCGACGGCTGGATCGCGCCGATCAGGGCTTCGAAGGCCTGGTGCGCCTCGGGATTGATCGCCATGACGCGGGTGTGGGCGTAGACGAATCCGTCGTCGCGGAGGTCTTCCTGGTACATGTCCGCGGCGTGGCCGGACGCATCGTCGACACTGGGGGGATTCACGATCATGCCTGCGCTCCTCATCGACCCGCGCGGACGCGATCCGGCGGTCGCGCCCCAGCATGCCACGCACCCCCCGTCGCCACGACGGGGAGATCCCCCCTTTCGCGGCCGAGGGGAACGGGTTCGCTCAGTGCGCGGCGTGCGCAGGGAACGGCTGATCTGCCGGCTTGCGGATGAAGAACGCCCCGACGATGAGGGGAAGGGATACGAGAGCTGCGATAGTGAACGCGGCCTGCGCACCGATCGCGCCCGCCGCGACCTCGGAAGCCCCGCTTTCGACGTTGGTGGCGGTGACCGCCGCCATGATCGTGATCATCAGCGCGATGCCGGCCGCACCGGCGACCTGCTGCACCGTGCCGACCACAGCGGAGCCGTAGGAGTAGAAGCGCGGTGTCAGCGATCCGAGGGATGCCGTGAACAGCGGTGTGAACGACAGCGCGAGGCCCAGCGAGAGCACGGTCTGCGCGACGGCGATGACCAAGACGGACGTGAACTCATCGAACGTCGTGTAGGTCCACAGCATCCCGCTGACCACGATCGATCCGGGGATGAGCAGCACGCGGGTTCCCCAACGGTCGTAGATGCGGCCGATCAGGGGGCCCGTCAGGCCCATCGCCAGAGCGCCGGGCAGCACGACCAGGCCCGTCTCCAGCGCGGAGACCTGCAGCACGCTCTGCATGTAGAGCGGCACGACGGTGATCGCCCCGAAGAACGCCAGCGACAGCAGCCCCATCTGCGCGATCGAGAGCGAGAAGTTCAGCGACCGGAAGACGCGCATATCGAGCAGGGCCCGGTCGGTGCGCTGCAGCAGCAGCTGGCGCCAGACGAACACCCCGAGCGCCACGACGCCGACGCTGAACGACGCGATGAGCGTGATGGTCGACATCGCGTCGGCAGCCGCCACCTCGGACGCGCTGCCGTGAGTGGCCGCACCGCCGATCTGGCTCAGGCCGAAGACGATCCCGCCGAACCCGAACGCGGACAGGATGATCGATGGGACGTCGATGGGCGCGTGCGTGGGCTCGCCGATGTTCTGGATCCACCGCGCGCCGACCGCGAGTGAGATGAGCGCGATCGGCAGGATGATGCCGAAGATCCAGCGCCACCCCACCGAATCCAGCAGCAGACCCGAGAGGCTCGGGCCGATGGCCGGCGCGAGCGAGATCACGATGCTGACGCGGCCCATCATCCGGCCGCGGATGTTCGAGGGGACCAGGGTCATGATCGTGGTCATGAGCAGCGGCATCATGATGGCTGTGCCGGTGGCCTGAACGACCCGGGCGACGACCAGAAGAGGGAACCCCGGCGAGAGGAACGCGATGAGGGTGCCGAGCGAGAACAGGCTCATCGCGGCCACGAAGACGGTCCGCGTGGTGAAGCGCTGAAGGAGGAAGCCCGAGATCGGGATCACGACCGCCATCGTCAACATGAAGGCGGTGGTCAGCCATTGAGCCTCGACGGCGGTGATGCCGAGGTCGCCGATGAGGTGCGGGATCGCCACGCCCATCGTGGTCTCGTTGAGGATCGCGACGAATGCGGCTCCCAGCAGCAGCCAGATGATGCGGCTGTCCTTGCGGCTGAGCACCGCGCCGGATGCAGCGGGCACGCGGATGCTGTCGGTGCCGGGCGTGGTGTCGGTGGCGGCCATCAAGTCGTCTCCTCGGGGATCGGCGTGCACGACAGCCATCCCGTAGGCGGGGTCACACGAAAAAGGACAAGCCCTCACAGTAACGGCCCCGTCGGACAGGGCATTCCCGAATCGCATGGAAACATTCACGTATGGCCCTGACTCCCGTTCGCATGGCCGCGCTCGTGCGGTCGATCGTCGCCGTGGGTGTGGGGGTGGCGATCGCGGCGGTGGTGGCACCGTTCCTCGGCTTCGCGGCGGCGCTGCTGGCGGGCTGGGGGGCAGCGGCCTTCACGAGCGTCACGTGGATCGCGATCCTGATCTGGCCGATGGATGCCGCTCAGACACGATTCCACGCGACCGGCGAGGATCCCGGCCGCTCCGTCGCGCGACTCGTCGCCCTCATCGGCAGCGTCGCGAGTCTGGGTGCCGTCACCGTCGTGCTCATCCAGACGCGGAACACGTCCGAACTGGAGTCGTACCTGCTCGCAGCGATCGCGGTGCTGAGCGTCGCGGCATCCTGGACGCTGATCCAGGTCGACTATCTGCTCCGATACGCGCACATCTACTACGGCGACCCGGTCGGCGGCATCGACTTCAACCAGGACGCGGACCCGTCGTACACCGACTTCGCCTACTTCTCGGTCGGCATCGGCATGGGCTACCAGGTCGGCGACACGAGCGTGCGCACCAACGAGATCCGGCGCATCGTGATCGCGCAGGCGCTGCTGGCGTACCTGTTCGGCGCCGTCATCATCGGCACGGTCGTGAATCTCGTCATCGACCTGGGCTGAGGCCGGCGGCATCCGAGCCCGCATCGCGCCGCTGCCGGAGCGACGGACGGTCCGGCCCGGACGTCCGGGTCGGAAAGTAGGCTTGCGCTCGTGAGCATGGGCGGGCGTGGCGGCGGGCCGGGCGGGGGATTCCGCCCGGTCGACATCGAAGCGCAGAAGAAGCTGAACGCCGACGCGCCGCGCATCCCGGACCTCGGCCGCCGAGTCGTCGCGCTCTTCCGCCCGTACCGCTTCCGCATTCTCGTGACCGGCCTGCTGGTGATCGCCGGGGCTGCGATCGCCGTCGTGCCGGCGCTGATCGTGCAGCAGATCTTCGACGAGGCGCTGTTCCCGGTCGACGGCGGGCCGCCCGACCTGGCGCTGCTGCTGCGGCTCGTGCTGATCATGGTGGGCCTCTTCGTGCTCTCGTCGGGCCTGGGCGTGCTGCAGACCTGGTTCACCTCCACCGTCGGCAACCGGGTCACCGGCGACCTGCGCGTCAAGCTCTTCGAGCACCTCCAGGCGATGGAGCTCGGCTTCTTCACGCGCACCAAGACGGGGGTCATCCAATCCCGCCTGCAGAACGATGTCGGCGGAGTCTCGGGCGTGCTCACCAACACCGTCACCAGCATCCTGGGCAATGTGGTGACGGTGATCGCCTCTCTGGTCGCGATGATCATCATCGACTGGCGGCTCACGATCATCGCGGTCGTGATGATGCCGTTCCTCGTGATCGTCCAGCGACGCGTCGGCCAGGTGCGTGCGCGCATCGCCGGTGAGACGCAGGAGTCGCTGTCTGAGCTGACCTCGATCACGCAGGAGACCCTGAGCGTCTCCGGCATCCTGCTGTCCAAGTCGTTCAACCGGCAGCGCACCGAGTCCGCCCGCTACAGCGCCGAGAACGTCAATCAGGTGCGCCTGCAGGTGCGCAGGGCCATGAGCGGTCAAGGGTTCTTCGCGGTCGTGCAGGTGCTGATGGCGAGCGTGCCTGCGGTCATCTACCTCGTCTCGGGCTACCTCATCACCGGCGGGAACGACGTGATCACGGCCGGAACCATCGTCGCCTTCACGACCGTGCAGGCGCGTCTGCTCATGCCGCTCATGGGGCTCATGCGGGTGGCTCTGGACGTGCAGACGTCGGCTGCCCTGTTCGCCCGCATCTTCGAGTACCTCGACCTGGTGCCTGCGATCAGCGACGCGCCCGATGCGATCCCGGTGTCACGCGCACCCGGCCCGGTCGGACGCATCGAATTCCGTGACGTCGTCTTCCAGTACCCCGATGCGTCGGCCGATGCCCGACCGACGCTGCGCGGCATCTCGTTCGCCGCCGATCCCGGCCAGCACGTCGCCTTCGTCGGGCCGTCCGGGGCGGGCAAGACGACGGTGCTGTACCTGACGCCTCGGATGTACGAGGCGTCCGGCGGCGAGGTGCTCTTCGCCGGCGAGGACGTGCGGCGGCTGACCCAGGAGTCCATCATCGACCACGTCGGGATCGTCTCGCAGGAGACGTACCTGTTCCATGCGACGATCCGCGAGAACCTGCTCTATGCGAAACCGGAGGCGACTCAGGAGGAGCTGGAGGAGGCGTGCCGCGCGGCGAACATCCACCACATCATCGCCGGATTCGAAGAGGGCTACGACACGATCGTGGGGGAGCGCGGCTATCGGCTGTCCGGTGGCGAGAAGCAGCGGATCGCGATCGCACGGGTTCTGCTGAAGGATCCGCCGGTGCTGCTGCTGGACGAGGCGACGTCGGCCCTCGACACCGTCTCGGAGCGCGTCGTGCAGGAGGCGCTGGATGCCGCCGCGCGCGGTCGCACCACGCTCTCGATCGCGCACCGCCTGTCCACGGTCATCGGCGCCGATGTGATCCACGTGATCGATGCGGGCCGGATCGTCGAATCGGGCACGCACTCCTCACTGATCGCCGCGGACGGGCTGTACGCCGAACTGGCTGCGCAGCAGCTCGCGGCATCCCGGATCCTCGAGGTCGAGGCGACCGAACCATCCGGAGACCTTCCCGCCCGGCGCGCCGACCGCGCGCCCGACGACCCGGCCCCTCTCCCGGCCGACGACCCGGCGGCGGTGCTCACCGGGAGCCTGTCGCTGACCGGTCCGCTGACGGTCCTGGCCGACGACGCCCCACACGACGAGCGGACCTGGCCGCACCTCCGCGAGCACTAGCCCCGCTCGTCGCGAGGGACGTGACGCCGCCGACTTGCCACTGGTCGCGGCATCCGAGGCGGTCTTGGGATCGGCTACCGGCAACTCGCTCGTCAGGAGCGGCTGGCCACCGCTGCAGCGAGGTCGGCGAGCAGGTCCCGAGGGTCGTCCAGGTCGGACTGCGTCACGCTCAGGTACACCCACCCCTCGGCCTCGATGCGACGACGGCGGGCCATGTCGCGCCGCCATTGGATCCGGTCGCGATGATGGTCGCCCTCGTACTCGATCACGATGCGGAGTGCGACGATCGCGAGATCCGCGCGTGCGACGAAACGACCCTGGGCATCGCGGATCTCGTGGTTTGCGGTCAGCGGCCCGAACCCGGCCGATCTGAGAACCAGGCGCAGTTCGGACTCTTTCGGCGACTCAGCGCCCGCGTCCAGGAGCTCGATGGCAGCGACGAGTCGTTTCGCGCCCCGCTTGCCCCTGCGCCGATCCC
>NZ_DASUNI010000227.1:0-6692 GCF_036277215.1 Microbacterium sp. | reverse complement strand
GACCGGCGAGTACAGCGCGCAGGCGAGGCGATTGGCGGCGAGGATGTCGTGCCGGCCGTTGCGCACCCACGCCGGCGCGTCAGAGATCGCGTCCAGCACCTGGTGAACGGCGGGCCGCACCGTCGGCTTCGCCCTCGTGCTCCGCCTGATGCCCGGACCAGATGTGCGGGCGAGGTCGTGCAGGTACTGGCGCTCCGCGTCGTCGAGCTGCAGCGTGTTCGCGATCGCATCCAGCACGCTGTCGGAAGCACCGGCCAGATTGCCGCGCTCCAGGCGCACGTAGTAATCCACCGACACGCCCGCCAGCATCGCCACCTCTTCGCGTCGCAGCCCCGCGACGCGTCGGTTGCCGCCGTATGCGGGCAGGCCCGCCTGGTCCGGCGTGATGCGGGCGCGCCGGCTGCTCAAAAACTCCCGGACTTCGGCGCGGATGTCGGCCATGGAACAACGCTACGACTCATCCCGCGCCGAGCGGGAGGCCCTGCCAGTGCCTGGCTGCCTGTGCGTCGACGGGCCGACGCGCACAGTCCGGCAACGTCACTCGTCGCGCTGCGGCAGCTCGCCGTGGGGTACGAGGTACTGTCGCTGCAGCCACTCGCCGAATCCGCGGACTTCCAGGTACTTCTGTATCTCGTCGCGCGCGACCACAGGATCGTGCGCCGCGTAGGAGGCGAACACTGCCAGCTTGCGGTCGAGGACGTCGGGATCGAGGTTCGCGGGGCGCTCCGCGGCAAGGTATCCGATCGCGTACTGAACCACCCCGGCGTCGATGGGTCCGGCGTCGACCGCCTCGGCGACGATTCGACCGACACTCTGGTGATCGGGATGATCGCCGCTCGCAACGGAAAGAGCTCCCGGGTGGTGGGTGATCACCTTCGTCGCGCGGGATGCCAGCACGAGCTCCGTCACGGTGCTCCGCAGAAGCTCGAGAGTCACCTCCTGCCCGGTGTCCAGGGTGGACATGGACGACAGCTCGCCGGTCAGCAACCGCCGCAGGCTCTGCCGTCCCGTCGCCTCGTATCCCGCCCCACCCAAGCCGCCATCGGGCAGCCGCAGGAACGTCAGCGACACACGGTCGTCCGCATCCGGACGGGTGACGGTCACCGTCACGCCGTTGTCGAGGACCACGGAGCGGTCCGACCAGGGGCCGGACGCGCCGCGCATGTTGTCGTATGCGGCACGGATGCCGCGCTCCCTGCCGTCCATGTACGGCGACAGGCCCTTGCCGGCATCGCCGGCGGTGAAGAAGAAGCTCCGCGTGCGGTGCCCGCTGTCGAGGGCGTGCATGACCGTCGGATTGGCGAAGATGAGGTCGTCGTCATAGTGCGCCCAGAATGTCGCGACGGTTTCGATCAGACGTTCCCCACTCCCAGTCGACTCCGCCGGCACGATCTCAGCGTCTCATGTGAAAGTCGAAACGATGCGCATACGGCGTGTCGGGGATGAAGTGATCCGCTCCCACCGGCGGGAAGACCTCTCGGCTGAAGCGCTTGTCGAGGAGGTCGTCCAATCCCGGGACGCGGCGACCCTCCATGTCATTCCAGCCCACGACGAGCCACCCGCCGGGTCGCATCACATCGGCGATCTCGTCCAGGGCTTTGCCGACATCCTTCGGGTCGTTCAGCCCCCAGCCGATCACTCCATTGCACAGGATCAGATCGAACGTGCCGGGTTCGAACTTGTCGGTGAGGTGCGTCGCCGAGAGCGTGTGGTGGTTCGGACCCGCAATGCGCTGCTTCTCGGGATCGACGTCGATCGTCCAGTAGTCCACACCAGCGAACAGCCGCGGGTACGAGCGGGTGTACCACGCGACGCCGATGTCCAGAACGTGACGGATCTCGTTGCCGGCGAGGAATCCGGGAACGATGACGTCCTCGAGGAACACCCGATCCGGGGTCGCGAGCCGCCAGCGACCGTTCTTCCATCGCATCTTGCTCCGGAGCCGCAAGCTACGGGGCACCAGCCTTTTCAGATTGTGCGGGGACATGACCCAATTCAAGGTTTCGGTGCGAGTTCGGTTGTTGGCGATTATGCCGTAGGCGCCGGGCGACCGCGACCGCCGGCGTCCGGCGGGTCGCAGGACGCCGCAGTCGACGCGAGCGTGTCGGGCGCGGAGATGCGGGTAGCGTGAACCCGTGATCTGGGATGCCGCAAGCACCGTCGTGGGCGTGGCGATCGTGATCTATGGGCTGTCCGACATCTTCCTCACGCTTGTCCATCCGCACGCGCGGGGTCGGCTGACTCGCGCGATCGTGGCGGGAATATGGAGCGTCACCTCCCGCTTCGGTCGGCGCGCCCGGGCGGCATCCGGTCCGCTCGCGGCGATCAGCGTCGTCCTCGCGTGGGCGGCGATCCAGGCGATCGGCTGGGGGTTCATCTACCTCCCGCACGTGCCCGACGGGTTCCTCTACTCCGACGGGATGGATCCTGCTCGCTATCCTGACGTGCTCGAGGCTCTGTACTTCTCGCTGGTGTCGCTGTCCACACTCGGCTTCGGCGAAGTCGTGCCGACCGACCCGTTCGTCCGCATGCTCTCGCCTCTGCAGGCGGTGACCGGTTTCGCGCTCCTGACCGGCGGGGCGACCTGGCTCCTTCAGCTCTTCCCGACGCTCGCTCGACGGCGCTCGACCGCCCTGTACCTGACCCTCCTCGGCCGGGCGCGGTACGCCGAGCAGCTCAGCACGCTCGATCCGGTCGCCCCCTCCGGTGTGCTGCACACCGTGGCGCAGCAGCTCGCGAGCGTGCGCGTCGACCTCAGCCAGAGTCCCGAGTCGTACTACTTCCGCGAGGGTGAAGCGCCGACCTCGCTGGGACACGCCCTGCCGGTCGCCCAGGCGCTCGCCGAAGCGGCGCTCCGGTCACCGCACGCCGACCTCCGCATCGCGGGGTCGATCCTGGACGATGCGCTCGAAGACCTGGGGGAGTGCCTGCGCGACAACTTCGGCGCAGCCGGCGAGTCACGCGCCGACGTGATGCAGTCGTTCGCCCGTGATCACTCGTGACCGCCTCGCTTCGGCAGGCAGCGCATCGCGCCGAAGGGCGCGGTAGCACCTGGGCGAGGGCCAGGCAAGGGCTCTGGACCGTCGGAAACCGGAAGGCAGGCTGAGGGCATGGCGAGTGAGCACGCATCTTCCGAGTTCGTCGCCGAACAGGCGCCCGGGTCGGAGTCGGCAGGAGCCGAACCGCCGAGCGCTGTGCGGGTGAGCGTCATCGTTCCGGTCTTCCGCCCGGGGGACGGCTTCGACGACCTCTTGGATTCGCTCGACCGCCAGTCGTTGCCGCCGCGCGAGTTCGAGGTCCTCCTGTGCGACGACGGCTCGGGCGAGCCGACGGGCGATCGCCTGCAGCGGGCAGCCCGAGCTCGCACCAATGTGCGGGTGCTGACCCTGCCGCACACCGGCTGGCCGGGCACGCCCCGAAACCACGGTGTCGACGCCGCGCAGGGAAAGTACGTGTTCTTCGCCGATCAGGACGACCGGCTCTTCCCCGAGGCGCTGCGGCACCTATCCGATTACGCGGACCGCTACTCGTCCGATGTGGTGATCGGCAAGGTCGTCGGGGTCGGGCGAAAGATCCCGCGCCAGATCTTCCGCCGCGACATCCCGAGCGCGAAACTGGGAGAAGACCCGCTCCTGGAACTGCTGACCCCGCACAAGCTGTTCCGCACGTCCTTCCTGCGCCAGCACGGCATCCGCTTTCCGGATGGGCGCGTGCGGCTGGAGGATCACCTCTTCGTGATGCAGGCCTATTTCAAGGCGAGGACGATCTCGATTCTTGCGGGCCAACCCTGCTACGCATGGTAGAAGAACGAGGGCAGTGCGAGCTCGTCGCGCATCGATCCGGTCACCTACTTCCCCCACCTGGAGAGCGTGCTCGACATCGTCGAGGCCAATACCGAACCGGGCCGGCTGCGCGACACGCTCCTGCGGCACTGGTACCGAGGAAAGATCCTGAAGCGACTCGACGCGGGACGGGTTGCGCGCTACCCCGACGAGTATCTGCAGCGCTTCCTCGACGTCGTCACACCGATCGTGCAGCAGCGATTCGGTCCCGGAGTGGACGACGGCCTGCCCTTCCCCCTGCGGGTCCGCTCCGCGCTCCTGCGCACCGACCGTCGCGATGACCTGCTGCGCTTCGCCCAGTTCGAAGCCGACCTCGAATGCCGCGCCGAGGTGGCATCGGCCAACTGGACGCGCACCGGAAAGCTCGAACTCACGGTCCGCTTCCGGGTCGTCCGCGACGGCGAGGACGCCCTCGTCTTCGAGCGGCCCGGTACCCAGGCGTCGCCCGCGACCGGCGCAGCGACGAAGGGCGCAAGGCCCGCCGTCTGGATGCCACCCGAGCCGCTGGGGCGCGAGCTCCTTCCGCCGGAGGTCCTCGATGCGAGTCGAGACCTCGGCCGAGACCGGGTCGACCTCCTGCTGCGCGACGAGGCGAGCGGTGCGCAGCGCCGCATCGCGGGTCGCGTGCCGCAATCCGCGACACGCGCGACCCTCACTCTCGACCCGCTCCGCATCTTCAGCCGGCGCGACTCTGCCTCGGGCGGTCAGCTGATGGCGCGCATCCGTCATGCGGGGTGGACGTTCGAGACGGCGCTTCGAGCGGACCAGGCGACCTTGGGCTCGATGAGCCGATCACCTCTCCTCGCTGGACGCAGACTCGAGCTGGTCCGCCGAAGCGACGGCACGGTCGAGCTGCGCCGGGACGGACGCGATCGCAGTCTCAGGGACACCGTCGCTCGTGCGACCCGGCGGGCTGGTCGGCTCGCGCGCCGGGTCATCCAGCGGGTGCGTCGACCCCTTCAGCGCGGCACCTCGAATACCAGGTAGCGAGGCGGGGGGATGGCCGCGCCGTTCGCCTCGGCATCCGTTGTTCCCGCTCTACCAACGTTCGTTTGTACAAACGGATGTTTGTGCTTTACGATCTGAGCGTGACCACAGCTTCCGCGCCCGTCCTCGACGATGCCTTTCACGCGCTCGCCGACGGCAACCGGCGTGTGATCCTCGCCGCAATCCGGCAAGGTCGCCGTCCGGTGGGAGAGATCGCGAGCGAACTCGGCCTGTCGCAGCAGGTGGTGTCGCATCACCTCAAGGTTCTCAGGCGAGCGGGTCTGGTCACGAGTACCCAGTCGGGCACTCGGCATCTGTACGCGGTGCGGGTGGAGGGGCTGGCCGTCGGCAAGGCGTTCTTCGACGACTTCTGGCCAGAACGGCTCACCCTGCTGAAGCGCGCGATCGAGCAAGCGGAGGAGGTGACGGATGGCTGAGCATCGATCGTCGATCGACATCGCAGCCACGCCCGAGACGGTGTTCCGCTACCTGGTCACGGATGCCGGCATCATCGCGTGGATGGGCGACTGGGCCCGCGTGGAGCCCGTGCCCGGTGGAGCATTCGCGGTGAACATCGCCGGGTACGGTGCCCGCGGCACGTTCCTCGAGATCGACCCTCCGCGCCGAGTCACCGTGTCGTGGGGATTCGAGGGAAGCGAGACCCTTCCGCCGGGCAGTTCCACCGTGTCGTTCGAGCTCAGCCCGACGCGGGCCGGCACGCGCCTCGAGGTCGTGCACACCGATCTGCCGGAGGGCGACGTGCCCGGCCACGTCGAAGGGTGGGATCACTTCCTGCCCCGCCTGGCAGTGGCGGCGTCGGGCGGCACCCCGACGCCCGACACCTGGAAGCCGAAAACGTGAGTACGGAAAGGATGCAATCGAGATGACGACTACTGATGCCCTCGCGGTCGTGGAGGGGTACCACGAGGCGTGGACGAGCGGTGATGTCGACCGCGCGATGGCGTTCGTCGCTGAATCCGTGGCCTGCTACGCGCCTGACCCGGAGGTGACCACGAAGGACCAGTGGCGCGCCTACCTTTCCGGCTTCGTCCCGATGCTGACCGGCGCCCCCGAGCTGACACGGATGTCGGAAGGGAACCGGGTGTCGTTGTGGTACTTCCCGCAGACCGAGGTCACCACGACCACGCTCGCGAACGAGCTGTTCACGGTCGAAGACGGCCGGATCGTCGAGATCCGCCTGGCCTTCGATCGCCTCGGCTACCTGCCGCGACCGGACGGGCCGGAATGAGTCCGCGAGTCCCGGACGACGAGACTCGCGCGTTGCTGGATCGGATCGAGCGGCGGCTTCCGGACCGCCCCGTTCGCGAGGTGTCGATGTTCGGGGCCATCGCCGTGATGGTCGACGACTCCATGGTCGTGGCCGTGAACAAGGACCGGAGCCTGCTCGTGCGTGTGGACGCCTCAGACGACGCGGAGCTGGGCGCGCGGCCGGAGGCGTCGCGCGCAGAGATGGGTGCCGGGCGTTCGATGGGACCCGGTTGGCTGCGGGTGAGCGGAGGAGCGATCACCGAGGACGCCGCTCTCGACTTCTGGATGCACGCGGCGCTTCAGCGCCTCGATCGCTCGACATCGATCAAGCGAACGCGCTGAGGTCACCCCGGCAGTCGATCGGCCACCCGGCGCCTCCCGGTCACGCCACTCCTCGGGCACCTCGTGGGTCACGATGAAGCTCGGGATGCCCATCGGGTCGTCGCCCCCCCACGCTTCGGCGTCGTCGAAGGTGACGCGACCGGTCACGTTCGCGCCGAGTTCGAACGCGTCCCGCACGATCGGAGCGCTCGCCTCGTCCACGTGGAACGTGAGCTCACTGTTGGGCATCCGGACCGCGACGTCGCCTCCCTC
>NZ_DASUNI010000226.1:0-4822 GCF_036277215.1 Microbacterium sp. | reverse complement strand
CCCGTCTTGGCCGTACGGATCTACAGATCAGCCGGATTGGTCTGGGCTGCATGAGCTACGGGAACCCTGTCACCGGATTGCATGCCTGGACGCTCGACGAAGACGCATCGCAACCGTTCTTCCGTCAGGCAGTGGAGCTCGGGGTCACGTTCTGGGACACCGCGAACGTGTATCAGGGGGGCAGCAGTGAGGAGTTCGTCGGCCGCGCAATCAGAAAGTATTCGCGCCGCGAGGACATCACCCTCGCCACCAAGGTGTTCGGGAGGATGCAGGAGGGCCCGACCGGTCAGGGCCTGTCGCGCGAGGCGATCTTGGAACAGGTCGATGCATCCTTGAAACGCCTCGGCACTGACTACATCGACGTCTATTACATCCACCGGTTCGACCCTGATGTGCCCGTCGAGGAGACCATGGAGGCGCTGCACGACCTCGTCCAGGCCGGCAAGGTCCGGTACTTGGGTGCGTCGTCGATGTTCGCGTGGCAGTTCGCGAAGCTGCAGACCGCCGCAGCAGTCGGCGGATGGACACCGTTTGTGGCGATGGAGGACCAGTACAACCTCATCAAGCGCGAAGAGGAGCGGGAGATGATCCCGATGTGCTGGGACATGGGTGTCGGGCTTACCCCGTACTCGCCGCTAGGCAAGGGGCGCCTCGCGCGCCCGTGGGGGGAGCAGACGCAGCGGGCGGAGACCGATGCCGTCGCGAAGACCTTCGACTCCCCGGCAGATGAGCCGATCGTCGATGTCGTTCACCGGATCGCGGAGGAGCGGGGTTTGCCGATGGCGCAGATCGCACTGGCGTGGGTGCTCCGCAACCCGGTCGTGGCCGCACCAATCGTCGGAGCGACCAAGGAAAAGCACCTCGCGGACGCCGTCGCCGCCGTTGACGTTGTTCTCACGGACGACGAGGTGTCGGCACTTGAGGCGCCGTACGTGCCCCAATCGCCCTACTGGTATTGACCGACGGAATCCCGTGAGGACCCCGTATGCCGCTTGATCCGTGGATCGAAACACACCTGCCGCTGCTGCACGCGATGGACGAACTCGGGGGGTTCGACACTGCTGAGGGACGCGCGAAGTGGGATGAGTTCTTCACCCCTCCGGGAAACTATCAACCGCCGCCGGTCCGCGTCGAAGACATCAGCGTCGCTCGGTCCGGCGGGAAGCCGCACCTCCGCCTGCTCGTCTACCGGCCGGCACACAACCGAGGGCAAAACGGCGTCGGGCTGGTGTGGATGCATGGCGGCGGCTTCACGGGCGGTGACGTGGACATGTTCGAAGCGGACGGGGTTGCACGCGAACTCGCCTTCCGCGCGAGCGCGACCATCATCTCCGTCGATTACCGGCTGGCGGACGCCCAAACGCACTTTCCGGCACCCGTCTCCGATGTGATCGACGCGATCGCGTGGGTTCGGCAAAGCGCAGCAGACCTCGGCATCCGTTCCGACCGCCTCGGCATCGGCGGCGCCAGCGCGGGCGCGGTACTCGCTATGAGTGCGGCGCTCATGATGCGGGACGCCTCCGAGGAAGTGCCGGCCAGGATCGTGCTCGCCTACCCCGGCATGCACCCGGTGCTGCCCTCACTACCGCACGAGCTCGGCGCCAAACTCACCATCGTTCCGCAAATCTTGAACTATGGCCCACGAGACGGCCGCGCCGACGACAACCCCGCGCTCCGCGCGTTCCTCGGCGGACCCGAATGGTCAGCAACCGCTCACTCCACCCCGGGTCTAGCCGACCTCAACGGCCTGCCCCCCACCCTGATCGTCAACTCCGAGTACGACGCGCTACGCGCATCCGGGCAACTGTTTGCAGCCCAACTAGCGCAGGCCGGCATTGACGTGAGCGTTCGCAACGAACGCGGAGTGCTTCACGGACACCTCAACCTCGCCCCCACCATACCCGCGGTCTCCGCGAGCCTCACCGCGATCACAGAGTTCATCACCCGCGACTAACGGGTACACCTCCGCAGCAACTGCGGACGCGAGACAGGATCGCTCAGGTGAGGGCGTCGTGTGGTGGTTCGTGAGGATCGTGAACGCCGTCGATTGATCGCCAGTTCGATCGTCATATCCATGATCGACTGCCCGATCGTCAGAGGAGACATCATGCATATCACGCGCATCCGCGGCGTCCGCACCGTCCGCATGCCGGAGAAACATCAGGACGGCGCGCTCCGCTTCCGCGGGCTGACCGACAGGCACGAGCGATGAGCGAGATCCGACCGCTCGACCTCACTTTCACCGCAACCCTGGGTCGAGTGAGAGAAGGCGACACCTGGGTATGCGTGCAGCTGCCGGACTCTGCCACGATCTTCGGCACCCGCGGACTCGTCAAGGTATCGGGAACCGCCGACGGTCACCCGTTCGCCGGCGCGTTCATGGCACTCGGAGACGGAACACACAAGCTGCCCATCTCCGCATCGATCCGCCGCGCAATCAACAAGGGCGAAGGCGACGAGGTCACCATCCACCTCACTCAGCGACGCAACTAGACCGCCCGCAAGCCGATCCTCAGTGGTCCTCGTAGGCCTCGCCGCGTCCTGGGCGGCAACGGGTCTGCGTACCGACGAGTCATCCTCAGTGCAATGTCAGCGTGACGCGCGCGCTGGGGCCACGAGGACCGACGATATGTGCCGAGGCTCGCGCTGATCCATGCCGCGGCGTCGACCGCCTGAGGCACTTTCAGGCGTCATTCCGAAGGTGTAGACAGGGTGCGTTGGACGATAGAGCAGACGCAAGGAGCGGAAAATGGCGACGTCGGCATCGGAAACGGCCCCCAACACGATCGTGCTGATCCACGGCTTCTGGGTCACGCCGCGTAGCTGGGAAAATTGGAAACAGCATTTCGAAACCAAGGGCTTCACCGTCATGACGCCGACATACCCGGGCTTCGAGGTCGAAGTCGAAGCGCTCCGCGCGGACCCGACACCGATCGAGAAACTCGAGGTGTCCGAGATCATCGGCATGCTCGAGACCCTGATCGGGAACCTCGACCGCCCCCCGATCATCATGGGTCACTCAGCCGGCGGGGCATTCACCCAGATCCTGCTCGACCACGGTTTCGGCGCGGCGGGAGTTGCGATCAACTCGGCACCAACCGAGGGCGTGAAAGTGATCCCGCTGTCCCAGATCAAGTCCTCGTTCCCTGTTCTGAAGAACCCCGCGAACCGGCATCGAGCGGTCGGACTAACCCCCGAGCAGTGGTACGACGTCTTTGCGAACACGTTCAGCGAGGAGGAATCACTGGCGCTCTACGAGCGGTACCACATTCCGGCCTCCGGCAAGATCTTCTGGGGAAGCGCGCTCGCGAACATTCACCCCGGGAAGGACGACACCTATGTCGACTACCACAACGACGCCCGACCTCCCCTGCTATTCATCTCCGGGAAGAACGACCCGCTCTTCCCACCCAAGGTGGGCCATTCGAACGTCAAACACTACAAGGCAGCGGGCACGGTCACCGAGATCGTGGAGTACGACGGACCACACTTCCTACCCGCGGTCCCGGAGTGGAAGACCATCGCAGACTTCGCCCTCGACTGGGCACTGAAGCACGCAACGTCGCGTTAGAAGTCGAGCCGTGCTCGGGACCGCGAGTCGCGAATGAACAAGCCGCGCATTTTTCTCGGATCCTCAGGGAAACAGGCCAAACTGGTCGAGTCGATCTCACGCGGGCTCGGCGAGATCGCCGACGTCGAGACCTGGATGACGACGTTCAACCCCGGGCAGAACACACTAGACCGACTCGTCGAACTGTCCGAAGAGGTCGACTTCGCGGCGTTCGTGTTCGCCCAGGATGACTGGACCTCGACGGACACCGCTCAGCCCGGTCAGGCGTCACCGCGCGACAACGTGGTGTTCGAGGCCGGGCTGTTCGGTGGGGCCCTCGGCATCCGCAGAACCTTCATTCTGCACGCGCGCGGGTCGAAGCTACCGACCGACCTCCTCGGGCTGACCTCCGTGCGTTACGAGCCGAGCACCACACCCGCGGAGACCCGCGGCATCATCGGCAAGCTCCGCAAGGCGATCGACGCCGAAGGTCGCCGAGGACCGATCGAGGGCCTGTGGTGGCAACTGTCCCTCACTGTGCGCAGCGACGAGGAACCGTCCGCGGTAGGCCTGCTACGCATCGGGCGAGACCGGGATGGCGCCTTGACCGTGACCGGACGGGCCTGGCAAGAGGACGGCATGCTGTCGGCCCGCTACTGGAGCGAGGCCGCGAGAGGCCACAAAGACCCACCGGGTATCTTCTACTACTGGAGGGGCGAACGCCCCCGCCACCCGAACGCTCCCCAACTCACCGGCACCGGTGAGATCAGACTGGAGACCGCCGACCGGGCCACCGGCTACTGGACAACCGAGTCTGACCGCGACACCAGCCTGCATGCTCGAACGGCCGGCATCTACCTACGCGCTGACCCCGAAGACCTTCGGGTCCTCGACGAGGCACCCCCGGAGGACAGAGCCGCGCTCCTCGCACGCCGCCTGGATGACTGGCGAGCCGCGGCGAACACGTTTTGAGACCAGAGTCAGACGCTCCCCGCTGGCGCGATCCTGATCGACCCCTCAGACCGGGGTCACGAAATCATGCACCGCTGAGACGGTTCGAGCGCGATCATTAGCGGCTGTTGCTCTACCCCGATCGTCGCACGCGCGCCGCACCCTGAGGAAGGCGCAGAAGTGGATCGATGAGCGGTCGTTCTGCAAGACACTCGTCAGCAATCGGGGAGACCCTGCGCGCTCAAGGACCGGCTTCCGCACCTCTGCCGGAACGGGCGACAAGCCGTGACCTAGTTGGCCATCCACGCCAGAGCGAAAATG
>NZ_DASUNI010000225.1:0-6779 GCF_036277215.1 Microbacterium sp. | reverse complement strand
TTTCCCATCCACCCGGGGGATCCGCGTTGATCGCGGCCTCCGAAAGATATCCATCCGTGCTCATGATGTCTCCAATCGACACTGCCCACGCTTCTCCGCGGGGCCGCTCCGCACAATGGGTTGACGAATACAGACGCCCCGACTAGAGCGCCGCGGGGTCGCCTGAACCCGCGGCGGACGCCCGCCGGTCCTTGGCGATCGCCTGTCCGATGACCTGCCCACCGCTCGTCATCAGCGCGCGCCGCCAGGGCAGCATCCCCTCGATCTCGATCTGAATCGACATCGACAGAATGGTGCGGATCAGCACGATGATCCCGAGGATGACCGCATCCTCCAGAGAAGGCTTCGAGGTGATGGTGCGGATGAGGTCGGCGGCCACGAGGACCTCGAGACCGAGCAGGATCGCAGCTCCGAGCGTCGTGCGCAAGACGGAGAACGCTGCGCTGCCGCCCTCACCCCGGCTGAACGACCGCCAGCCCAGGATCACGGCGATGACGAACCCGACGATCATCGCGAGCGCGCCGACGGCTTCGAACCCCAGCGCCACGGTGGTGAAGACTGCCTCGAATTCCACGAGGCTCAGTGTAGGGCCCCGCTCGGCGGAGGCCCCGGAGATCAGACCGCGCTGCGATGCCGCAGGATGTCGCCGCGCTCCGGGTGCGCGGCGAACCAGTCGGCGACGTACCAGCACACCGGGATCACCTGCCGGTCGCCCTGCTTCTCCAGCTCGGCGACCGCGCGATCCACCAGCTCACCCGCATAGCCGTGACCGCGGAAGGTCGGCACCGTGTACGCGCGAGTCATCGCAACCGTGCGTCCGTCGTCGCGGTAGTCCAGCGCGCTCACGAGATGCTCGCCACGGAAGAGTGTGTAGCGAGAAGCATCCGGTTCGTGGGTGAAGGTCAGCGATGTCACCTAGACAGGGTACGTCCACGCCGGGACACCGGACGCGAAGCACCTGCGCGTTGCCTGAAAACCCGCGGATGCCAGCGCGACGCGCATCTCATCGACCCGCCGTTCGCCGCTCACTCGGTGACGTCGGCGAGATCGACCGTGAACTCCGCCGACCGCCCCGCCGGGGTCGCCACGGTCACCGTCCTGGTACCCGATCCGCCCGGAAACACCCGGAGCCGGAGACCGTCGAGATAGTCGTAGTCGGGTCGGTCGCTGCGCGCTCCCCACGGGATCACGGCGCCCGGACGCACGTACAGGGGAAGCGAGGCGAACCCGTGCTGCTCCCGTCGCCATGCGCCGCCGAGGACCTCTTCGCCGGTCAGCAGGTTCGTCCACCTTCCGGCGGGCAGGTAGAAATCCACGTCACCGGCGGCGGAGAACACGGGGGCGACCAGGATGTCGGCACCGAGCATGTACTGCCGGTCGAGGTACGCCACCGCCGGATCATCCGGGAACTCCACCTGCATCGGGCGCATGATCGGCGTTCCGCACGAGGCCGCCTCGAGGCTCGCCGCATAGAGATACGGCATCAGGTGCATCTTCAAGTGGGTGAAGACGCGGGTGACCTCGACGGCCTCCTCATCGAAGGCCCACGGGACGCGATACGAACCAGATCCATGGAACCGGCTGTGCGACCCGAGCAGGCCGAAGGCCGTCCAGCGCTTGAAGACTGCGGCATCCGGGGTGCCTTCGAACCCGCCGATGTCGTGACTCCAATGCGCGAAGCCGCTCAGCGCGAGCGACAGTCCCCCGCGCAGCGTCTCGGCCATCGACTCGAAGGTCGAGGTCGAGTCGCCGCCCCAGTGCACCGGCATCGACTGGCCGCCCGCGGTTGCCGACCGGGCGAACAGCACCGCCTCACCCTCGCCCTTCGTGTCGACGAGCACATCGTGCACCGCTTTGTTGTACAGCTGCGTGTAGAGGTTGTGCATACGCGACGGGTCCGATCCGTCGAACCATTCGACCTCCAGCGGGATGCGCTCACCGAAGTCCGTCTTGAAGCAGTCGACGCCTTGATCCACCAGGGCGCGGAGCTTGCCCTGGTACCAGGCTGTCGCATCCGGGTTGGTGAAGTCCACGAGACCCATGCCCGCCTGCCAGAGATCCCATTGCCACACCGATCCGTCCGCGCGCTTCACGAGGAATCCCTGCGCGGCGGCCTCGGCGAACAGCGGCGAGCGCTGCGCGATGTAGGGATTGATCCACACGCACACCCGGAGGTCCTTCTCGCGCAGACGCGACAGCATCCCCGTCGGGTCGGGGAACACCCGCGGATCCCACTCGAAGTCGCACCAGTTGAACTCCCGCATCCAGAAGCAGTCGAAGTGGAACACCGAAACGGGCAGCTCGTGCCGCGCCATCTCGTCGACGAACGATGTCACCGTCGCCTCGTCGTAATCGGTCGTGAACGACGTCGACAGCCACAGCCCGTACGACCACGCCGGCACGACCGGCGGCCTGCCCGTCAGCGCCGTGTACCGGTCGAGCACCTGTTTGGGCGTAGGCCCCGCGAGAACGAAGTACTCCAGCACCTCGCCGGCGACCGAGAACTGGACGCGCTCGACCGCCTCTGAGCCGATCTCGTAGGACACGTGGCCGGGATCGTTGACGAGCACGCCGTATCCCCGGTTGGACAGGTAGAACGGCACGTTCTTATAGGCCTGCTCGCTGGAGGTACCGCCGTCCGCATTCCAGATGTCGACCGACTGACCGTTCTTGACCAGCGGCCCGAAGCGCTCTCCGAGACCGTAGATGAGCTCGCCCACGCCGAGGTCCAGCTGCTCCCGGACGAAAGTGTGAGCGTGCGGAGCCGTCGTCCCGGTGCGGGCGTTTCCGACGACTCCGTGGCTGATCTGGGACTCGTCGGCGACCTGGACGTAAGCCTGCGCCCGGCCTCCGCTGCCGGTGACCCGCGTCCCGTTCACGTCGAACGAGAGGTTCCAGGGTGCACCCGCGGTCACGCGCGCCGACAGCGGACCAGCCGTGAGCACTCCCCCGTTCTCATCGACGGATGCCGTCCCCGCACCTGCGTCGACGGCGCCGGGCAGGTCGAACCCGCCGTGCCACGCTCCTCCGATGTGGTGTGCGACGCGGACCCGCACCACGCCGTCGAGGGGAGAGGAGAGCGTCACGGTCAGGACCGGCCGATTGAGCACGTCACCACGCTTGGCGATCGCGGCGGTGGGCGCCGTGATCACCAGACCCGCGCCGTCGACCGTCTGGTCGGTCTCGCAGATGTCGTACGCCTCGTGCGCATACAGCGCGGTGACTCCGGGCCGGAGCTGCCAGAACCCGTCGGTGAACTTCATTACTTGACTGCTCCTGCCGTGATGCCCCGGGTGAGGGTGCGCTGGAAGATGAGGAAGAAGATGAGCGTCGGGATGAGACCCAGCAGCGCTGAGGCGCTCGTGGTGGTGACATCCATCAGGCGGTCGCCCTGCAGGACGCTGATGGCCACCGGAACGGTCTGGTTCGCGTTGGAGACCAGGAACGTGAGCGGGATGAGGAACTCGTTCCACGTCCAGATGAAGAAGAAGATGAGCAGCACCGACAGAGTGGGACGGCTGATCGGGAAGATCACACGCCACAGGATCTGCCACCGGCTCGCGCCGTCGATCGCAGCTGCCTCGAGCACCTCCTTCGGGAAGGTTCCGTACACCGCCGAGAGCAGGTACGTGCCGAACGCCGCCTGGATCACGGTGAAGATGATGATCACCGACCACACGTTGTTGTACAGGCCGATGCCCTTGAACATGTAGTACAGCGGGTACAGCAGCGCCTCCTGCGGCAGCAGGTTGGCCAGGAGGAACAGCAGCACGATCCACGAGCGGCCCTTGATCCGCCCGATGCCGATCGCGAACGCGTTCAGCACCGAGATGAGCACCGCCAGCACGGCGACCATCCCGGAGATGAAGACCGAGTTCCAGATCTTCTCCGGGAAGTTGACCCGGTTCCAGAAGTCGACGATCCCGTCGAAGTAGAAGGACGTGGGCAGGGAGAGCGGTCCGCCGTTGGAGTAATCCGCGGGCGACTTGAACGAGTTGACCAGGATCAGATAGAAAGGCGCGATTATCAGGATCGCAGCCACCACGACGAAGGCCAGCATGAGCCAGTCGATGCCGCGCGGGCGGGACATGCCGCCGCGGCGTCGCTTCGGCTTCACGGGAGTCCTCGACGGTGCGTCGACGACGATTGCGGTTCCGGCGACCATCACAGACCCGCCCTTTCCTTGCGTTCCGCCGCGTTCTGCGCGCGGATGAACAGAATCGACACGATCGCGATGACGATCGTGAGGGCCGTCGCGATGGTGGCGCCGTAGCCGACCTGCTGGGCCTGGAAGAACTCGGTGTACGCGTAGTAGGCCGGCACGATCGTCGATGTGCCCGGTCCACCACGGGTCAGCACGTAGACGGGGCCGAACACCTTGAGGGCTGCGATCGTGCAGGTGAGCGTCACCACGTAGATCTCGGGTCGGATGATGCTGACGGTGATGGCGCGGAACCGCTGGAACCAATTCGCGCCGTCCAGCTCCGCCGCCTCATACAGCTCGGGGTCCACTCGCTGCAATGCGGCCATGAAGACCACGACCGGGTAGCCGATCTGGATCCAGATGAGCACCACCATGATGCTCGCAAGAGCCGTGTCGGGACTGCCCAGCCAGTTGTGGGCCAGAGCCCCGAGGCCGATCGTCTCCAGCATCTGGTTGAGTGCGCCATCGCCCGGGCGGAGGATCCACCCGATCACGATGCCCGCGATGACCGCGGGCAGGATCTGCGGCAGGTAGTAGGTGGCGCGGAGGAAGCTCGCCAGCTTGCCGCCGAACTTGCGTCCGATCACGTCGAAGAGCAGGGCGGCGAGGACCAGGCCGACCGTGGTCGGGACGATCACCATCGCGACGATCATCCAGATGCTGTTGCCGAACGACGTCCAGAACTTCGCGTCGCCCATCAGCTCGACCCAGTTGTCCAGCCCGATCCACTCCGGCGGCTTGATGCCGCGCCATTCGGTGAAGGTCAGGTAGAAGTTCCAGAACAGCGGGATGATCACCACGACCGTGAGCAGCACGAGTCCGGGGATGAGGTACAGCCAGTAGGCCGCCGAGCTGCCGCGCCCGCGCTGCGGGATCAGGGGCTCTTCGGGGGGCAGTTTCGCTCGCGACGCCTTGGGCGGTCGGACGAAGGGGACAGCGGTCATGCCGACTCCTCTGTGAGGCGGGAAGGAACGGGGACGCCGGGGGCATCGCCGGGCTGATGCGGAGCCATCCGTGGAAGGGTGGGCCGCCCCGGCCTCGGAGTCCGAGGCGGCCCGCAGAATCAGTCGCGCGTCAGCGGAAGTCCGAGACGTACGACTCGTACTCGTCGCCGAGCGACTGCTGCACGTCGGCGGGACTCTTGGTCCCGTTCACAAGCTCCTGCAGTTCGGCGACCAGGGTGTCGTAGAACGTGGGGGTCGGCCAGTCGGGGTAGAACGACAGGCCGTCCTTCTCATTCACCGCGTTGAACGCCTCGATCAGCTCGAGGCTCTTCTCGTCGGTGATGTCGGCCGTGTCGGCCGCGACCGGCAGGCCACCGTTGTTGCCGATCAGCGCCTGGATCTCCGGGCGCATCGTGATGTCGATGAACTCATAGGCGAGCTCCTTGTCGGCGGCGCGCTCGGGCACCACCCACAGGTTGCCGGATGAGCCGAGGCTGAGGTCGCTCTCAGGGAACGGAAAGATGCCGAAGTCGAAGCCGGTGATCTCGTTGACGAAGCGGCCGTACCACCAGCTGCCGGACACGAAGATCGGCGCGGTGCCGTTGATGAACGAGACGCCCGCGTCCTCCGCCTTGACACCCGACACGTCCGGCGAGATGTAGCCCTTGTCGACGTAGTCCAGGACGGTCTCGGTCGCGTAGGTGATCGCGTCGCCCTCCCAGTCGACGGGGTTCTCATAGAGCTGGTAGTCGTCGACGAACTGCCGGTCGGCCTGGCTCAGCGCGAGCTGGTACCACAGCTGCCCGAGCGGGTACTCCAGGCCCGCCTCCGCGAGCGGGGTGACACCCTGCTCGACGAATGCGTCCAGTGCTGCGGTGAACTCGTCGTAGGTCGTCGGAATCTCGATGCCCGCCGCGGCGAACGCGTCCTTGTTGTAGTACACCGTCACGAACTCGCCGTAGTTCGGGATGCCGTACCACGCGCCCGAGCCCATGACCCCGTCTTCGCTGTACGTCGCGGTGGTCTGCAGGGCGGGGGCGAGCTTGTCATCCCAGCCGTACTCCGTGACCGCCTCGCTGATGTCCGTCAGGAGCCCCTGACTTGCCAGCAGACCGGCCGTCGCGTTGCCCTTGTTGAACTCCATCAGATCGGGGGCTTCGTCGGAGTTGAGCACCTGGCTCGCCGTCGAGCGGATCTGCTCGAAGCTCTTCTCCTCGAACTCGACCGTGGCGCCCGTCTCCTCCTCGAAGATCTTGATGGCTTCGGCCCACGCGATGCCCATGGCGCTGTCGGCGCCCTCGTAATGCCAGAGCTTGAGCGTGTCGCCGGCCTCGCCGGCCGAGTCGCCGGATCCGCCGGCGCAGCCGGCAAGTGCAAGGCCGGCGATCGTCAACGAGCTGACGAGGGCGATCCCTCGTCGGGTGTTCGTGCGCATGGTGCGTGCCATCGGTGGCACTCCTTTCATGTTGACCCGCATTGGTCGGGACAGGGTTGGCAGTATTCAGTTGAATCTTGTCGAAGCGCTTCGATGAAGGACAGGCGAAATCGCAGCCAGGGGAGGGAGCGTCAGAGCAGCCTCTCGCGCGGTGCTGACGTCGGAAGGGGGGGCGAATCCGACTCTGAGGCCTTCT
>NZ_DASUNI010000224.1:0-19938 GCF_036277215.1 Microbacterium sp. | reverse complement strand
GACCTGTCCGCCGGCGACCTGACGGTGGACGGCGACTTCGCGGACCTCGAGATCCAGGTGGGCGCCGGCTCGCTCACCGTAGACGGCTCAGCAGACACGCTCTCCGCCGAGCTCAGCGCGGGCGGCGCCGACATCGATCTGGCCGACGTCGCCGAGGCGACGTTCTCGGTGAGTGCCGGTGCGGTCGAGTCCCGGCTCACGGGATCCGCGCCGCGCCTGGTGACCGTCGACGTCAGCGCGGGTTCGCTCGAACTGACCGTTCCGGATGCCGACTACGACGTGCGTTCGGACGTGTCGGCCGGGGAGTTCGACAACCGCCTCCGAGTCGACGCCGACTCGGGGAACGTCGTGGACGTGACCGTGTCAGCGGGCAGCGCCACGATATCCGGCGCACGCTGACCGTCGCTTCGACCGCACCAGACCCGACCCGGCACGACGGGGTCGGGTCTTCTGCGATGTCGGCGGCGCACCTGCTCTCACCAGGTTGCGGCGGTGGCTTCCTGGAAGTCGCGCAGCGATTGGTCGGCGTACGCGGTCGACCACGCGACGATCGCCCGCGCCGCGGCATCCGATCCGCCGATGTACCCGAGCACCTGTCCCGCCGTGGGGCTCTGCGAGTGGGCGCGTCCAAGAAGGCCGGCGCACGACCAGACGTAGTCGGTGAACGCGCCGAGAGGGAGGTCGTCGAGCTCGACCGATCCCTTCATGTCGTGGAACTGCCGGACGTAGAAGTCGCGCCCGTTCGCCTGCAGGTGGCCCACGAAGGGGTCGGAGACCGCCTGCAGCACGCGCTGCAGTCCCACCACGCGGAAGCCCTGTCCGTGGACGGCCACGCCCTCCGTGATGCGAGCGGGCTGCGGGATGCCGCCGTAGCGGGAGAGCACCGATTCGCCCGCCTCCTTCACCTGCAGCAGGAGCGCGTCTTCGTCGGCGCCCTGCAGGAGCTGCAGGTAGCAGCGTGTCCCGACGCTGCCGACACCCACCACACGGCGGGCAAGATCGGTCGGTTCGTACTGTGCGAGCACGGTGTCGATGTCGATGCCCACCGTGTCGCGGTAAGCGACGAACAGGGCGTGTATCGACTCCGCCCGCTCCGCGCCGTGCACCGGGACCGCCTCGTCGAGTCGGAAGCGCACCATCGTGGGCGGATTCTCCACGAACCGCAGACTGCCGTCGTCGCCTCGCTCGGTGGTGCGATGGACGGCACGCTCGGAGGTGCGCCGCTCGGCGGCGGCCAGAGCCGCCCTGAGCACGCGCCGACCCTCGCGGCTCAGCTGCCGCCGGGCGGAGTCGACGTTCAGGTGCATGAAATAACGCCCGGCAGGGTCCAGTTCGACGAGCTGGCGCAGCACCGTGACGTACTGCGCGAAGGCGAGGACGGCGATCCTCTGGATGTCGCCCTCGTCGTAGCCCGCTGCGCGACCGCCGACGATGACGCTCGTCAGAAGACGCTTCACGTCCCACTCCCAGGGGGCGACGGCCGCCTCGTCGAAGTCGTTGAGGTCGAACACGAGCTGACGCTCCGGGGAGGCGTAGAAGCCGAAGTTGCTGATGTGCGCGTCGCCGCAGGCGGCGACGAGGATGCCCGAGTGCGGGTCGCGGCCGAGATCCAGGGCCATCAGACCGGCGGTGCCGCGGTAGAACGCGAAGGGGCTCGCGAGCATGCGCTGCATGCGCACCGGAACGAGCTCTGCGACGCGCTCGGCGTTCTGCTCTCGAAGATGCGCCACCGCGTCGCGCTGCGCCGGCCGCCGCTGGGCCAACTCGGATCGTGCCACGACGCGGCGGAGACTCTTTCCGAGCTCGCGGGACTCCGCGCGGCTGAAGTGCGCGCGTTCCTTCAGGAGGTCGGGGGAATTCAGCGGCATGTCGACATTGTGTCGCACCGCGACTGTACGAGGACGCGGACCTCGCTCATGCTCAGCGCAGCACCAGAGCGCCGGCGCCGATGAGCGGGCCGTGCCCGTCCAAGCCGGACGCATCGATCCGCACGGCTCGGGCGTAGTCGAAGACCGCCGCCTCCGCCGCGGCGGTGCGGACCAGGTCGAGGTAGTCCTCAGCGACGCGCGCGAACCCGCCCGCGATCACCGCGACGTCGAGGTCGAGCAGCGTCGCGACGTCGGCGATCGCCTCTCCGACCGCGCCCGCGGAGCGGCGCACCGCAGCGACCGCGACCGGATCACCCGCGGCGTACGCGCCGGAGAGCTCTTCGCCCGTGGCACCCGCCCACCCCTGTCCGCGAGCCCAGGCCACGGCCGACGGGCCCGAGGCCAGCGCCTCGAGGGTGCCGTCGGTCGGCGGCCCACCGGGAGCGCGCTGGCGCAGCCGCAGCTGGCCGATGTGACCGGCGTTTCCGGAGCGGCCCGTCACCAGCGCGCCGTCGACGATGAGGCCGCCGCCGACGCCGGTCGATACGACCATCGCGAGCGCATTGCGCGCGCCGGCCGCGGCCCCGCGCCAGTGCTCGGCCAGCGCGATGCAGGCGCCGTCGAGTGCCAGGCGCACCGGCACGCCGGGAGCCACCTGCTGCGCGAGCGGGACGATGCGCAGGCCGGCGATGGCAGGGAGATTCAGGGGTGCGATCGCGCCTCCGTCGAGGTCGACCGGACCGGCGGAGCCGATTCCGACGCCGATCAGGCGGTCCCGGGCGCCGAGGTCGGCGACCGCAGCGGCGGCGACTTCGCGGATCGACCGCGCGACATCCTCCCGCGCGGCATCCCGCCCGGTGGGCGCACGGTGAACGGTGCCCGGCACCACCCTGCCGTCGGCACCGACCAACGCGGCATCGACCTTGGTGCCGCCCAGGTCGATGGCCAGCGCGATCTCTCGAGCCTGCATGGCTCGATCATCTCAGACCGGATCCATCTCCTCGTCGCCGTAGTCGTCGGGCCACGCCGCGAGATCCACGCCGTGGTTGTCGGGCGATGCGAGCGTCCACCACTCCGGCGCATTCGAGGCCGCGACGCGGCCGCCGGCCGCCAGCGCCGCCTCGACGCGGCCCTCTACCGACGGACCGGGACAAGGGACGACGACCTGTGGGACGAACCGTGCGCCACGAGCGGAGACTGCGCAAGGATGGAAGCATGCCCACCATCCCCACCGTGACATTGAACGACGGCATCGCCTTCCCCGAACTCGGACTCGGCACGTACGGCCTCCGCGGCGCCGAGGGCGTCGAGTCGATCGTCGCCGCGATCGACGCGGGCTACCGCCTGCTCGACACCGCAGTGAACTACGAGAACGAGCGCGAGGTCGGCGACGCCGTCCGCGCCGCCTCCGTCGATCGCGACGAGCTGCTCGTCACCACGAAGATCCCGGGGCGCCACCACGGCTACGACGACGCGATCGAGAGCACGAACGGCTCGCTCGCCGTGATGGGGCTCGACTGGATCGACCTGTCGCTCATCCACTGGCCGAACCCCAGCGTCGACAAGTACGTCGACACGTGGCGCGCGATGATCGACCTGCGCGAACGGCAGCTGCTGCGTTCGATCGGCGTCTCGAACTTCACCGAGGCGATGCTCACGCGGCTGATCGACGAGACCGGTGTCACGCCCGCGGTGAACCAGGTCGAGTTGCACCCCTACTTCCCGCAGACCGAGTTGCGCGCGTTCCACGCCGAGCACGGCATCCGCACCGAGAGCTGGAGCCCGCTCGCCCGCCGCAGCGAGCTGCTTCAGGAGCAGGTGCTGCAGGAGCTCGCCGAGATCTACGGGGTCACGCCCACTCAGATCGTGCTGCGTTGGCACGTTCAGCTCGGCAGCACCCCGATCCCCAAGTCGGCCGACCCCGACCGTCAGCGCGAGAACGCCGACGTGTTCGGATTCGCCCTGACGGACGACGAGGTCGGTGTGATCTCCGGTCTCGAGCGTGGCCGCCTGTGGGGCGCGCATCCCGACACGCACGAGGAGATGTAGAGGCCGCGGGGGTCAGGACCTTCAGCTGAGCGCCGCCACCACCGAGTCGATGTACTCGCGTGGTTCCCGGGGTCCGAAGACGGCCGTGTTGGCGACGAAGCCCTGTGCGAGCGCCGTGACGGCGCGGGTGCTTTCCGCGGCGAGCGACTCTGCTGCGGCATCCGTCGTGGTCTGCTGTCGCGCCCAGGGAAGCAGGGCGTGCGCGATCGTCTCGCGCAGCCGTGCCGCGGTGCGCATCATCTCGTCTCGCAGGTCGCCCGCAAGAGCCGCCTCGCCCCAGAACTGGACCACGATGCGCGCGGGCAGGCCGTCCTCGGTGAACACCCGCAGAAGTGTCTCGAGCAGCTGGCGCGGCGAACGGACGGCGACGGAGTGCTCGAGCTCCTGCAGGCGTGGGAACAGGTACTGCCCGACGATGTAGCGCGCGAGCTCGCTCTTGCTGGTGAAGTGCGAGTAGATCGCCCCGGTGGACAGGCCCGATTCCTCGACGATGTCGGCGATGGATGTCTCGTGCACTCCCTTCCGCTCGAGGCAGCGGACGGCGGCGAGCGCGATCTCGTCGCGCCGCGCGCGGCGGTAGTCGTCGGAGACGCGAGGCATTCAAAAAGAATAGCCGTTCTGTTATCCTCTGAAAAAGAACATCCATTCTCTTTGGGAGTCCTCATGGCCCACGATGCTGCACACACGTCATCCCGCCGCACGAAGTGGTCGGTCGCTGCCCTGTACGGACTCGTGGGCGGGATCGTCATCGCCGTGCTGGTGATGGCATTCGTCTGGCCGGCCGCCACATCGCAGCCGAAGAATCTGCCTGTGGGCATCAGCGGTCCGGCGGAGCGGGTCACGGCCGTCGAAGCCGCCCTGGACGAGCAGGACCCGGCGCCGTTCATCCTGGTCGAGGTGGATTCGCGCGACGACGCGGTCTCGCGGATCGAGTCGCGCGAGCTGTACGGCGCGATACTCCTCGACGGACCTGAGGTGCTGGTGGCGACCGCAGCCGGGCCTGCGGCCACCCAGGCGCTCCGCGGGGTGGCGACGCAGCTGCAGAGCCAGATCAGCGAGGCGGCGCAGGCGGCCATTCTCGCGCAGCTGCAGCAGCTCGGAGCTGCGCTCGCCTCGGGCCAGCCGCCCTCATCCCCGCCGTCCGCCGGTGCCGCCCCGGAGATTCCGCAGGTGACCGTCACGGACGTCGTTCCGCTCGCCGAGTCCGATCCGACCGGCGCCGGCCTCGCCGCGGCCAGTTTCCCGCTCACCATCGGCGGGATGCTCGGCGGAATCCTGCTTTCGCTGGTGGTGGTCGGAGCGGTCCGACGTCTGATCGGCCTGCTGGTGTTCGGGGTCACGGCCGGTGTGCTCGCCGCGCTGGTGATGCAGACCTGGTTCGGGCTGCTGCAGGGCGACTGGCTGCTCAACGCGGCCGCGCTCGGACTCGGCATGACCGCCACCGCGGCATTCATCACCGGCATGAACGCCGTCTTCGGACGGCCCGGACTCGGCATCGCCGCGATCGTCACGATCCTGATCGCGAATCCGATCTCGGCCGCCGCCTCACCATGGCAGTTCCTGCCCGAGCCGTGGGGTCAGATCGGACAGTTCTTCGTACCCGGCGCCGCTTCGAACCTGATCCGGTCCCTGAGCTACTTCCCGGATGCCGCGACGGCGACGCAGTGGACGATCCTCCTCTGCTGGCTGGTCGGCGGCGTCGTGCTCACGCTCATCGGGCACTTCCGCGACCAGGCCGCCCTCCGCGTGCCCGCCGATCAGCTCGAGCCGGCGCCGGATGCCGGGGCGGATGCGCTGGCCCGCTCGGCGGTGCGCGCGGGAAGCGCGGCGAGCCAGTCGGCGTAGGTCTGGGTTCCGAGGAGCGCATCCGGGTTCGGCAGCAGTGAGCCGTCCCGCTGCGCACGACCGGAGGCACCCGGGAGCGGGATCGCCGGGATCCAGGCGCGCGAGCCGCGGGCTCGGGCGTACCCGCGCACCATCTCGACCAGGCTCTCCTCGCGGGGGCCGGCGAGATCGCGGGACCGGCCCGCCGGACCGGCCTCGGCCAGCGTGACGAGGTGCCCGCCGACCTCCCGGGCGGCGATCGGCTGCGTCCGCATCTTCGGTGCGACGTGGAACGGACCGATCCTCGCTCGCGCGTAGATCTGCCTCGCGAACTCGTGGAACTGCGTTGCGCGCAGGATCGTCCAGGGGGTGGCGCCCGCTTCCACGAGCCGCTCCTGAGCGAGCTTTCCGGCGTAGTAACCCTCCGGCGCGCGCTCGATGCCGACGATCGACAGCGCGAGGTGATGCCCGACGCCCGCCTCCGCCTCTGCGGCCAGCAGCGTCCGGGTGGTCCCCTCGAAGAACGCGATGGACTCGGCGGCGCCGAGGGTCGTCACGCTGACGACGTCGAGAACGGCATCCGCGCCCGCCAGCGCCGCGGCGACCCCGGCGCCCGTCACCAGGTCGACTCCGGTGCTTCGCGCGAGCACCACGACGTCGTGCCCGCGCGCTCGCGCCGCGGCGACGACGTGTGCGCCGACCTGGCCGGTTCCTCCTGCGACGGCGATTCTCATCGTGCTCTCTCCTCTGCGGTTGCGGTTTGCGGGTTGCGGCTGGGTTGGCGCTTATCGCCTGTCACGAAATGTCGGCCGTGCGCGCCGAATGCGACACACGAGCCGAGCGCGGCCCGGGCAGCATCAGCACGACGCCCAGCAGAAGGCTCGCGCCCAGGCTGACGATGTTGCCGACCACGTCGATCGTCGGCATGTGGGCGAAGTGCGCGGCGTGGTAGGCGAAGTGGGGGACGCCGAACACGGCCCACGCGACGCCGACGACGCGGCCGGCATCCGGTGTGCGTGAGAAGGTCGCGGCGACGGCGGCCGCCGACAGGGCGAGGTACAAAGAGCCCACGTCCCGGATCAGGTGCTCGTTGTACGGACCGTCGACCGAGATCCAGATGAAGCCCACCCCCGGGAAGGAGTCGTAGAACGACTGCGGGGAGGTCGCCGCCCAGACGCCCACGTAGAGGCCGAGCGCAGCCGTCACCCCGAGGATCACTCGCCTCATGTTCATGCTCACACTCCTCCGACGATGCGGCCGCAGAGAATGTGAGGCTGCTGGTGCTCACATCTGCGCGCACCGCGTCGTCGTACAGTGCACAAGAGGAAAGGATGTCGCGTGACCGAGCCCATCGAGACCCTCGAGCGTGAGCGCAGCCAGCTGATGGGGCTGGGATATCGGATGCTCGGCACCGTGGCAGACGCCGAGGACGCCGTGCAGGAGACGTACGCGCGCTGGTATCGGCTGAGCGACGCGGAGCGCGCAGCGATCGACAATCCCGGTGCCTGGCTCATGCGCGTCGCCGGTCGCATCTGCCTCGACATGCTCGGCTCGGCGCGGGCGCGCCGAGAGCGCTACGTGGGGGAGTGGCTGCCCGAGCCGCTGCCGGGGACGTCAGCCTTCGCGGCATCCGTCGCCGCCGACCCGCTGGAGCAGGTCACCCTCGACGACTCCGTGAGCACGGCTCTGCTGGTCGTGCTCGAGGCGCTCAGCCCCGCGGAGCGGGTCGCCTTCGTGCTGCACGACGTGTTCGGACTGCCGTTCGCCGAGATCGCCGAGACCGTCGGGCGCTCCCCCGACGCGTGCCGCCAGCTCGCGTCGCAGGCGCGGCGGCACATCCGCGAGAGGCGGGAGGGGGCGGCGTCCCGCGAGGCGCATGACGCCCTCGCGCAGGCGTTCGCGGTGGCCTGCGCGCAGGGCGACCTGGGGGCTCTCATCAGCGTCCTCGACCCGGATGTCGTGCTCCACAGCGACGGCGGCGGGTTCGTCTCGGCCGCACGCCGGCCGGTGCGAGGCGCGGATCGCGTCGGACGCTTCCTGCTCGGGATTCCGCGGCTCGCGCCAGGCGCGCAGGTCGCACCGACGCTGACGCCCGACGGGCTCGGGTTCTTCGTGACGATGGACGGCGCCGCGCACAGCGTGATCACGCTCGGCGTGCGCGAGGGCCGGATCTCGGACGTGTGGATCATGCGCAATCCCGAGAAGCTGACTCTCTGGGGCTGACCCGCGTCAGCCATGGCGCGGGTCGGGCTCAGGTGCGACGGGCTCGCCTGTCACGACACGCCGGCGGATCCGCCGAGCGTGACAGGCGAACCGGCGGGTCAGAGCTGGGCGCCGGTGTCGTCCGGGTCGTCCAGGCCCACATGCCGGCCACGCCACGACTCGTACGCGATCAGCCAGCCGATCGAGACCGCGCCGGCCAGGACGAGCCCGATCCACAGCTGACCCCAGATCAGGCCGAACAGCACGCCGAGGGCGACGATGAGGACGGTGCCGAGGAGCCACTGGACGCGGCCCTTGGGCCAGCCGGTGCGAGGTTCAGACATGCGCCCAGCCTACGACCGCGGCAGCGAGCCAAGGAGCGTTCAACCGCCGAGGGCGCGGATGCTGTCGAACAGGTCGACGCCGCCCACCTGACCGCCTTTCAACAGCAGCTCGAGCCCGTCGATCGCCGGGTCGGCGGAGTGGGCGGTCAGCAGAACGACGTTGCCCTCCGGATTGGCGGCGATCGATAGCGACTCGACGCCGAGTTGCCGGGTGACCCGGCTGGACGTGTCGCCGCCGCACACGATGATCCGCCGCGCCGCACCGGCCCCGGCGGCCCCCGCGACCATCGCCGCGGCGGCATCTGCGAGTGCCTCGAGCACGGGCCGATCCGCTGCCGTCGTGTCGGCATCGTCCGAGCTGAGTGCGACGCTGTTTCCGGCGCGGAGCGCGGAGAGGACCCAGTCCAGCTGAGCCGACGCGCGGGATGCTCCCAGTGCGAGCGGCTGCACGAGCCATCCCGCCGCGGCCGCGGCATCCATCTGCCGGCGGGTCTGCGATGAGCGACTGCCCGACACGGCGAGCACCGGTCCGGAGGAGCCCGTGCGGGATGGGAGCGGCGCCGGCTCCTCGCCCTCAGCCGCGGCGATCGCAAGGCTGAGACCACCGGATCCGACCGCGAACAAGGGCTCATCGAGCCGCCGCAGTGCGCGACCGATCACCTCGAGGTGCTCGTCGAGCACAGCGTCGAGGACGACCGCCGCGTCGCCCGAGCCGAGGATCCGATCCGCAAGATCCGCACCGTCGTCACCGCCGTATGCCGTGAACGGAATGCTTCCGATCGGCAGGTCGGTCTGGTGCGAGAAGTGGACGGCGAGGTCGGGTTCGGTCATGGGCGTCGTCGGGTGCGTCGACATCGTGGGCTGCCGGTCGAGCCGGTAGACGATCCCTCCTTCGGCGGCGAAGTGCACGCCGTGCAGGGTGTACCTCCCGAAATCGGGTTGAGCGAACACGAAGGGGACGGTCTGCTCGCCCACGAGCTCGCGCCCGAGCTCGAGGACCCGCCCGATGCTGCCGATGGTGGGTGATGAGTCCGCGGTGGAGCAGGCCTTGTACTGCACGACCCGCGGCTGGAGTGCGACGAGAGCCTGCAGCACGGGACGCACCTCCCCATCCAGGTCGGCGGTGGAGAGGGATCTCGCGATGCCGGCGATGCCGACCACATCGCACTCCGACGCGGCGCGCTCGAGCGCGGCGGCATCCGGCAGTCCGACGAACAGGCGACCGGTCCATCCACGACGCGCGAACTGCAGGAGCGCGTCGACGCTGCCGGTGAAGTCGTCGCCGTAGAACGCGGCTCTCAGACGGGGCACGGCTCCGAGCCTAGACACCCGGCCCAGTCCACGCGTCTTCTCAGGCACGCACCGGGCCGAAGACCTCGGTGGCCCGCCGCAGCGCAGCCGAGTGCTCGAGCGCCGCGGCGGGCGACTCGCCGCGCGCCGCCGACTCCCACGCTTCGCGCATGCTCATCACACCGGCCGCCGAGCCGTCCGGATGGCCGTGGATGCCGCCGCCGGCCAGCACGAGCAGGTCGGTCGTAGCGACCGCGGAGTACGTCGCGTGCGCCAGTCCGCCCCACTGGCCCGAGGAGAGGACCGGCACGGTGGGGGTGAGCCCCAGAAGCGGCTCCCGGACCGCGGCGATCGACTCGAGCACCTCGGCGTCGGACTCGTAGAACTTGTTGCTGATGCCGTTCGTGTGCAGGTGGTCGGCGCCCGACAGACGCACCAGCTTCTGCCACGCACGGAACGAGAAGCCGACCTGCTCGGAGCGGCTGAGAGCACCGAACATGGTGCGGTGCCCGTGGATCGGCACCTGAGCACGTCGCCGCAGGTACTCGAGCCCGGACAAGCCCACCAGGTTGACGCAGACCATGACGCAGGTGCCTCCCGCTGCCACGACGAGGTCGTGATTGGCCTCGAGCCGGTCGATGTCGTCGGTGATGTTGAATGCGTACATCGGCTTCACACCGGTGCGGTCGGCGTGGCGCTGCAGCACCGGCATCACGGCGCGGACCCGTGCGGCCAGTGGCGCGGTAGGACCGTTCCCCTGCAGCTCGTCGTCCTTGATGAAGTCGACGCCGGCGGTCGCGAGCTCGCCGACGAGTTCGCCGAGATCCTCGGGTGAGAGGCCGATGCTGGGTTTGACGATCGTGCCGATCATCGCGCCCTCCGACCGGCTCATCAGGCGCCGAGTGCCGTCGACGCCGAACGCCGGCCCGGGGTAGCGCTCAGCGAACGCGCCCGGGAGGTCGAGATCGACGAGCTTGATCGCCGCGAGCTCTTTGATCTCGAAGAGATTGCCGGCGACCGCTGCGAGGAGGTTCGGCAAAGACGGGCCGAAGTTGTCGAGCGGGAACCGGAGGCGCAGAAGGGCTCGCCGCCGCGCCCCCGGATCGCCGATCGCGCCCGGCAGCGGCGACGCGCCGGTCGGCGGGATCTCGTCGATGCTCTCCACCTGAGCAGCGAATCGTGCCCGCAGGTCGTCGGACTCCCGCGCGACCCGAACGAAGGTGCCGGTGGACTGCTCGCCGGCCAGAACCTCAGCCGCCCGTTGCAGGGGCAGCGAGGTCTCGATCACATAGGTGGCGAGAACGTGCGGGCGCGTCCCGGTCACCACACCACCGGCATCCACACCGACATCTCCGACGGACCGCGATTGCCCCACGCGAAGTAGGGGATCAGACGACCGGATGCCGCTCCGACGGGCTCGGCGGCGACATCCTCGTAGAGGGCGTCGGACGACGCGTCCGGCAGCACGGCGAACTCCGCCTCCAGGGCCACCAAGCGGTGCCCCGCCAGCTCGGCCTCCACCGGGGTCAGGGTCGCGGCGCGCCGCAGGGCGACCTGCTCGAGACGTACGGTGCCGGGCAGGTCGGCGCTTTCCACGGCATAGACGACCGGACCCCGCTGCACGGCGACCTGGTTCGTCGTCTCCTCGGCAAGGCGGTGCGCGCGGAGCATGCGGACCGGCATCGGCAGGTCGAGCACCACGACGTCACCGACGGTCCACGTCCGCTCGATGACCGCGTACGTGCCCGGCGCCGACACGGCAGAGGCTTCGCCGTTGACCGTGAGCACGGCATCCGTCGACCATCCCGGTACCCGCAGATGCAACGGGATGCCGCCGCCCTCGGCCTCTTCCACGGTGAACGCGATGCGGCCTTGCCAGGGATAGTCGCTGGACTCGCGCAGGGCGAGCGACCGGCCGTCGGGCAGGGCGAAGCGCAGGTGGCTGCCGCCGTACTGGTGGATGTACAGCCCGTCCGTGCCGACCGACGCCGCGCGCTCATGGAACCGGGCGAGCGTGCGCGCGATGTTCGGCGGGCAGCAGAAGCAGCTCAGGTACGTCTGGCGCAGTCGCTGGTCCGAAGCGGGCGGCTCGGGAACCGGATACAGCCCGGTGTCGCCGGGCATGCGCAGTGGGAAGGGCAGCTCGCGCACCTGCCGCAGGGCATTCGTGTAGAAATACTGCGCGCCGTCGAGGCTGATGCTCGCCAGCAGCGCGTTGTACGCGATCCGTTCGATCACGTCGGCGTAGCGTGCGTCGGCGGTGAGTGCCAGCATCCGCTCGCTCCACAGGATCATGCCGATGTTCGCGCACGATTCCGCATGGGCCGTGGTGTGCGGCAACTGGTAGGCGCGGCCGTACGCCTGGTGGACGCGGCTGATCTCCGCCTGCCACGGGTGGCCGTCAGGTGATGCGCCGTCGTACAGCGCCCCGCACCCGCCCGTGAGGTAGAGCTTCGTATCCACGACATCACTCCACAGGTGCTCGAGTACGCCGCGCAATTCGTCATCGCCGGTCTCTGCGACGAGGTCGGCGAGTCCGGCGTACAGATAGTTCGCCCGCACAGCGTGACCGGCCACGACTGTCTGCGCGCGCACGGGCAGGCGGTCCTGGTTGTCGTCACCGCCTTCGAAGTCGTCGCGGACGCGCACGAAGGCTTCGGCCAGCCGCAGGTACCGCTCGTCGGAGGTCACCCGGTACAGGTCGATCACGGCCATGTAGTGCGACGGGCAGATCGCGCTGCGGGCCAGCTCGACGGGTTTGTTCGTCGCGAGGTCTTCGAGGAAACCGGCGGCTTTGCGTGCGACGTCGAGCAGCGTCGTACTGCCCGTGACCTCGTGGTGCCGTACTCCCGCGGTGATCAGGTGGCCGAGGTTGTACGTCTCGAAGTGGAATCGGTCGGCAAGGGCGAGCGCGTTCTCGTGATTGCGCGCCGCGATGAGCGTCGGCGTGTGGACATAGCCGTCGGGGCGCTGCACCGACGCGATGAGCGCGGCAACCGACTCGACGATTTCGCCGAGCTGCGGATCCGGCGCGACCTCGAGTTCGGCGAGAGCCGCCTCGAGCCACTTGTAGAGATCGCCGTCCATGAACGGCGGGCCGGTGTGGGAGCCCTCATCGAGGCCCGCCGCGATGCGGAAATTGCGCAGGCCCGGACTCACGGAGGCGTCGCGCAGCGAGTCCCACATGCTCGGAACCGTGACCTCGCGTGTGCGTGCCGCGATGCTTCCCCAGAAACCGCTCGCCCAGCGCGCGCTCGCCGCGCCGAGCGGCTTGAGCGGCGCGTGCGGGCGGATCGCTGTCGTTGCAGGCATGCAGAATGTCCTTCGTTCGTATGTTCATCCTGCCGGGGAGGCTGGGCGAGGGATGCCGCTCCAGGCTAAGCTCGACATGCAACTTGTAGCAACCATGCATAAATATGCAACGAGAGCGAGTAAAAGATGTCACGATCACGGCGCGTCGCGTTCCTGCACACCGGCGCGGTCGTCATCGCCCCGGTGGCCGACCTGGCGCGACAGCATCTCGGCGGAGCGACGACCGTCAACTACCTCGACGACAAGATCGTCGCCGACCTCGGCGACGCCGACCTTGCAGACTCCGTTCCCGAGCGCATCTCCGACCTCGTTCAGGCCGCGAAGAGCGCCGGTGCCGACATCGTCATGCTCACCTGCTCGTCGATCTCGCAGCTTGCGGCTCCCACGGCCCAGCGGATCGGCATCCCGGTGCTGCGCATCGATGAGGCCATGGCCGATCAGGCGGTGTCGCTGGGATCCCGCATCGCCGTTCTGGCGACCCTCCCGACGACCCTCACCCCGACGACGGCGCTGATCCGGGAGCGGGCGGAGCTGGCCGGCGCGACGCCGGACATCTCCGGTGACGTGATCGATGGAGCGTTCGCGGCCGTCTCCGGCGGCGATCGACCCACCCACGACCGGCTGGTGGGGGCGGCGATCGAGCAGGCGGCGAGGACTGCCGACGTCGTGGTCCTGGCGCAGGCGTCGATGGCGAGCGCGGCGGAGGGCGTGCACGTGGAGGTGCCGGTGCTGACGAGTCTCGAGCCGGGCATCAAGCGCCTGCGCGAGGCGGTCGACGCGCTGCCGTGAACCCGCTCAGTCCGCGAGCAGCTGCTGGGCAGTGGACAGGTCGGTCACCAGGGCCGTCACCCAACCGCCGGTCATCGCACCACGGATCGCCGCGAGCTTGCGTGGGCCGCCGGCGACGCCGACCCGCCGCGGAACCCGGAGCAGGTCGTCGACCGGGATCGCGATGATCCGATCGTCGAGCTCTCCGCGCACCACCGACCCGTCGGCGCGGAAGACCCGGTGGCAGATGTCGCCGACGGCGCCCGCGCCGATCAGCGCCTCGCGCTCGCTTGTCGCGAACGCATTGCCGCTCTCGGCCAGCACGTCCGACGGCTCGATCCCGCCGATGCCCATGACTGCCATGGTCAGCCGCTGCCAGCGCTCCGCGACGTCCTGCATGCCCGGGCCCTCGAGCAGGCTGTCGCGGATGTCGGGTCCGGCGACGATGCCCGGGGCGTGCACGTACACCGGCGCGGCGCCCAGCATCCGTGCCAGTTCGGCCAGCAGCCGATGGGAGTGACCCTGCACCTCGGGAACGCCGATGCCCCCGAGCAGCTGCACCACCTCGGTCGCCCGCGGCGACGGCGAGGGGCGCATCCGCTCCACCATCGCGAGGAGGGTCTGACTCCACGACGAGATGCCGATCCGGTCGCTTCCGCTGAGGGTCGCCTCCAGGTAGGCCGCAGCGCCGGCGCCCACCGCCGCGATCGTCTCGCTCTCGTCGGCGTCCGGGTCTACATCCACGACGACCGCCTCGGCCAGGCCGTAACGCGACTCGAGCTGCTCCTCGAGCTCGGCATAGACCCCGGGAGCAACCGTGACCGTCGTCCGGACGATGCCGACGGATGCGGCGCGCTTGAGCAGTCGCGACACCTTCGCCTGCGAGATGTTCAGGGCGAGGGCGATGTCGGCCTGACGTGCGCCGCGCTCGTGATACATCCGCGCGACCTTCGTCATCAGGCGAAGCTGCCCATCCAGAGGGGCGCTGTAGTAACCGCCCGCCATTGAGACTCCGATCCTCGGCGCCGTCAGCCGCCCGCGCGAGCGCCAGTATATTCCGGCACCCCGCGAACGGATATTCAGCGAGGCCGGTCCGCGACGGCTGGTCGCACGTCAGGACGCCGGGCTGTAGGCGACCATCCAGTCGATGCCGAACTTGTCGCGCAGCATCCCGAATCGGCCGCCCCACGGCGGGACGTCGAACGGCATGGTGACGCTGCCGCCCTCGACGAGTCCGTTCCAGAACCGCTCGAGCTGCGGCTCGTCGTCACCGCTGATCGAGACCGAGATCCCGGCCGGCTGACGGTACTCCATGCCCGTCGGGGTGTCGGCGCCCATCAGGACGAAACCATCGGGTGTGGTCAGCTGCGAATGCATGACGAGGTCGTTCTCGTTCGGATCCTGGACCATGCCTTCGTATTCTCCGAAGGTCGACACCTCGAGGTCGCCGCCGAGGACGCTCTGATAGAACTCCATGGCCGGGCGTGCCTCGTTCTTGAACGAGAGGTAGGGGTTGAGGCTGGGCATGATCTGCTCCCCGCAGTTTGATCGGATGCCGCTGCCGTCTGCTCGCGGCAGGTGACAGTGTCGTCGTGCCCTCCGACATCCGCAATGGGGTTGCCGGCAGCCGGCGTCAGATCTGCGTCGGCCCCTCCGACGCCCACTGCACGGCGTCGGCTTCCGCGGCCGCCGGGAAGATCTTCACATCGCCGGGCAGGAGGAACGCGATGCCGTGGACGATCTCGGCGATGAGGGGAATGGTCGGTCACGAGCGCGATCCGGCCCCATGACCGGTGCGGCTTCCCCTATCCTCGCCCGCTTCGCCCGGCGATGCCAGCGTTCAGCGGTTGCGGTGGTCCTCCGGGTGCAGTCGCGGCGCGCGGCGCGGCTCGCGGACCCCGCTGGCCTCGATCAGCCGGATGACCCGCTGCCGCTGGCCTGCCCACGGAGCGAGCAGCTCCAGCATCCCGTCGTCGTCGACGCGCGTTCCGGTGAGTGCGTATCCGACCTCGTGGGCGAGGTGGTAGTCGCCGACGCTCACCGCGTCGGCATCCCCGAGCGCACGGATGCGGGTCTCGGCCGATGTCCACGGCCCGATGCCGCGCTGGCTGATCAGGACGCGATCGCGCGCCTCGCCGTCCGTGGCCGACATGAACACCCGGCCGATCTGCTCGCCTCGACGTGCGGCCTCGACGACGGTGCGGGCCTGGGGGGGCTCGAGCCCTGCTCGGTGCCACGACCATGACGGCACACGCCGCCAGCCGTCGATGCTGGGCGGCGCGTACATCGGTCGGGGTGTCGGTCCCGGCGCGCGCTCGCCGTGCCACGTGACGATGCACCGCCAGGCGGCGAAGGCCTGCATCCCTGTGACCTTCTGCTCGATGACGGCGCTGGCGAGCGCATCGAAGAACAGGTCGGTGCGCCCGATCCGAACCCCGGGATTGCGGTGGTGTGCCGCGGCGATGAGCGGGTGGCGGGTCGCATCGAAGTCGCCGGGATCGTCGACCGCTCCGCACAGCGCCGGAAGCTGACTGAGCGCCCATGCCGCGCCTGGACCCCATGCCGCGCCTCGGATGACGCCGCGTGAGACTTCGCGCAGGGCGAGGGTCGCGATGCCCTCCGGCGTGCGGCTCGCGCGCCAGATCACCGCGCCCGAGACGACCATCGTCGGATCTGCGCCGCCATGACGCTGGTACAGGACGGTGCGTCGGACGTCGAGCGGATGCCGGGGCCGATACTCGGTCTCGATGGGACGATCCGATGTCGGCTGCGGGTCGCGCGCGATGGCGACGCGCAGTCCGGCCTGCGCCTCCGCGATCGTCATGCGCCCACCCTACGCGGCGGGTTCCGACATCCCGCGATCCGGCACCGGCGTCGGCCCTGCGTTCGTGCGGAGCTCCTCGCGCAAGGCTGTGGTTGGTGGGAGCATTGCCCGATCACCGACGGAGGGAGACGGCGTGAGAGTCGCACGGGTCAGAGCAGGCTGTGGCGTGCCGCACCGAAGTCGGAACAGCGTGGACGGGGCATGAGCGGCGACCTGGACGGCCTGGTCGCCGTCGTGACGGGCGGCGCGTCGGGCATCGGCTTCGCCACCGCAGCGGAACTGCGCGTCCGCGGTGCGCGCGTGGCGGTGCTCGACCGTGCCACCGGCACCATCCCGGAGGAACCCTCGGCATCCTCTGCGATGTGACGGTGCGCGAGTCGGTCGATGCCGCGATCGCGCGCGTCGGGACTGAACTCGGCGGCATCGACATCCTGGTGAACAACGTCGGCGTGAGTTCGGTGGGCACGGTCGAAGATGCCACCGACGAGGAGTGGGCGCGGGTGCTCGACGTCAATGTGGTGAGCATGGCGCGCGTCACCGCGGCAGCGCTGCCGTGGCTGCGGCGATCGAGGGCGGCATCCGTCGTCAATCTCTCATCGGTGGCGGCGCTGAACGGCCTGCCGCAGCGGGCGGTATACAGCGCGACCAAGGGGGCGGTCATGTCGCTGACGTTCGCGATGGCCACGGATCACGTGGCCGAGGGGATCCGTGTGAATTGCGTGCGCCCCGCGACCGTCGCCACGGCGTTCGTCGAGCGGATGCTGCAGAACTTCCCCGATCCGGTCGCCGAGCGTGCGGCGTTGGACGCTCGGCAGGCGACCGGGCGCATGGTCACGCCTCAGGAGGTCGCCGATGCGATCGCGTTCCTCGCCTCGCCGCGGTCGGGCTCGATCACCGGAAGCGCGCTCGATGTCGATGGCGGGATGAACCACCTGCGTCCGAGGCCGGTGCAGAAGACTCTTTAGACCCGAGTGATCAGAAGCGGTCCGGGGACGGTGTTCCGTGGCCGTAGCGGATCGACACGTCCGCGTGACGGTCGAAGCGGTACCCGACGCCGCGCACCGTCCGCACGATGTCCTCGTAGCGGCCGAGCTTGGCGCGCAGACGGCGCACGTGCACGTCGATCGTGCGCTCGCCGGGCGACTCCTCCTCGGTGGCACTGTGCCAGAGGGACCCGACCAGTTCGGCGCGCTCGATCGTGCGACCCTCGCGCAGCACGAGGTACTGCAGAAGCTCGAACTCCTTGAACGTGAACGCGGCCGACTCGCCGTCGATCAGGACGCGCTTGCGCGAGATGTCGACCACGACCCCGCCGGGAGCGCGGTCTTCGTCCTCGGGCTCCTCCTGCTTGGTGCGGGCGATCGCCGACGGCTCGTGCAGGGCCAGGCGCACGACGTCCACGTCGCGACCGCCGGAGCCGACTGGGGCGAGAGCGACGGTGGCGTACGTCTCGGCATCGGGGGCGAGGTCCGCCAGCGTGCGCCGCAGCGCATCGACCAGGACGCCCAGCGAGACACCCGACGCCGCGGCCTTCGCCTCATCGATGCCCACGTAGAGCGCGAATCCACGCGGTGCCGTTCCCGGGGGCAGGTTGCGCGACGCCGGTGCAGCCGCGACGGGGGAGGGAGTCTGCGCGTCTTCCGCGGCGGGCGCCGACGTGGCGACGGCACGAAGGTGACGAGGTGTGGCCGGACGTTCGAGGAGAGCAGTGTTCGACATGATGATGGTCCTTGCGGGGAGAACCGCTCCCGGGAGCGAGTTCGATGTGTGCTGCGATGCGGCCTCTGCGATGGGCCTGGGTGCGGCAACCGGCTGTGCGTGATCGACGCACGTGCCGAATGCTGGGGGATTCTTCGCGGCGTTTCAGAAGCTGCGAGCGAATCCGGCGGGGGTCACCGTGTCAGCGACACATTCGACGACACATGACGACGCGGCCGGCCATCATCATGCCGGCAGTCCCGTTCGCCTCCAGGGCGGACAGAGAGCGCGCGTTGTCAGTCATGAAGCCGATTATGACGGACTGAGTCGTACTGCGTCAAATCGCACGGACGACGGGGCTCCACCGCCCGGAAATGTTACAGAATGCTCAGTCCGCCGTGCTGGTCCGGGCCGGGCGGTGTGAATGGACGTCACGGGAACGTCCTCGGATATTTGTTGTCCAATACCGCAAACCTCTTGCGCTCCGATCGGGAGTGCGCTTACCATCGGTGTCGAAGCGTTTCCGCGAAGCGCTTCGACGATAACGATCAGACGACGGAGTTTGCGATGGCGAAGATCAACGAGGTGGCCGAGGCCGCCGGCGTGTCGATCAGCACGGTGTCGTACGCCCTGAGCGGCAAGCGCCCCATTTCGCCCGATACCCGTCGCCGCATCGAGGAAGCCGTGCGGACACTCGGTTACAGCCCCAACGCCGGTGCTCGCATGCTCGCCGGCAGCAGGACGCAGATCTTCGCGCTGACCGAGCCGCTGCGCAAGGACACCCACGCTCCCACCCACATGGCGTTCGTGCTCGCGACCGCGGTCGCCGCACGGCGCAATGACTACGACATCCTGCTCCTGACGGACGAGGACGCCAAGGCGGGGATGGGGCGCGTCGCCGCGAACGGACTGGTGGATGCGATCCTCGTGCTCGACGTCGCTCCTGACGACGAGCGCGTTCAGCTGGCGCGGGGAATCACCACGCCGACGATCTTCATCGGCGTGCCGGACGACCACGAGGGCCTGATCTGCGTGGACCTCGACTTCGCGGCTGCGACCGCTCTCGCCGTCGACCGGCTCGCCGACGCCGGGCACACGACCATCGGAATGATCGGACACCCCGACGTCAGCTACGAGAAATCGAACTTCCCGCCACGGGTGCGTGCGGCGTTCGAGGCCCGCGCCCGGGAGCGTGGTCTCGAGACCGACTTCGGGCTGAGCGGCACCAAGCGAACCAGCCGGTCTGAGACGCGGCGGACCGTGGCGCGGCTGCTGGAGGCCGGAGCCACCGGGTTCGTGCTGCACTGCACCGAAGAGGCACATGCCGTTGCGCTCGCCGACCTCGCCGAGCGCGGGCTCGGGATTCCGGACGACATCTCGATCGTCTCGGTGGGCGCCTCCTTCGACGCCGGCGCGTTTCCCACTCCGTTGGACTCGATCCCGCTGGTGCCGCAGGCATCGTGCGACCTGGCCGTGGAGCTCGCGCTGCGCAGCCTGGGCGACGACCGCCCCGAGCCGGGCCTTCGGCTGATCGCGCCGATGTACGTGTCACGCGGATCGGTCACCGTCGCGAGGAAGGCCTCGGAGTCGGATTCGCCGCCCCTTCGGACTTCAGCGCCGCGCGAGGGGCTGCTCTGACGCTCTCTCACCTGACCGCGATTTCGCCTGTCATTCATCGAAGCGCTTCGACAAGATTCAACTGAATACTGCCAACCCCGTCCCGACCAATGCGGGTCAACATGAAAGGAG
The DNA here is from genome assembly GCF_036277215.1 of Microbacterium sp. Taxonomy (GTDB): domain Bacteria; phylum Actinomycetota; class Actinomycetes; order Actinomycetales; family Microbacteriaceae; genus Microbacterium. The sequence continues at coordinate 10 of NZ_DASUNI010000224.1, read as the reverse complement.
TGCCACCGAT
>NZ_DASUNI010000223.1:0-17640 GCF_036277215.1 Microbacterium sp. | reverse complement strand
GGAACGTCCGCTCGTCGAGCCGCTTGCGCCGCAGCCAGCCCGTCACTTCGTCGTTGCATTTGCTCGCGTTGCACGAGCGACACGCGGGGACGACGTTCTCGATCGTGTATCGCCCGCCGCGCGAGAGCGGCAGCACGCAGTCGCGCTGCACAGGACCGGTCGCCGAGCCGCAATACGCGCAGCCGCTCCAGGCGGCGCGGATCTCCGCCCACTGCTGCGGTGTCAGGTCGTTGTCGGCGGCATCCATCCGGCGTTTGCGACGTCGCGACGCACGCGCACGACGGGACTGACTGGCGGCCATGCTGGTCAGCGTACGTCGGGCGGGTGCCGGGGCAGCGGCGGCGCGACGGGTCAGCGCGTCTTCACGACGGTGAACAGGATGACCGAGTCCTCGACGGCGTCCAGCGAGTGCAGGCCGTCCGGGATCCTCAGCAGGTCTCCGACGGACCCGTTCCATGATGAGCCTGCGAATCTGAGCAGCACCCGTCCGGTCAGGACCTGAACCGTGGCCTCGCCGGGATTCTCGTGCTCGGAGAGGCCCTCGCCCGCCCGCAGGGCCATGACGGTCTGGCGCAGCTGCCGCTCATGGCCGCCGACGACCGTCTTCGCGCTGCGCCCGTTGGCGGAGGTGCGCGCGTGGTCGAGCTCGTGCCGGGCGAGGGCGATCAACGAGGTCTTCTGCATGTGCGGCCCTTCTCGAGGTCATCAGTGACTGTCGGCTCGCCCGCGCGCGCGGTTCGTCGCGCCGCAGTGCCCGCCCCGATGACCCCAAGGTAGTCCTGATGCCCGCCGCCGACCACGGTCGCGCGGCACCGCATCGCCCCTACCCGATCGACCCCGCGCTTGTGCCACCCTTGAGCCGTGTCCTCCCTACGCGCCCGCGCCTTCGCCCAGGTCGACGTCTTCTCGGCCGTGCCGTTCCGGGGCAATCCGGTCGCCGTCGTGCTCGACGCCGACGGAATCGCCGACAGCGACATGGCCGCATTCGCCCGCTGGACGAACCTCTCCGAGACCACGTTCGTCCTGCCGCCCACGACGGATGCCGCCGACTACCGCCTGCGGATCTTCACGCCTGGCGGCGAGCTGCCGTTCGCCGGGCACCCGACGCTCGGCTCGGCGCACGCGTGGCTCGAGAGCGGCGGCATCGCCGAGGCGGACGCGATCGTGCAGGAGTGCGCCGCCGGGCTCGTGAAGCTGCGGCGCACCGATTCGGGGCTTGCGTTCCGGGCGCCCGCGACCATCCGCAGTGGGCCGATCGACGAGGCGCAGCTGTCTGCGTTCGCCGCCGCGCTGGGCATCCGGCGCGACGCGATCCGCTCCCACCAGTGGGTGGACAACGGTCCGGGGTGGGCCGCGGTCGAGCTGGCGAGCGCTGCGGACGTCCTCGCGCTCGAACCGGACTTCTCCGCCGACCCCGACGTCATGCTCGGGGTTCTGGGCCGCCATGAGCCCGGATCGGCCGCGCTGTACGAGGTGCGCGGCTTCGCATCGGGCGTCGGCGTATACGAGGATCCGGTCACCGGCAGCATGAACGCCTCGCTCGCGCAGTGGCTGCACCGTGAAGGGCGGGCGCCTGCGAGATACACGAACGCGCAGGGTTCCCGCGTCGCCCGCGAGGGGCTGGTCGAGATCGAAGTGATCGACGACGAGGTGTGGGTCGGTGGCGCTTCGACGACCTGCATCACCGGCTCCGTCACGATCTGACGTGGCGTCGGGAGCAGCAAGTCGAGGACCGTCGCAGCCCGGCGAAGGTGGTCGCCGAGGGGCGCTGCACCGCTGATCAGGGCTTTCCGGAACGCGCTCTCCCACGGTTCTGCCAGGATCCACCGGGGTTTCGTCCAGACGGAGTGAGGCAGACTCGGTGTTTTGCGTCCGACCCGAGGGCGCTCACCCCGGCCTTCGCCGGTGGCAGACACTCAGGAAGAACCATCCCCCAATGCTCGAGCCTCAGACTCGCCGTGCCCGGCGTTCCGCCCGCAAGTCCATCGCCCCCCGCGCCGCAGCCTTCGGCGTGGCGTTCAGCGCCATCGCTCTGACCGGCCTCCTCACCGCGATTCCCGCCGCCGCCGCGACGCCGGCAGCCGCTTCGCCCGCTGCGGTCGCGCAGTCCGCGGTGCAGACGCTGCGCGAGATCTCCCAGGATGCGCAGGCCGCACTGGATGCCGCGCGCGCAGCCCTCACCGAAGCCTCGACCGTGACCGCCGACATCACGGCATCCGGTCTCGACGTCGGCGTGGCCGACACCTCCGTCGACACGGCGGAGCTTCGCGACGCCATGGACCGGCTCTCCGCATTCGACGTGGTTCCCGTGCTGTTGCTGCCCGATGTCACGGAGGATGTGACGACCGAGACGCGTCGCGTGCTCGCCGGAGCCGCGGAGCTGCGCGACCTCCTCCAGGCCGCGCAGGCCCAGAAGGCCGCCGATGACGCCGCGGCCGCGGCGGCTGCCGCAGCCGCCGCCGAGGCCGCCGCCGAAGCGCAGCGTCAGGCCGACGCCGCCGCGGCGGAGGCGCAGCGCCAGGCAGAGATCGCCGCGGCAGCCGAAGCGGCTCTCGCATCCGCGAACACGCCCGAGGGTGCGAAGGCGGTCGCGGCGCAGATCGCATCCGCCGAGTACGGCTGGGGCGGCGACCAGTTCTCCTGCCTGGTCTCGCTGTGGGATCGCGAGTCCGGCTGGAACTACGAGGCGTACAACGCCTCGAGCGGTGCCACGGGCATTCCGCAGGCTCTTCCCGGCAGCAAGATGGCCAGCGCGGGATCGGACTGGCAGACCAACGCGGTGACCCAGATCAAGTGGGGTCTCGGCTACATCGAGGCCGTCTACGGATCGCCCTGCGGCGCGTGGGGCCACTCCGAATCGACCGGCTGGTACTGATCGGCTCGACTGCACGGCGCGACCAAGCCGTGCAGCGGACCGCTGTTCGTGCGCTACGTGTGCGCGAGAAAAGAATCACAAAAAGATAACGGCAACCTCTTCCCTTCCGTTACCTCGTCGTTATAGAGTTCAAGCACGGAAGTTGTTTTGCTGTGGCAACGACCGCATGTGATTGCAGGACACTCTTGGTGCAAGGGACAAGGGCCGGTCGGGAGCCTCTCCGACCGGCCCTGACTTGTGCCCCCGGGGCCTTGCGACCGGCCCTGACTTGGGCCCCCGGCATCCGCTGATCAGGTGACGCAGACCCCCTCACACCCCGCCGCCGCCACCGCCGCCACCGCCGCCGCCGGCCGATCCCCCGCCGCCCGATCCGCCGGACGTGGACGATGACGACGACGAACTCGCCGAGAGCGAGCTGATGCCGGACGAGAACGAGGCGGCGGTGAAACCGTGCGAGCCGGCGTACCAGTGCGGGGAGTTGTCCTGGCCGTAGAGCACTGCGAGCTGCTCGGCCCACTCCTTCTCCTGACCGAACACCACCGCGTAGGGCAGCAGCACCTCGTACAGCTTCAGCATCTGCGCCGGGTCGCGAGGGTCGATGCGCACGCGCTCCGCGCCCCTCGGCGACTGCAGCATGCGGATGCGGTCGGCCTCCGCCCACTCGATGAACTCCTTGAGCCCCTTCAGGTGATCGCGCACCTCGGCGCCCTTCGCGGTCAGCGGCGTGCGTGAGATCAAAGCGATCACGAGGAAGAAGGCGATTCCGGATCCGACGATCAGCAGGATCGGGATGAGCGGCTGGACGAAGGCGAAGATGGCGAAGAGTCCCGTGACCAGGACGAGCGCCGACGCGCCCATCACGGTGAGCATCGGCCACGCGCGCACGGTGTTCGGCACCACTCTGCGAAGTCCGCGGCGGGTCAGCTCGGCGTTGGCGAGCTTGAGGATGTTCTGCGCCGCGGTCGAGAAGCGGGTGTCGGTGCTGCCGAACTCGTACTCGGTCCCGGGATGCAGGGACGGGAAGAGCCCGCCCAGCAGCAGCCTGCCGTCGCCGTCCGCGCGTGAGGGATCGATGAGCTGGGCCTTCAGCTTCACGCCGCCGAACAGCTTGGGGCTGCCTTCCACGATGCGGATGCTGCCCACCACGGCCTGTTCGAGCACCTCCGCCGGGATCGCCTTGGTCGTGCGGCCCAGGAGCACCGCGCTCTCGAGCGCGTCGATCTCGGGCGGTGGCGTGTACTCCGCGATGATCGTCGGCCGACCCGGCGCGTCCCGCAGGTGCCGAGCTCGAGTCACAGCGGCGAACACGACGGCGGCCAGCACGCCCAGCGCCGAGATCGCCTGCAGCCATCCCCAGGGCGACGCGAGATAAGACGAGTCGAACGGGGTGAACGTCTCCTGCTCGAACCCGACCGCGATCGTGACGGTCTGGTAGGCGAATACTGGACCGGCGGATGCCGAGACCGCTGCACTGCCGTCCTCGGCGGCGTCCGCGGCGATTTCGCACGACTGCCCCGAGCCCTCGTAGCCGACGTAGCAGGCCTGCGACCCGGTCAACGAGCCCGCGAGATCCGCCGGAATCGCCAGCCGCACCGAGACGCTCCCGAAGTCCTGCGCCCACCCGGTGCCGTTGACATCCCAGTAGAGCTCGTCCGCGCCGGTGTTCTGGAAGAACCGGGTGACGTTCTGAAGGGTGTACGTGAAGACGTACGTCTGAGCGCCGTGGACGTAGTCGTCGGCGCGTGAGGTCATGATGTACTCGCCGTCCTCGGACTCGGTCTCGACCGGCCGCGAACCGCCGTCTCCATCCGTGATCGAGATCAGCTCCGGCCGCAGCGGGGCACCCTGGTACGAGTCCGGGATGCGGCGCTGCATGCCGCGGTTCTGGTCGTACTCGGGAAAGACAGCCACGAATCGCTCCTCGACGAGCAGGGTGCCCGAGCCGTCGTCCGCGCGGCCGAGCGTGTACTGCACGTCGAGGCTCTCGAACGAGAAGTCGTTCACATCGGTCGACACCGGCCCATCGGCATCCGAGGTCGAGTCGTCGAACGCGCAGCCCGAGAGCAGCGTGAGAGGCAGCCCCACGGCCACCAGGGCGACGACGAGCACGCGCAGCAGTTTTGCCCCCATGAGGCTCAGCATATGGCGGCGCCGCAGGCGGGCCGGGGGTCTGGGGTGGAACCCCGGTGAGCACTGTGCCAGACGCCCAGCTGCCGCCCCCATTCGCCTACAGTGGTGCCTATGACCGACCGCCGCCTCGCGATCGACGCCTGGGAGAGCCTGTTTCGTGCGCAGCACGAGGTGTTCGATGAGATCAGCTGCGACTTCGACGACACCGGCCTCTCGCAGGCGGAGTACGACGTGCTGCTGACCGTCACGCGCGGCGACGACATGACCGCACGCTTGCGGGACGTCACGTCGAACATGCTGATCAGCCAGCCCAGCGTGTCGCGGCTCGTCGACCGGATGGCGATGCGCGGGCTCATCTCGAAGTGCGCCGATCCCGAGGACGGGCGCGGATCGCTCGTGCGAGCCACACCGGAAGGGGCCGCGGCATTCCGCAAAGTGGCATCGATGCACGGTCGCTCGATCGCCGAGCGGATGTCGCTGCTCGACGACGACGAGCTCGCCCAGCTGCGCGACCTCACGGCGAAGCTGCGCAACAAGCAGGAGAGCTGCTAGCCCGCTCCTGTTCGGGCCGGAAGGCCACGGGGTGCGCCGGTGCAGGGTCGCAGAGCCGTGACTCATCACGCGGGGGCTGCCCCGCCTCAGCGTCGCCGCGTCAATGCCTCGGACGTCGGAAAAACCCGCGATCGTCGGAGGGATTCCGCCGCGGCATCCGACTTCGCGACGAATCTCCGACCGACGGATGCCGCGGCGGCAGGCGGCCGCTCAGCCTGCGGGGTTGCTCGCCTTGCCGTCGAGCCAGAGCGTGTCGGACGGGTCGCTGTGCGTGCCGCCCGAGTTCACGTGCTTCGAGTCGATCCGAGGACCCTTCGTGATGACGTGGACGAGCGCCATCGCGTGGCCGCGCCCGAGCCCGTAGTCCTCACCCAGCCACGAGACGATCTCGCCCGACTTCGTGCCCGGGCCGAAGCCCTTCTCGCCCGCGAGCTCGATGAACTGGCGAGGCGTCAGCCCCGTCTTCTCCTCGATGTTGTCGAGGTATGCCTGGAACGACATCCCGCTCCCCTTTCACGCCGTGCGGCACGGCAGCCGCTATCAGTCAGTCGGATGCCGCTGGATCGTCGGCCCGAACCGCTCCACGCTCGCAGCCGTCGACGCCGCCGCTTCGGGGTCGGCACCGCGTACTCCGGCATGCGGTCAGCCTAGACCGGGGTCGGTTGGGAGATCAGGGATGCCGCGGCCGCCGGCGTCGAAGGACGTCGCGGGCGCGTGGCGCGTGGCGAGTGCCAAGATGGGGCATGGCCTTCGGGATGCGGCGCGATGTGCTGCGTCCGAGCGACTCGGCCCGCGCCGACCGGGTCACGTACGTCGAGCTGTTCTTCGACCTCGTCTTCGTGTTCGCCCTGACGCAGCTGTCGGCGTACCTGTACGAGAACCAGACGCCGCTCGGAGCGCTCGAGGGCGTGATCATGATCTGCGCGCTGTGGTGGGCCTGGGTCTCGACGACGTGGGTGACGAACTGGCTCGACCCGGTGAAGCTGCCGGTGCGCGCCGCCGTGGTGGCGCTCGCCTTCGTGTCGTTCGTCATGAGCGCGGCGATCGCCGAAGCGTTCGGCGACCGGGCGTGGACGTTCGCGATCGCCTTCGTGGTGCTGCAGGTCGGGCGTACGGGCTTCATCGTGTGGGCGACCGCGCGCCACGATCGCGACGTCTCGCGCGATTTCGTGTGCATCCTGGTCTGGACCGTTGCCGGCGCCGCGCTGTGGATCGTGGGCGCTCTGCTGCCGCTGTCGCTGCAGCTGCCGTTCTGGGGCGCAGCCCTCGCGCTCGAGCTGATCGGCACCGCGCTCGGCTATCCGCTTCCCCGATTCGGCCGCGTACAGCTCGCCTCGTGGGATGTCTCCGGTCCGCACATCGCCGAGCGCACGGCCCTGTTCGTGCTGATCGCACTGGGCGAAGGTCTCCTCGTCACCGGTTTCGCGTTCGTCGCGATGGAGTCCTCCTTCGAGAGCATCATCGCGATGTTCGCCGCGTTCGTCGCGGCGGCGGCGGCGTGGTGGGTCTACTTCGACCACGGCGAGCGCATCGGCGCGGAGGCCATCGAGGCGGCCGACGAACCGGGCCGACTCGTGCGCACGGCCTACACCTGGGTGCACCTCGCGATCATCGCCGGCATCGTCCTGATGAGCGTCGGCGACAAGGAGGCCCTCGGTCACCCGCACTCGCACAGCCTGGCGGCGACGGTCGTCACACTCGGCGGGCCCCTCCTGTTCCTACTGGGGACCACCCTGTTCCGTCGCGTGCTGGAGCACCGATGGGCGGGCGCGCATGTGCTCGGACTCGTCGGCATCCTGGTGCTGGCCGCGTTCTCACCACTGCTGGACGCGCTCGGCGAGTCCGTCGCCGTCGCGCTGCTGCTGGTCGCGGTCGCGATCGGCGAGACGCTCGGCCGGCTGCGCCGGGGTCGGCGCAGCGGGGGGTGAGGGGGGCGGCGCCGGCGGTCGGCGGCGGCGCGGAGGTGGCGCTTCGCGCCGCCTCCGGCCGCGGCATCCCGCTCATGCCGGCGTTGGTTGACCCGTCTCGGCGTATCAGTCGTGGAATGTGACGGATGCCGGCACCCGCGGCATCCGCAGGATTACTCACATGGCGCAAACCGCCGCGTCCAGAGGCCAACGCGACGACTCGGCACAAGCGAGCCACATCGCCGCGACGAATGCCCACCTGGCGCAGACCGCCGCGTCCAGGCCCCAACGCGACGACTCGGCGCAATCGAGGCATCCCGATCGCTTCCTCCCCCGGAAAGCAACGCCCGTGCCGTTCCACAGCATCGCCGCGGAAGCGCGTCGCGAGAGCCTCGACCCGCCAGCATGTGGGGATGCCGCCGCGCGCCCGCCTGCTTCCTGCCGTCCTCGGAGAGAGCTTCTCGGTCCGCAGTGCCCAGAGTGCAGGCGTGTCCGAGCGGCGGCTCCGGTACCGCGATCTCGATGCACCGTTTCACGGAGTGCGCGTGCGTGCGGATGCCGTCGCCTACGCCGCCGAGGCCGCCCGAGCGGAAGCCGTGCATGATGCCAGTCCCGCCGCGATCGCCGCGCGATTCCACCGCACCGCGATTCTGGTGCGAGCGCGAGCCTACGCACAGGTGGCTCCACCGCACGCCTTCTTTCAAGGCGTGACAGCGGGCGTCATCTGGGACGTGCCGCTCCCGCTCAGGTCGCTCAACCCGGAGGCGCACGCGCGACTCCATCGTCGGCAGGGCATCTCCCTCGATGGCGATCCGCCGCGTCTCCTCGACGTGGCCGTGCTCGCACCTCATCGCGCGTCGCGGGCAGCGGGCGTTCACGGCCGACAGCTGTCTGAAGCCATGACCAGCGTTCAGATCCAGAGTGGGCTGCGGGTCGTCAGCCCAGCGACCCTATGGGCGCAGCTCGGCGACGAACTCACCGCCGACGAGCTCATCGCCGTGGGGGACGCGCTCGTGCACGAAGCGCGAAGTCGCGGCGGCCGTCGCTCACGTGCAGGAGTCGGGCATACGACCATCGCGCGTCTCGAAGCGGCGTTATACGCCGGCCGACGTGTCGGGGCGGCAAAGCTCCGCGAAGCTCTTCCGCAGATCCGTGTCGGAAGCGCATCGCAGCCCGAGACCGACCTGCGACTCGCGCTCGTCCGTGGAGGCCTGCCGGAACCGACGCTCGACTTCGACGTCGTCGGGCTCAGGGGCGAGCCGATCGGCTACACCGAAATCGCGTACCCCGACCACCGGGTGCTCGTGGAGTATGAGGGCGACCACCACCGAATCGATCGTGCGCAGTGGCATCGCGATATCGAGAAGCACGCCCACGCTGCCGCGGCGGGATGGATCGTGCTGCGCATCACGTCCTCACACCTCTACCCGAGGCCGGAGGCCGCGGTCAGACAGGTGCGAGACGCGCTCCTGCGCGCTGGGTGGCGCCCGTAGACACGCCGAGATCGCGCCGCTTGTGACCGAGCGCGGCTTGGCCGCAGCATCCGCCCACACGCTCACTTGACTCGATTCGGCACGTCCCGCCGCGCTTGCGACCAGATGCGTCAACTCAACGCCTTCCGTCGAGCTGCGTCCGGGCGGGCACGACGTCGTGCTGTTTGTGTTGGCGCGATTCGTCACGGCACCGATTCGATGCGACGAGATACGACAACCCTGGAGGCCCGCCGAGCGCAAAGCCCCGCCCGGGCGTCCCTCATCAGCACTCGAAGACGTTCACTGCGAGCCCGCCCTCGCTCGTCTCCTTGTACTTGTGCGACATGTCGATGCCGGTCTGCCGCATCGTCTCGACCACCGCATCGAGCGACACGTAGTGCGAACCGTCGCCGCGCAGCGCGAGCCGCGCGGCGGTGACCGCCGTCGACGCCGCGATCGCGTTGCGCTCGATGCACGGGATCTGCACGAGCCCGCCGACGGGGTCGCACGTCAGCCCGAGGTGGTGCTCCATCGCGATCTCCGCCGCGTTCTCGATCTGCCGGTTCGTGCCGCCCATCACGGCGGTCAGACCGCCCGCGGCCATCGCACACGCCGACCCGACCTCAGCCTGACAGCCGCCCTCGGCGCCCGAGATCGAGGCGTTCGCCTTGAACAGCGACCCCAGCGCGGTCGCGGTCAGCAGAAAACGACGGATGCCGCGCCGCCGGTTCGCGTCGGCGATGAGCTCCTCATCCACGACATCGGGCACAGTCGCACCGAGCTGCCGGCTCCCGGCGAAGCCGAGCAGGGCGCTGCCGACCAGCTCGCCGTGCGGCGTCACCGCGTTGCCGACGCCGAGGCCCGAGTCGGCCAGGAACCGCCACCAGTACATCGCCACGGCGGGCAGGATGCCGGCGGCGCCGTTCGTGGGCGCCGTCACGACGCGACCACCCGCGGCGTTCTCCTCGTTGACCGCGAGAGCGAAGGCACCGAGCCACTCGCCCGGCAGCTCGCGATGTCCTCCGGCCTCGGCCTCCTCGAGCTGCTCGCGGATCGCCGATGCCCGGCGCTTGACCTGCAGCAGCCCCGGGAGCACGCCTCCGGAGTGCAGGCCCGCGTCGACGCACGCTGACATGGCGTTCCAGATCGCGTCGAGCCCGGCGGCGATCTGGTCGTCGCTGCGCAGCGCCTCCTCGTTGATGCGCGCCGCCTCGGCGATCGTGATGCCGCGCTCGTCGCAGAGCGCCAGCAGCTCCTCGGCGCTGTCGAACGCGAGGGGGTAGGCGTGCGCGGCCACCCGCGCCGGCTCGCCCTCGCGGCGGATGAATCCGCCACCGACCGAGTAATACGTCTCGCGCAGCACCAGCCCGTCATCCCCGTCCGTGACCGGACGCGGCTCGGGCGCAGGGGCGCTGCCGCTGGTTCGGATGCCGGCGGCCGCGAGCCGCGCAGCTTCCCCCGGTTCGGCTGAGTGCGGGGTCGTCCATGCTTCGAGCGCCATCGCGTTGGGATGGCTCGGAAGCCGGGTCCGCGGGGCGAAGACGACGTCGGACTTCGAGAAGCGCACCGGATGCGTGCCGTCCAACGGGAGCAGCCGGCCCTCGGGCCAGCCGGTCCACGCCGAGCGGACGGCATCCGGGTCCACCGTCTCGGGCACGAGCCCTCGCAGCCCAGCGACGACCGCGTCCGGAGTGCCGTGGCCGATACCGGTCGCTCCGAGCGAGCCGTACAGCGTGCACGTCACGCGAGCGACGTCGTCGAGCCGGCCCGATTCGCGCAGCCGCATGGCGAAATCGCGGGCCGCCCTCATAGGGCCGACCGTGTGGGAGCTCGAGGGTCCTACGCCGATGGAGAACAACTCGAACGCCGAGACGTAAGCGCTCACAGCCCTCAGGCTACGCCCCGGCCGGGCTCACCCGGACGCCGGCGGATCGTCGAGCTCGACCGGCATCCGGGCGCACGCGAAGTCAGCCGACGCCGCGCTCCGCCGTGGCGAACGCCGCCTCGTGCACGCGTTCGAGAGACCCGGCCGCGTCGAGGTGCTCCCATCCGTGAGCGCTGGCCTCGAGCACGTACGCGAGCCCGACCGCGTAACCGAAGTCGTAGTCGCCGTCGAAGTCCTCGGCGTGACGCCACGGCTCAGGCCGCGGCGGCCAGGGCGCGGGTGGCCACGGAATCGGCGGCCACCGCCGGGGTGGCGGGCAGATGTCGTCGACGTTGACATCGAACGGCAGGCGCAGCAGCTGAGCGAGACCGGCGGCGCGCACGAGCTCCGCGCCGACGTGCGCGCCGTACTCGACGCCCGGCGGGAGCGGCTGCGGGTTCAGCGCCACTCGTGCCTTCGGCGGGAGCGGCTGCGGGTTCAGCGCGACCGCGTCGAACCGGCTCAGCGGTCCGTGCGGGCCGATGATCTCCTCCCAGATGCTGGGGTTCCTCCGCGCGAGAATCGCGATGAGGCTGCGGTGTAGGGCCATGCCACCTTCTCCTTCCGACCCGCGAGCACGGGTCACTTCGGCCCGCGGAGCGCGGGTCGGAGCCCGCGGGATGCGGGTCGGAGTGAAGAGGCGGCGGGCGGATGCGGTGATACCCGCAGACGCCGAACGCCCCGGACGGAAGTCCGGGGCGTTCGATCGTCGGTTACTGCTCGACCGGCTGCGGTGCGTCGCTGCTCTCGCGGGCCTGGATGACCGGCGAGTCACCCTCGGTCGCCACCTCGATCTTGCGCGGCTTGGCCTTCTCACTGACCGGGATGGTGACGTTCAGCACGCCGTTGCTGTAGTTCGCGGCGATGCGCTCGGTGTCGATGCCCTGGCCGAGGTTGAGCTGGCGCAGGAAGCTCGCCGCTTCACGCTCGCGCGTGATCCACTTGACGCCCTCGCCACCCGCGAGGGTGCGCTCGGCGCGGATGGTGAGCAGCTGGCCATCGACGTCGATGTCGACCGAGCCCGGGTCGATGCCGGGCAGGTCGGCGGTCAGCACGTAGTGATCGCCGTCGCGGTACAGGTCCATCGGCATGCGGCGGGGTCCGCGGCGGGCGTCGAACATCGTCGACGCGAGGCGGTCGAGGTCGCGGAACGGGTCGTAGGTCGCCATGATTCGTCTCCTTCTGTCGGATAGCCGGATCGAGTCCGGGTGTGGTGTACGAGAGTTGAGTCGTATCGGCTCAACTACGATCAGATTAGCACTCTCACCCTTCGAGTGCCAGTCGTTCGCCGTCAGCGAAGCGCCGCTGAGTCGCGGTACGACGAAGCTGACGAGCCGCGCGGACGGAGCGGGTCAATGACGCTGGAACGCGACCAGTCCGACGGTGTTGTCCTCGGAATCCCTGATGAACGCCTGCCACTCGTCGTGGCCCGCCGGACCGAGGGTGTCGTCGCCGTGGGTGAAGATCACGTGCGGATGCTGGACCACATCGGCGAGCCCGTCCAGGCGCTCCAGAGTCTCGTGCACATTGCCGACGTGCAGATACAGGAGGGATGCCGGGGCACCGCGATCCAGCAGCAGCCGGACGCCGTCGAGGTCGAAGAACAGCAGTCCCGGGGGATCGAACCGTGCGGTGGGGGGCGATTCGAGCAGCACCGTGTAGAAGTCCGCGGCGCGGTCGAGATCCTCGGCGTGCAGTGCCACCTGGATGAGTCGCATCGCGATCTCCCGTCGAGTCGTTGTCGGTCTCAGCCCTATTGTGAGACCAGGCCCCGCGACGCACAAAGGAGTGTCATGCGCAGACTCAGCGCCGACTGGCGTCGCGACATCGACGAGATCGCACGCCTGGCGGCGGAGCAGTCCGGCCCGTTCGACGAGGATTTGGCCCGGCGGTACGCCGAGCACTTCCCGCTCCTGCATCCGCTGTTCGTGGAACTGTACGGCGACCGGGACGACGGCCTCGACCAGCTGGCGGCGGTCATCGCCGAGGCTGCGGCCTCGTGGGGCGTGCGCCCTCGCGAGCTGAAGCTTCGCGACGCCGCCCGCGAGAGCGACCCGGGCTGGTACCTGTCCCACCGCATGCTGGGCGGCGTCTGCTACGTCGACCGGTACGCCGGCTCGCTCGCGGGAGTTCGCGACAGCATCCCGTACTTCCAGGAGCTCGGCCTCACGTACCTCCACCTGATGCCGCTCTTCGAGAGTCCGGAGGGCAACTCCGACGGCGGGTACGCGGTGTCGAGCTACCGGCGCGTGAACCCGGCGCTCGGAACGATGGAGGAGCTCGCCGCTCTCGCGGCGGACCTGCGTGCCGCCGGCATCTCGCTGGTCGTGGACTTCATCTTCAATCACACCAGCGACGAGCACGAGTGGGCCCGCCAGGCGGTCGCCGGCGAGCCGGGCTACGAGGACTTCTACCTGATCTTCCCCGACCGCACGATGCCCGACGCCTACGAGCGGACCGTCCGCGAGATCTTCCCCGACGACCACCCGGGCTCGTTCGTGCAGCTGCCGGATGGGCGGTGGATCTGGGCGACGTTCTATCACTTCCAATGGGACCTGAACTATGCGAACCCCGCCGTCTTCCGGGCGATGACCGGCGAGATGCTGTTCCTCGCGAATCAGGGCGTGGAGGTGCTGCGGATGGATGCCGTGGCCTTCATCTGGAAGCGGCTCGGAACACCCTCCGAGTCGCTGCCGGAGGCTCACCTGCTGCTGCGCGCGTTCAACACCGTGCTGCGGATGGCGGCGCCGAGCCTGCTGTTCAAGTCGGAGGCGATCGTCCACCCGGACGAGGTGATCGAGTACGTCTCGCTCGAGGAGTGCCAGCTGTCCTACAACCCCCTGCAGATGGCGCTGACGTGGGAGGCGCTGGCGACGCGGGATCCGCGCATGCTGCAGCAGGCGCTCGAGCGTCGTCACGCACTGCCGCCCGGCACCGCGTGGGTCAACTACGTGCGCAGCCACGACGACATCGGCTGGACCTATGCCGACGAGGATGCCGCGGAGTTCGGCATCGCCGCATACAGCCACCGACGGTTCCTCAACGACTTCTACGTGGGACGGTTCCCCGGCAGCTTCGCGCGCGGCGTGCCGTTCCAGGAGAACCCGAAGACCGGCGATGCGCGCGTCACGGGCACCACGGCATCCCTCGCGGGTGTCGAGGCGGGCGACCCGGCCGGCATCGACCGGGTGCTGCTGGCTCATTCGATCGCGCTGTCCACCGGCGGCATCCCCCTGTTGTACCTCGGCGACGAGGTCGCGCAGCTCAACGACTACTCATACGCGGAGGATCCCGCGAAGGCGGGCGACAGCCGGTGGGTGCATCGTCCGGCCCGACCCGCGGATCGCTACGCCGAAAGAGCGGATGCCGCGACCGACGCCGGCCGGGTCTACACCGGGCTGACCGCCTTGATCCGGGCGCGGCAGGAAACGCCCGAGTTCGGCGGCGGGACGCTCGTCGGCTTCGATGCGCGGCATCCGTCGGTCCTCGGCTATCAGCGTCCGGGTGAGGGGCAGGTGATCCTCGTGCTCGCGAACGTCGGCGACGCCGAGGCGGTCATCGACGCGACGACCTTCGGCGGCTTCGCGCCCACCGCGATCGACGTGGTTCGCGGGTCCGACGTCGACCTCGCCGGCGGCCTCGTGCTGCCCGCGCACGGCTTCGTGTGGCTGCGGGTCACCCCGGTCGCCTGAACGGGGCCGCCCCCGGACGCCCCGGACCGAGCCCTCAGTAGGTCGGCCGCGGCTCCGAAGTGACCCTGCCCTTGCCTGCGGTCTTCGAGCTGTACATCGCGGCATCGGCCCTGATCAGCAGCTGGTCTCCGGTGGGGCGGGGGTCGGTGTCGGGACGATACGTCGCGATGCCGGCGCTCATCGCAACCGTGAGCGGAACTCCGTGGAACACGATCGGCTCATGCGTGACCGCCAGGATGCGTTCTGCGATCGACTCGCCGTCGTGAAGATCGGAATTCGCGCAGATCGCGACGAACTCGTCCCCCCCTATGCGGCCCACGACGTCACCGGCACGGACAGCCTCGCGCAGGCGAGATGCCATCTCGCGCAGCACGGTGTCGCCGGCGGCGTGCCCCCACCGGTCATTGATCGCCTTGAACTCGTCGACGTCGAGGAATACCAGCGCCAGCGGCTCGTTCGCCCGCTCCGCGATGCCGATGGCCGTGTCGAGACTCTGCGCAAGGAGCTGGCGATTGGGGATGCCGGTGAGCTGGTCGTAGAGGGCGAGATGCTCCAGCCGACGCTGCAGACGGATGCGGACCAGGGTCTGCGCCGCCTGGCGGCCGAGCGCCCGCTTGAGATCGAAGGATCGCTCATCGAAGTCGCGGTGGCGACGGAAGAAGCACACGAGGACGCCGAGGCTCTCCCCCTCGTGCATCAGGGGGGCGATGCTCAGCGACTCCAGCCGCGCCTCCCTCAGACCGGCGGCGAGGACAGGAAACTGCGGTTCCGCGTCGTCGGCGTGGACGGCGATGACGTCGGCGGTGTTGCGCAGTGAGTGGATCGGCGGAACGATGCCGGCAAGCGGGTTGACGCCTCCGACGACCTGCATAGCCCCGGTCTCGTCCCGCAGCAGCACGGCCGTCTCCGTCGCCGCGAACGCCTCGCGCGAAAGGGTGGCGAAGGACTGTGCGACGTCGGCGTCGCTGGCGCTTCCCTCGAAGGCACTCGAGACGTCCTGAAGCAGGCGCACCCGCTCCTCGGACGTTTCCGCGGCCTTGCGCGCCTGCAGCAGCTCCGTTTCGTACCTCAGTCTGTCCGTCGTATCGAAGACGGCCGTGCGCACGACGGGAGGCTGCTGGTCTCGGAACACCTCGGAGTTGACCAGCACAGGCAAGACGGACCCGTCAGCTCGCCGCAGCCGGAGCGCGACCTCCCGAACGCTGCCCCGGAGGTGAAGGGCCTGCGTGTGCCGCGTCTCGAAGAACAGCTGGCTGCCGGCGTCGAGCAATCGGGTGAACGCGGTTCCGACGACGCGATCCGCGGGATACCCGACCCAGTCGAGGAAGGTGTCGTTGGCCTCCAGCACCAAACCCGTGAGGTCGGTGGACAGCAGCCCGCAGGGAGCTCGCCGGTACCTCTCCTCGTAGCCGGAGTCGGTCATGCGAGGTAGCGGCGGATCGCCGCGACGACCTCGGGGGCACCCGAGAGGATCGGGATGTGACCCGTGGTCGACAGCACGGTGAGTTCACTGTGAGGAATGGCCTCGTGCACGTACCGGCCGACTTGCAGAGGTGCGATCAGGTCGTCCGTGGTCTGGATGACGAGGGTGGGCACCGTGACGCGCTCGAGGTCTGCTCTGTTGTCGGAGAGGAAGGTGACGTGAGCGAAGTGGCGCGCGATCTCGGGATCCGTGCTGCAGAAGCTCTCGGTGAGCCGGTCCCCCAGCTCAGGTCGGTCGGGGTTGCCCATGATCATCGGGGCTGCCACCGCCGACCAGCCGAGGTAGTTCGCATCCAGCGCATCCAGCAGATCCCGGATGTCGGCCGGTTCGAAGCCCCCGGTGTAGCCGTCGTCGTTCACGTACCGTGGCGAGGGGCCGACCAGGATCAGGGATCCGAAGCGTGAGGGATCGCGGTTGGCGGCGAGTACGCCGATCATGGCACTGACGGAATGGCCGATGAACACGATGTCCTGAAGATCTGCGGCCTCCAAGATTTCGAGCAGGTCGTCCGCGTAGCCGTCCAGAGAATCGTATTTTCCACGATCATAGGCGGTGAGATCGGAGCCCCCGGCTCCCACGTGATCGAACAGCACGACACGGAAGTCGGCCTCGAATTCAGGTGCGACCAGATTCCAGGCCGCCTGACTGCAGCCGAACCCGTGCGCGAAGACGAGCGCACGACCGGCGGGGTTGCCGCTTACTCTGACGTTGTTGCGTCGGAGCGCGTCGGGACTGAGTACGGGCACCAATGCGGTCTCCTTCGCAGGCCGCGGCCGCCCCGGGTAGCGGCGCACACATGTCCGATCGTAGACGACGCCCATCGAAGGCGGTGAGGCAGGGCGAAGCATACGCTCTCGGGCGCCTCGACGGGGGATGTTGTCGTGCGCACCGCGAAGAGAGTGACTGGGTGCATGCTTCCCGCCGATGAACTCGCCGCCGATCTGCGGGAGGCCGTGCGCCACGGAGATCTCTTCGCGGTGTTCCAGCCCTTGATCGACCTCGCCACCGGCCGCATCGTCGCCGTCGAGGGACTGTGCCGGTGGAAGCGCGACCACGGCGGGCTCGTGACTCCCGACACCTTCATCCCCCTCGCCGAGAAGCTGGGCCTCATCCACGAAGTCGGACGCTTCATGCTCGACGAATGCCTCGCCGCCGTCGACCATTGGCGGAGTGCCGGTACGCCGTTGGACGTATCTGTGAACGTCTCCCCCACGCAACTCGCGGCCGAATCGTTCTCGACCTATGTGCGCGAGGAGCTGTCGCGTCGGGAGCTGACCGCGAGTGCCCTGACGATAGAGATCACCGAGTCCCTCCCGATGCCCGACATCGCTGCGATCGTGCCGCGCCTGAATCGGCTGCTGGCCCTGGGGATCGGGGTATCACTGGACGACTACGGCACCGGGCATGCATCCGTCGATCGGCTCGAGAGCATCCCGGTCTCCGAGCTGAAGCTCGACCGGTCGCTGATCCAGGGCGACAGCCGGCAGGTCATGCGGGAACTCATCGTCGCCGTCGAGCGCGCGCGCGAGCGCGGCCTGCGGATCGTGGCCGAGGGCATCGAGACCCAGGCGCATCTCACGCTCGCCCGCGACCTCCGATGCGATC
>NZ_DASUNI010000222.1:0-3623 GCF_036277215.1 Microbacterium sp. | reverse complement strand
CTCGGTCACGTACGAGCTGCACCGCCAGGTGGATGCCGCGAGCTACTCGCTCGTGGCATCGGACGTCGCCGGCGTAGAGGGCGATCTCGCAGAGATCCGGGCACTGGCCCGGATGAACGGCGGCCCGATGAGGGTCGGTGCCGTCGCCGACATCGAGGTGATCGTCGCCGACCTCGCACAGCGGGAGCTCTCGCCGCTCAACGCGCTCGAGTCCGTGCAGGCGGTGCTCCAGCAGCTCGCGATCGACCGACCCGGCGAGGCCCAGCCGATCATGCCGCTGGCGACCATCTCCGTCACCGAGGACATGGCCACATGCATGAGGCTGCACGGGCTGGGCTGGAAGAGCGTCTATCACCACGAGCTCCTCGCCGACGGGCTCGCGCCCGAAGACGTCGGCACCATGCTCACGCAGCGGCTGCGATGGGCACAGGGCACGATGCAGGTGCTGCTGCGCGAGAATCCGCTGTTCCAGAAGGCGCTGACGATTCCGCAGCGGTTGATGTACTTCGCGACGATGTGGAGCTATTTGAGCGGCTTCGCAGCGGTGGTCTACTTCGCTGCGCCGATCATCTTCCTCGTGCTCGGCATCCTGCCGGTGGCCACGAACGCGTTCGACTTCTTCGTCCGCTTCATCCCGTTCATGGTCGTGAACCAGTTGCTCTTCCTCGTCGCTGCGAAGGGCACTCCGACATGGCGCGGGCAGCAGTACAGCCTCGCCCTGTTCCCGGTATGGATCGCCGCGTGCACAACGGCATTCAACAACGTCGTGTTGCGCATTCCGCTCGGTTTCGCCGTGACGCCCAAGACGCGTCAGGAGTCGACGGGTCCCCAGTGGCGCCTCATCCGGGTTCAGTTGGTCGTCATGCTGCTCCTGGTGATCGCGATCGTCATCGGGTGCATCCATCTGATCTTCAACGGCGCCGATCCCGTCGGCACCGGCGTCAACATCGCGTGGGCGATCTTCGATCTTGTCGTCTTGAGCGTCCTGTTCACCGCCATCACCTACAAGGGCTTCACTCCCATAGAGACCCCCGTCCCAGAGAAGGAATCCGTATGACGTTCACGACACAGAAGATCAGCCCGGACATCGTCGTCGTGCGCGGCGCCGGCAAGCTGAACATGGTGAGCGCGCCCGAGTTGCGCGCGGTCGTCGTAGACGCCATCTCCGGCGGCGGCAACCGCATCGTCGTCGACCTGAGCGCCATCGACTTCATGGACTCCTCGGGTTTGGGTGCGCTCGTCGGCTGTCTCAAGTCGGCGCGTCAGGCGGGTGGCGACCTGCGGATCGCGGCGCCCAGCACCCAGGTGTCCATGGTCCTGCGGCTGTCGAACCTCGACAGAGTCCTCGCGAGTTTCGACAGCGCCGAAGCCGCGTACCGTGACTGAACGGGCACTGACTTTCCGAACCCCGCCGGACGGCGTGGACCTCGTCCATGCCGCGCTCACATCGCTGTGGAAGGAGCGCGGCGACATCGACGAGATGGACCGAATGATGTTCGAGACGGCGCTCATCGAACTCGCCTCGAACGTCATCCAGCATGCGACCTCTTCGACGGCGGTCGTGTGCCGGCTCGAAGTCACAGCCGACGACGAGGTTCTTCGTGCGGTGCTGATCGACTCCGCCGATCCGCCCGGCATCGACGACGGACCGCGACGGATGCCTGATGAGTTCGCCGAGTCGGGCCGGGGTCTCGCGTTCATCCAGGCGCTCGTCGACGAATTCGAGCACCATCGCGCCGAAGGGCGCAACGTGTGGACGATCAGCAAGAGACGCTCGGTGGCTGACGCATGAATGCCATAGCCCCGCGTACGTCCATGCCGGTCCGCTCGCCGGTGGACTCCTTCGCGGTGTCCGCCATCGGTCTGGACGAGCAGTCTCCGTTCGTGAAGCAGCTTCCAGTCCTAGGACTGTTCGCCGTAGCGGTGCTAATCAGCCTGCTCGTGCCTACGATCGTGGTCTCGAGCCCGACGGCTCTGATCGTCGCGTCGATCTTCATTGTGATGACGACCGGCATCGCCGCGATCCTCACCCGGTTCAACGCCTCCGGACCGATTCTGCTCCTCGTTCCGGGGCTCGACTTCGTCGCGGTGGGTGTGCTGCGCTTCGCGACGGGCGAGAGCGCATCCATCTTCGCTTCGCTGGCGATCCTGCCCGTTGTGTGGGTCGCCGCGTTCGACGGCCGCAGACACATCGTCTACGCATTCCTCGGTGTCGTGATCGGGCTTGTGATTCCGTTCGCGCTCGGATCAACGCTGGAGGAAAACCCGAACGAGATCGCGCGGGGGTTCTTCTCGGCGCTTGCCTTCGGACTCGCTGCGGCGGTCGTGAATGACCTGGCTCGGCTGGCCCGCGATCGCGTCGCCGACGTGCATGCAAGGGAGCAGTTGAACCTCGTGGAGCTCGAGCAGGCCTCGGCAGTGCAACAGGCACTGCTCCCGAAGCCGGTCAGTGGGGCGTCCGACTACGCGTTCGCCGGGGTCTGCGTCCCGTCACGCACGATAGGCGGTGACTTCTTCGACTGGTACGAGATCACCGGCGGAATGGCGTTCACTGTCGGCGACGTGATGGGCAAGGGAATAGGAGCGGGGATCATTGCCGCCACCGTCCGCGCTGTCGTGCGGAGTGCGCGCAACCACGAGGACCTTTCGGTCGCTCTCGCCCGCGCCTCGGAGTGTCTGGAGTCGGATCTCGGCGACACTGCGGCGTTCGCGACTCTCTTCCATGCGCGACTGGATGCAAGTTCGGGAATCGTGCGTTACGCGGACGCCGGTCATGGACTGAGTCTGCACGTGAGCGCCGACGGAACATGGCGGCGTTTGGCGTCGCGGAACCTGCCGGTGGGGATACCAGCAGACGAGCCGTGGGGGTCAGCCGAGCTGCAGCTGCAGCCCGGCGACGCGCTGGTGAGCTGTAGTGACGGCATCCTGGATCTCTATGACGGCAGTGTCGAATCACTCCGCCACATTGCGGCCCTCACAGCAGAGGCGTCGGACGCGTCGCAGATCATCGCGCGCATCCGTGAACTGGCGGTCGCCTCGGACGCCTCTGCCGACGACGACGTCACCGTGCTGGTGGTCAAGCGAACCGCGAACTGACCGCTCCGCCGCTCACCGTCTCAGATGAGCACGCGTACTGCGATTCGGGGCTTGCCGACTGAACGCGGACAAACCCAGGACAGAGGGGTCTGCGAGCGGAGTTGATCGACTGCATCAGGGTGGCTCTGGGTCGTTGCCGGTGAGCGAGATCCGCGGAAGACGCGGATTCTCGGTAGTCGGCGGTCGCGATTCAACGGGCCGGCAACGCTACTGAGCGGGGACTCCTCGCCGTGGAGATCGCACGGTTGATGCTGCCACCGCGGGGTCTGGCGGGTTACGGGGTGCGGTCGTTGTGCGTCAGCAGTGCGGGTGGGATGTACAGGCCGCGCCGTTGCGCGCGGACTGCGGCGAGCGCTCGGGTGTCGGCGTCCAGCTTGGTGAGGATGTGTTCGATGTGGGTGGCGATGGTGCGCGGTGTGACGCCAAGGCGTTGGGAGGCCGGGGCGTTGTGCCAGCCGGCGATCAGCAGACCGAGTACCTCGAGCTCGCGGCGGGTCAGACCGTGGAGGTCGCCGCACGGTGAGAGC
>NZ_DASUNI010000221.1:0-5949 GCF_036277215.1 Microbacterium sp. | reverse complement strand
AAGCGCGTGGAGGAGCGCGGGCCGTTCCACGACGCTTCGCGAGGCTCCGCGACCGGGCGTTTCGACAGGTCAACGACCGGGCGTTTCGTCTCGCTTCGCTCGCTCAACGACCGAGGGGGGCGACTAGGTTGGCGGAGTGAGCCTCACCCTGGACGCGCAGCAACGGCTCGTCGTATGGATCGCCGCTCTCGCATCGTTCGTCGCCTTCCTCGACGGCACCGTCGTGAACGTCGCGCTGCCGGCCATCAGCGAGGAGCTGGGCGGCGGCCTGGTCACCCAGCAGTGGGTGGTCGACGCCTACCTGATCACGCTCAGCGCGCTGATCCTGCTGGCCGGTTCGGTGAGCGACGCGTTCGGCCGCATCCTGGTCATGAGGATCGGACTGATCGGATTCGGCATCGCCTCGATCGCGATCGCCGCCGCGCCGACTCCCCTCTTCCTCATCATCGCCCGCGCCCTTCAGGGTGCCGCGGGCGCCTTTCTCGTGCCGAGCTCGCTCGCGCTGATCACCTCGACGATCCGCGGTCCACTGCAGGGCAAGGCGATCGGACTCTGGACGGCGCTGACCACGAGCGCGATGGTGGCCGGACCCCTGATCGGCGGGCTGTTCGTGGACTTCCTCTCCTGGCGGTTCGTCTTCCTCATCAACGTCGTGCCGATCGCGGTCACGCTGTGGCTGCTCACTCGTCTGAAGGCCCACGACGTGCGCAGGCCCGGCACTCGGATCGACTGGATCGGCGGTGCCATGTGCACCTTCGGGCTGGGCGCCGCCGTCTACGCGCTCATCGAGCAGCCGAACCTCGGCTGGGCGTCACCGGCCATCTGGATCCCGCTGGTCGCCGGCATCCTGCTGTTCGCCGCCTTCCTGGTGCGGCAGCACATCACCGCGGCGCCGATCCTGCCGCTGGGCCTGTTCAAGATCCGCAACTTCTGGACGGGCAACGTCGCGACCTTCTTCGTCTATGGGGCCCTGTCGCTCAACGGCTTCGTGGTCGCGGTCTATCTCCAGCAGGGCGCTGGGCTCCCGGCCACGCTGGCGGGACTTGCGAGCATCCCGACGACGATCCTGATGATCGCGCTGAGCTCTCGGATGGGCGCCCTGGCCGGCAGGTGGGGACCACGCCTGTTCATGACCGTCGGCCCGGTCCTGATGGCGATGGGCGCTCTGCTGCTGCTGAGCGTGAGCGAGCAGTTCGACTACTGGACGCAGGTGCTGCCGAGCATGCTCGTGTTCGGTCTCGGCCTCGCGACGACCGTCTCGCCGCTCACCGCCGCCATCCTCGGCGCCGTCGATACAAGCCGATCGGGCATCGCCTCAGCGGTCAACAACGCGGTCGCGCGTGTCGCCGGACTCCTCGTCGTCGCCATGCTGGCCACGATCATCGGGGGCACGCTCGACCTCGCAGGCTTCCATCGCGCCGCGATCGTGACGGCGGCGATGATGGCGATCGGCGCACTGGTGTCGTTCGCCGGAATCAGAAACCGGATGCCGCAGCCCGGCGCCGACGCGACACCCGCCGCTTCGGCGAAGTGACGCCGCCGGCATCCCGGATGGCGGCATCCGGAGCCCTGTCAGACTGGACGCATGGCCGTCATCGAGAATTCGAAGCTCACCGTCGTCGGCGCGGGCAGCGTCGGAGCCAGCACCGCCTACGCGGCTCTGATCCGCGGATCCGCACGACACGTCGCGCTCTACGACATCGCCACCGAGAAGGCCGAAGCCGAGGTGCTCGACCTCGCCCATGGCACGCAGTTCACCGGCTCGAGCGACATCGTCGGCGGCAGCGACATCTCGGTCGTCGAGGGGTCGCATGTCGTCGTCATCACCGCGGGCGCCAAGCAGAACCCGGGCCAGACCCGCATCGAGCTCGCGGCCGTGAACGCCGGCATCCTCAAGGAGATGATGCCCCGCCTGATGGAGGTCGCACCCCACGCGATCTACGTCATCGTCACGAACCCCTGCGACGTGCTGACCGTGCTCGCGCAGGAGGAGTCCGGTCTGCCGCCCGAGCGCATCTTCGCGTCGGGCACGGTGCTGGACACCTCGCGCCTGCGGTGGAAGCTCGGCGAGCGCGCCGGCGTGTCGACCTCGAGCGTGCACGCATACATCGTCGGCGAACACGGCGACACCGAGTTCGCGCTGTGGTCGCGGGCCACGATCGGAACGGTGCCGATCCTGGAGTGGGAGACACCCGGCCACCCCCGCATGACCGAGGACGAACTCGACGCGATCGCCGTGGACGTCCGCGATGCGGCGTACAAGGTGATCCAGGGCAAGGGCGCGACGAACTACGCGATCGGGCTGTCCAGCGCCCGGATCGTCGAGGCGATCCTGCGCGACGAGCACGCGGTGATGCCGGTGAGCACGGTACTGAACGACTATCACGGCATCAGCGGTGTCGCGCTGTCGGTGCCGTCGGTGGTGAGCTCGTCGGGAGCGATCCCGATCCTCGAAGCGCCCTATTCGACGAAGGAGCTCGCCTTGCTGCGGCGTTCGGCGGAGACTCTGCGCCAGGTGGCGGCGTCGCTGCGCTGACAGCGACGGCGCGGATGACGGATGCCGGTGACACCGTCCCCGGCACGACCTAGTCTCGCGTCATGAAGTTCATCCTCGAAGTCGACCTCGACGCGGGCGTGATGGCCGACGACACCCTGAAGGAGCTCGGACGGATCCTGCGCTACTGGGCGGGAAATCTGAAGTACTACGACCTGCCCTCGGGCACGGCATCCGAGGTGATCTCGGACTCGACTTACGCTCCGGTCGGCACGTGGCGCGTGGAGTGACCCTCGAACAGCTGCGCCAGCTGCTCGAGCGATGAGGCGAGCCCGCGGGCGTGGTCGTCGGGGTCGATGCCGGGGGGCACATCCTTCGCCTCCACGGTGACGTCGGTGGCATCGGGCAGGGCGTCGAGCGTCCACTCCATGAACATCGTGCCCGCGAACGCCGGATCGTCCGACTCGAACGTGACCGCCCAGACGACGCGCTTCGGCGGCTCCAGCGCGAGGATCCGGGTGTCGGTGACGTCGGAGTGCTCGTCGGTCTTTCCGCGGCCGTCGCCCGATTCGTAGGTCAGCACCATCCGGAAGCTTCCGCCGGCGCGGGCATCGATGTGCTCGAGGTGCCCGCTCATGCCCTCGGGCGGCAGCCAGGAGGCGAGCATGCCCGGATCGGTGAAGGCGCGGAACACCTCCTCGCGCAGAGCGGCAATGCGACGGGAGGCGGAATCGACGCGCATGGGGCGAGCATACAAGGGGATGTCGCGGCCCGCCGGGGCGCGGCATCCCTCTGTCGGATGCCGCGCCTACCCTGAGATCATGGCCACCCGACGACCGACTGCGACAGCGCCGTATCGCTGCACGGAATGCGGGTGGACGGCCCTCAAGTGGGTCGGCCGCTGCGGGGAATGCCAGCAGTGGGGCACCGTGGTGGAGGCATCCGAGCCGACCGGGCTGAGCCGCTCCGTCTCGGCGATCGCGCCGGGCGCAGACCGCGCTGCCCGCCCGATCACCGCGGTCGACTCGCGCGACACCCCGCGCCGCACGACCGGCGTCGGCGAGTTCGATCGGGTGCTCGGCGGGGGCATCGTGCCGGGTGCCGCCATCCTGCTCTCCGGCGAGCCGGGGGTCGGCAAGTCGACGCTGCTGCTCGAGGTCGCGGCGCAGAGCGCGCGCGGCGGGCGCCGCGTGCTGTACGCGAGCGCGGAGGAGTCGACCGGCCAGGTGCGCCTGCGCGCCGAGCGCACCGGCGCGCTGCACGACGAGCTGTACCTGGCGGCCGAGACCGACCTGGCGACCATCCTGGGGCACATCGACGAGGTGAAGCCCGAGCTGCTGATCGTCGACTCGGTGCAGACCGTTTCGTCGTCGCTGTCGGAGGGCATGGCCGGGCACCCCAGCCAGGTGCGCGAGGTGGCCTCGACCCTCATCCGCGTCGCGAAGGACCGCAGCCTTCCCGTCATCCTCGTGGGGCACGTCACCAAGGACGGGTCGATCGCGGGCCCGCGCATCCTGGAGCACCTCGTCGATGTGGTGTGCCAGTTCGAAGGCGACCGGCAGACGTCGCTGCGGTTCGTGCGCGCGCTGAAGAACCGGTTCGGGCCCACGGACGAGGTCGGATGCTTCGACATGACCGGTTCGGGCATCGCCGAGGTCGCCGACCCGAGCGCGCTCTTCCTCGGTCACGGCAACCCCGAGCCCGGAACGTGCGTGGCGATCGCCCTCGAGGGGCGGCGCGCGCTGCCCGTCGAGGTGCAGGCGCTGACGATCAAGTCCGGGGCCCCCAACCCGCGGCGGATCGTGAACGGAGTCGACAGCGCCCGGGTCGCGATGGTGCTCGCCGTGCTGGAGAAGAAGACCGGGATCGTCACCTCCAACATGGACGTCTACGTCTCCACCGTCGGCGGCGTGCGGTTCACCGAGCCTGCCGCCGATCTCGCGATCGCCATCGCGGTCGCCGGCTCGGTGCGCAACGACGCCACCCCCCAGACGCTCGCCGCGGTGGGCGAGCTCAGCCTCGCCGGCGAGATCCGCCCGGTGACCCAGAGCGCCCAGCGACGCAGCGAGGCCGCGCGCCTCGGCTACACCGAGCTGATCGACAGCCGGTCGGGCACGATCGGTGGCGCGCTCGGCGACGTGCGCATGAGGGCCAAGGTGCGGCCCGGCGACGACGTCCCGGAGTTCTAGGGCGCGCGCGTCCGCCTGATCTGCGCCCGTTTGGGCGCCGACCCCGCGTTCTTGCCGCGTGCCCGCACGTGGATTGCGGCGAACCCGAGGAATCTTGCCGAGCCGGATGCCGACGGCCCCCGGCTCGCGGAGAATCCCCTGGTTCGCCGACCGGATGCCGCGGCTCAGGGCCGACGGTGGGAGTGGCGGTAGTCGCGCATCCCCAGGACGACGGGGATCACCAGACCCGCGAGGCACACGATGCCGACCACCAGGAACTCCATCCGGCGAGCATGCCATCCGCAGCGGCTGAAGTCGAGGGGGCCTCCGGCGAGCCGCTCAGGCGTCGAGCGCCGCGATCAGCGCAGCAGGGCTCGCCTGCATGGGATGCGGACCGGCCACGTCGAAGAAGACGGTCGCGATCTCGTCCTCGTGCAGTCTCAGGAACGCGCGCAGCCAGCCCGGTGTATTCAGCGCCATCTCGGACGGGAGCGACGCCGGCTTGTGGGCGGCATCGCTGAACAGCAGCAGTGCCACGTCGCCCGTGTTCGAGTCACGGTAGGTCCACACGCCGTCTGTGTCCGAGCCTGCGGTCGCGGGCGGCGCGAGTGGGACGACCGTCGGGCCGTGGCGCAGCGCGAACGCGACGGCGGCGAGATCCTGCGTCTGCAGCGCATCGCTCAGCGCGGTGTTGCGGAACTCAGGGGGCTCGTCCGCTTCCGCCTCTGGGGTGCGCTCGTTCTCCGCTGCCATCGCCCCAGGGTACCGAGGACGTTTCGGAGGCGGCCGCGCGTTTCGTCTCGGCGCTGCGCGCCTCGCTCAACGACCGAGCGCGGGTACCCGGTCGTTGAGCGAGCGAAGCGAGACGAAACGCCGTTTCGGAGGCGGCCGCGCGTTTCGTCTCAGCGCTGCGCGCCTCGCTCAACGACCGAGCGCGGTACCCGCGGCGCTGTGTCAGGCGAGGAAGCCGCGCAGCAGCGCCTCCGAGCCGGCGAGGTGTTCGAGGATCGCGTCCTCCGCGGCATCCGCTCGCCCGGCGAGGATCGCCGTCACGACGCGCTCGTGCTGCTCGTTGGAGTGCTCGATGTTGCGCGGCAGGAGCGGGAACGTGTCGAGCCACGCGTTGACGCGCGCGCGGTTCTCGGCGGCGAGCGCCACGAGCGATGGGATGCCGGCGACCTCGGCGATCGTGAGGTGCAGGAGCGTATCGAGCCGCCGGTAGTCGGCGGCCTCTGCGGCGCAGGCGGCTTGGTGCCGCGCCCAGAGTTCGGCGCGAGCCTCGGGTGT
>NZ_DASUNI010000220.1:0-9275 GCF_036277215.1 Microbacterium sp. | reverse complement strand
AGGGAGTGTTCGGCCCGGTAGCTCTGCTTGATGATCACGAAGGCCGCGACGGCCTGACCTGTCGTCTCGTCCGATGCTCCCACCACGGCCGCTTCCGCGACGGCCTCATTGCCCACCAGCGCGGACTCGATCTCGGTGGTCGAGAGCCGGTGGCCCGAGATGTTCATGACGTCGTCGACGCGACCGAGGAGCCAGATGTTGCCCTCCTCGTCCTTCTTCGCGCCGTCTCCGGCGAAGTACAGCCCGTCGAACCGCGACCAGTACGTCTCCTTGTACCGCTCCGGGTCGCCCCAGATGCCGCGGAGCATGCTCGGCCAGGGTTCGGTGACGACGAGGAGACCGCCGTTCCCGCTTCCGACATGGGCCCCGGACTCGTCGACGACGTCCACGGAGATCCCCGGCAGGGGAACCTGCGCGCTTCCCGGCTTGGTCTCGGTCACGCCGGGCAGCGCGGAGATCATGATGGCGCCCGTCTCGGTCTGCCACCAGGTGTCGACGATGGGGGCGGTCTTGCCGCCGATGATCTTGCGGTACCACATCCATGCTTCGGGGTTGATCGGCTCACCGACCGTGCCCAGCAATCGCAGTGACGACAGATCGAACTTCTTCGGGATCGCCCGACCGAGCTTCATGAACGAGCGGATGGCTGTGGGCGCGGTGTACAGGATCGTCACGCCGTACTTCTCGATGACCTCCCACCAGCGGCCGGGGTGCGGGGTGTCGGGAGTTCCTTCGTAGATCACCTGCGTCGCACCGTTCGCGAGCGGCCCGTAGGTCACGTAGGTGTGGCCGGTGATCCAGCCGATGTCGGCCGTGCACCAGTACACGTCCGTCTCGGCGTGGAGGTCGTGCACGACCCGGTTCGTGAAGGCGGCCTGGGTGAGGTAGCCACCCGACGTGTGCATGATGCCCTTCGGCTTCCCCGTCGTCCCGGACGTGTACAGGATGAACAGGGGCGTTTCGGCGGGGAACCCTCGAGCCTCATGCTCGGCGGCGGCCTGCGGTACGACGTCGTGCCACCAGATGTCGCGGCCCTCGGTCCACTCGATCGCGTTGCCGCCGCGGCGGACGACGAGCACGTGCTCGACGGTCTCCTGGATGCCCGAGTCGTTGCGGTCGGACAGCGCCATGTCCACCGCGGGCTTGAGCGGCGAGACCTTGCCCTTGCGCCAGCCGCCGTCGGCGGTGATGACCAGCCTTGCCCCGGCGTCGTCGATGCGCGCGCGGAGACTGTCGGCGGAGAACCCGCCGAACACGACCGAGTGGATCGCGCCGACCCGGACGACCGCGAGCATCGCCGCGATCGCCTCCGGGATCATCGGCATATAGATGGCGACGCGGTCGCCCGCGCCGATGCCGAGGTCGGTAAGGACATTGGCGAGGCGCTTGACCTCGTCGGTCAGGTCGGCGTACGTCACGCGGCGCTCATCGCCCTGCTCGCCCTCCCAGAGGAGGGCCACGCGCTCGCCGTTGCCGGCCTCCACATGACGGTCCAGGCAGTTGTACGCGACGTTGAGCTCGCCGTCCGCGAACCAGCTGGCGAAGGGAGGGTTCGACCAGTCCAGTACCTCGGTGAACGGGGTGTGCCAATGCAGCTCCCGAGCCCGGTCAGCCCAGAATCGTTCCCGGTCGGCCGCGGCCTGCTCGTAGAGGTCCGCGGTCGCGACCGCGTGTGCGGCGAAGTCCGCGGGCGGTGCGAACCGCCGGTCCTCATTGAGAAGGTGGTCGATCTGGCTGCTCATGCGCTCGCTCCTTCGCGGCCGTTCCGGGGGATCGTCGTCAGACGGCATTGCGGGACGACAGGGTAAATCTACTCAGTGACCGTGGTGGTCACTACGTCGGGTGGGACGGGGCGGCCGCTCCGGACGTCGTTATCCGGTGTCGAACGATATATCGGTAACGGCTGGATGAGAGTGTTTGGAACGGCAGGTGAACTTGCGTATGCTCTTCACCGGCCGAACATTCGATTCTGGCATTGCGGCACCCGACCCACCCCCGAAATGGGTGTCGCCCGGCGGCATCCCATCCCCCCATGGGATGCCGCCTTCTCTTGTCGTCCGTCCGTTCCTCCCCAGGCGGCCTTCCCGCCGGCGGCGTCCACGGAGAGCGGTCGGCACCCGGCCGTGCGGACCTCATCGACCTACGGTCGACGCATGCCCGAACGCTTCGTCGTCCAGCCGCGCGTCGCCTCCGGCCCGCCGCCTGCGGCGTCGCGTGCCGCGGCGAGGGCGCGACAGTCCGTGGTCTCCACCGCCAATGCGCGATCGTCGTCGGCCGATCCTCGGGTCGCTGCAGACCGAACGCAGACCGCCCGGCACCCGGTTCTCGAACCGCTGGCGCGGTATCTCGACGATCCGGACGTGACCGATGTCTTCGTCAACGGGGCGACCGGGCTGTTCGTCGATCGCGGCAACGGGGCGGCGCCGGCGCCGGAGTGGCGGGCGCGCGAGGAGGACGTCCGCGATCTGGCGGTGGCGCTGATCGGGCTCGGCGGACGACATATCGACGATGCAACCCCGTGCGTCGATGTCCGGCTGGAGGGCGGGATCCGCGTCCACGCCGTGCTCCCGCCGGTCTCGGCGGAGGGGACGGCGATCTCGATCCGCGTGCCCCGGCTCGACACACCCGACCTCGCCGAACTGCAGTCCCGGGGCATGTTCGACGAGAACTCCCGAGCCGAGCTCGAGGACGCCGTCGCCCGACGCGAGAACCTGCTCATCACGGGTGCCGCCGGCGCGGGCAAGACGACGCTGCTGGCCGCGCTGCTGGGGTGCGCCCCGATCTCCGATCGGATCGTCACGATCGAGGACGTCGCGGAGCTCCGCCTGCTGCATCCGCACCACGTCCGACTCGAGGCGCGACAGGCCAATCTCGAGGGTGCAGGCGCGATCGGCCTCGCCCGGCTCGTCCGCGAAGCGCTGCGGATGCGTCCCGACCGACTGGTGGTCGGTGAGTGCCGGGGTGAAGAGGTGCGCGAACTGCTCTCGGCGCTCAACACCGGGCACGACGGGGGCGCCGGAACGCTGCATGCGAACGGTCTGCACGATGTCCCGTCGCGGCTCGAGGCGCTCGGCGCGCTCGCGAGGCTCGATGACAGGGCGCTGGCGCGTCAGGTGGCGAGCGCGATCGGCTGCGTGCTGCACGTCGCTCGCGGCGACGACGGGATCCGGAAGCTGGCTGCGGCGGGTCGCCCGGTCATCGGCGCGGGCGGACGCCTCCAGATCGAGGAGCTCGCATGGCCCGCGCAGTGAAGCCTTCGATGATCGCCGAGACCGTGCTGCGGCTGGCCGTGCTCCTTCAGGCCGGGATCGGTCCTGCCCGCGCGTGGGCCTACCTCGCCGACGCGGGCGATGCCGAGGCGTTTCGGGTGCACTCCGCCGTCGTCCGGGGGGTGCCGCTGCCGACCGCGATCTCAGCCGCCGCCGCACCCCCGGCCGCGGCACGCAGGTCGCGCCTGCTCGCGAGGAGCACAACCGCCAGCACAGAGCAGGAGTCGTGGCGAGACGTGTCGGCGGCCTGGCGCGTGGCCAGCGCGGTGGGGGCGCCGCTCGCGGAGAGTCTGCGCGCCCTTGCCACGGCGCTGCGCGACGCCCAGGAGGCCTCCGATGAGGTCCGGATCGCACTCGCCGAGCCGGCCGCGACCGCCAAGCTGATGTGCTGGCTGCCGCTGGTCGCGGTCGTGCTGGGCGTCGCGCTCGGCTTCGACACTCTCGGGACACTCGTCGGCAGCCCCATCGGGCTCGCGTGCCTTGCCGTCGGAATCGCTTTGATCTTCGGCGCACAGCGCTGGAACGCGTCCCTCGTCCGCCGGGCGCGCGACGACAGCGGCATCCCCGGTCTCGACGCCGAGCTTCTGGCGATCGCCCTCAGCGGCGGCGTCTCGATCGAGCGTGCGCGGCGGCTCGTGCACGACGCGACAGGGCGAGCGGCGGATCCCGCCACCGACGCCGTCCTGGACCTCTCGCGGAGCGCGGGCGTGCCCGCCGTCGAACTCTTGAGGGCCTCCTCCGCCCTCGCCCGACACCGCGCTCGGGTCGAGGGGAGGGTTCGGGCGGCGCGGCTCTCCTCCCGCCTCCTGCTTCCGCTCGGTGTGTGCACCCTCCCTGCGTTCCTCCTCTTGGGCGTCGCACCGATGCTTCTCAGTGTCATGACGTCCGTCCCGCTCCCGCTGTGACCCTGCTCACCGAATCCTGCCCGCCAGAGCCGTGCCCACCGAGACCGTGCCCAAACCAGAACCGTGCCCACCGACCCAGTGGAAGGAAATGCCATGCCCCTGCCCCGACTCACCCGTCGTCGTGCCGCCCGGCTCTTCGGAGACGAGACCGGCGCCGCCACCGCGGAGTACGCGATCGCCACCATGGCCGCGGTCGCATTCGCCGGCCTGCTGGTGGTCATCATGCGAAGCGACGAAGTGCGCGGCATCCTCACCGACCTCGTCCGCCGCGCGCTGACGGTCGCATGATCCGGCGCGGACTCGGCGACGACCGCGGATCGGTGGTCGCCGAGTTCGCCGTCGCGCTGCCGGCGGTGGCGGTCGTCGTCCTCCTCGGTGCCGGCGCGCTCGGCGCGTGCGCCACACAGGTGAGACTCCAGGATGCCGCGGCCGACGCCGCGCGACTGGCTGCCCGCGGCGAGGCCGACGGTCGCGCCCAGAGCGTGGTCGCGAGTGCCGTGTCCGGGGCCAGCCTGGTGCTCACCCGTCGGGGCGATCTCGTCTGCGTCACCGCCTCCGCCTCGGCGGCGGTGTCCCTGCCCCTCACACTCAGTGCGACCAGCTGCGCGCTGGACGGCGGGCTGTGATGGCCGGCACGATCCTGTCCGTCGGTGTCGTCGTGTGGGCGGCGACCCTGTCAGTGAGCTTCGTGACCGCCGGATCCGCCGCCGTCTTCTCGCAGCGGGTCGCGGGGGTCGCCGACGCCGCTGCCCTCGCTGCAGCGGACGCCGCATCCGGGGCGATCGGAGGGGAGCCGTGTGCGCGGGCGGTCGAAGTCGCATCCGCATCAGGCGCTGAAGTGACCTCGTGCGACGTCGCCGACCTGATCGCGGCCGTCACCGTCTCAGCGCCGTTCGGCCGACTCTCCACCGCCGCTTCGGCCCGTGCGGGCCCGCCCGGCTGGCCCGGCGCTCACAGCGCTCCTTGGTGAACTCATGTGTATGGTGTGCTTCGAAGGAAGGACGCCCCCCTTGGCAACAGGCAAGAAGCTCGTCATCGTCGAGTCACCGACGAAGATGAAGTCGATCCAGGGATACCTCGGCGACGACTACGAGGTACTCAGCTCCGTCGGCCACATCCGCGATCTCGCGAGTAAGAAGGACATCCCGGCCGACAAGAAGACGGCCTACGGCAAGTACTCGATCGACATCGACAACGACTTCGACCCCTACTACGTCGTCAACGACCGCAAGACGAAGACGGTCGCCGAACTCAAGCGCGCG
Organism: Microbacterium sp.; assembly: GCF_036277215.1. Lineage (GTDB taxonomy): Bacteria > Actinomycetota > Actinomycetes > Actinomycetales > Microbacteriaceae > Microbacterium. Next base: position 3,839 of record NZ_DASUNI010000220.1, on the reverse strand, counting down.
CTCAAGGGTGCCGACGAAGTCCTCCTCGCAACAGATGAGGACCGCGAGGGCGAAGCCATCGCGTGGCACCTGCTCGAGGTGCTCAAGCCGAAGGTGCCGGTGCGTCGCATGGTGTTCCACGAGATCACCAAGGATGCGATCCGCGCCGCCGTGGACGACACCCGCGAGCTCGATCTCGCGCTCGTCGACGCTCAGGAGACCCGACGCGTCCTCGACCGGCTCTATGGCTGGGACGTCTCGCCGGTTCTGTGGCGCAAGGTCGGCAGCGGCCGCGAGGGTGCGGCGCTGAGCGCCGGTCGCGTCCAGTCGGCGGCCCCGCGAATGGTCGTCGACCGCGAACGTGAACGGATGGCTTTCGTCTCGGCGGGCTACTGGGACGTCGAGGCGCTCGCGATCAAGCGCGCCCCCGCCGACGCAGCCGCCGACGACGAGTCGTTCACGACCCGGCTCGCCCGTGTCGACGGAGCCGCGCTCGCGCGCGGAACCGACTTCGACGACCGTGGCCAGCTCAAGAAGGTCGTCGTCGTCCTGGACGAGGCGAAGGCTCGCGCACTCGCTGCAGCGATCCAGGGCGTGGGCGAAGCATCCGTCACCGCACTCGACTCCAAGCCCGGCACACGCAGCCCGAAACCCCCGTTCACCACCTCGACCCTTCAGCAGGAGGCCGGCCGCAAGCTCTCGATGAGCGCCAAGCACGCGATGAGCGTCGCGCAGCGCCTCTACGAGAAGGGCTTCATCACCTACATGCGAACCGACTCGACCGCATTGAGCACGCAGGCGATCACGGCGGCGCGCGAGCAGGCGGTCTCGCTGTACGGCGCGAAGGCGGTTCCTCTCAACCCGCGCGTCTACCGCAGCAACAGCAAGAACGCCCAGGAGGCGCACGAGGCGATCCGCCCGTCCGGCGAGCAGTTCCGCACCCCCGCGTCGGTCTCGGGCGAGCTGGACCGCGACGAGCAGCGCATGTACGACCTGATCTGGAAGCGCACCGTCGCCAGCCAGATGTCCGACGCCAAGTACGAGACGACCACCGTGACCCTCGCGGTCGACGCCCCGGTCGACGGCGTCGTCCAGCACGCTGAGTTCACGGCATCCGGGACCGTCTACACGTTCAAAGGGTTCCTCGAGGCGTATGAAGAGGGCCGCGACGAGAAGCGCGGCGATGCCGACAAGGCCGACGACCAGTCCCTGCCGGTGCTCGCCGTCGGCGACACGCTGCGCATGAAGGAAGTCGAGCCGAAGGGCCACGCGACCACCCCGAAGCCGCGCTACACCGAGGCCAGCCTCGTCAAAGCGCTGGAGGAGAAGGGCATCGGCCGCCCGTCGACGTTCGCGAGCATCATCGACGTGATCCTCGATCGCGGCTACGTCACCAAGCGCGGTCAGGCACTCGTGCCCAGTTGGCTGGCGTTCAGCGTCATCCGCCTTCTCGAAGAGCACTTCGCCGATCTCGTCGACTACGACTTCACGGCCGCGCTTGAGGACGATCTCGATGCGATCGCCCGCGGCGAGCAGCAGCGCACCGCGTGGCTGCGCGACTTCTACTTCGGCTCCGACGCTCAGCCGGGCCTGCGCAACATCGTCGAGAACCTCGGCGAGATCGACGCGCGCGAACTGAACGCGACGCCGATCAGCGACACCACCACCCTGCGATTCGGGAAGTACGGACCGTACCTCGACGTCGTCGACCCGGCCGACCGTGATGCGCCGCCCCGGCGGGTGAACATCCCCGAGGACCTCGCCCCCGACGAGCTCACCGCCGAGAAGGCGCAGGAGCTCATCGACGCCCCGGTCGCGGGCAATCGCGTGCTCGGCGAGAATCCGGACAACGGCAAGCTCGTCGTCGTCAAGGACGGCCGCTTCGGGCCGTACATCGAAGAGACCGACCCGGAAGACCCCACCGCGGTCGACGAGTCGACCGGCGAGATCGTCGACGAGGCTCCGAAGAAGAAGACGGCGAAGAAGGATGCCGCGCCCAAGCCGCGTACGGCGTCGCTGTTCAAGTCGATGTCCGTCGACTCGATCGACCTCGACACCGCGCTGCGCCTGCTCGATCTGCCGAGGACCGTCGGCGTGGACCCGGAGTCAGGTGAGCCGATCACCGCGCAGAACGGGCGATACGGGCCGTACCTCAAGAAGGGTACCGACTCGCGGACGCTCGATTCCGAGCAGCTGATCTTCGATGTCACACTCGAGCAAGCGCTGGCGATCTACGCCCTTCCGAAGTACGGTGCGCGGCGGGCGTCCACCGCCCTCGCCGAGTTCGACAACGACCCGGTGAGCGGCAAGCCCATCCGTGTTCGCGACGGCCGATTCGGCGCATATGTCACCGACGGCGAGACGAACGTGACGATCCCGCGCGGTCAGACCGTGGCCGACATCACGTACGAGATCGCCGTTCAGATGATCGCCGACAAGCGTGCCAAGGGGCCCGCGCCCAAGCGCGCGCCGGCGCGCAAGGCGGCGACCACGCGCAAGGCGCCGGCGAAGAAGTGACCCTCGAGGTTCCCGAGCCTGCCCCGGACGATTCCCGTCGCCCCGGGCATCGACAGGGACCTGCGAGGGGTCTGTTCCTCACGTTCGAGGGCGGCGACGGCGTCGGCAAGTCGACCCAGGCAGCGCTGCTGGAGGAGTGGCTGACGGCGCGCGGACACACGGTCGTGCGCACGCGCGAGCCGGGAGGCAGCGAGGTCGGCGTGCTGATCCGCGACATCGTGCTGCACCACCGCGGCGAGATCGCTCCGCGCGCCGAGGCACTGCTCTACGCAGCCGATCGGGCGCATCACATCGAGACGGTCGTCCGCCCGGCGCTCGACCGCGGGGTCGACGTGATCCAAGACCGCTACCTGGACTCCTCGGTCGCGTATCAGGGTGCCGGTCGCGTTCTGGGACGTGACGAGGTGCGCAACCTGTCCGTGTGGGCTACCGGCGGGCTGCTGCCCGACCTCACCGTGCTGCTCGACCTCGATCCCGCAGTGGCTCGCGAACGGCTCGACGCCGATGACAAGCCGTTCGACCGGCTCGAGTCCGAGCAGTCCGCGTTCCACGACAGCGTCCGCGAGGAGTTCCTCGCCCTGGCCGCGGCGGAGCCCGGCCGGTTCCTGGTGCTCGACGCGTCGCGGATTCCGGCCGATCTCGCGACCGACATCCAGGGGCGTGTTCAGTCACTCCTGGCCGATCCCGCGCCGACGGGCTCCGTCGGTGACGCGGATTAGGCTGGTCGAATGGAGAGCGCAGCGGTCGTGGCTGCTCCCGCCGCGACTGCGGGCGAAATCCCGTGGGGAGCGGTCTGGGGGCAGGATGACGCCGTCGCCACGCTTCGGGGCGCGGCATCCGACCCCGATGCGATGACGCACGCGTGGCTGATCACCGGCCCGCCAGGATCCGGACGGTCCACACTCGCGTACGCCTTCGCCGCGGCGCTCATCGCCGAAGAAGGCGACGAGCAGGCCATGCGGCAGGTCCTCGCCGGCACCCACCCCGACATGACGGCGCTGCGCACCGAGGGCGTCATCATCTCGATCAAGGATGCGCGGGCGCTGGTCGAGCGGTCGTACTTCAGCCCGTCGCTCGGTCGCCACCGCGTGATCGTGATGGAAGACGCCGATCGCATGGTCGAGCGCACCTCCAATGTCCTGCTGAAGGCGCTCGAAGAGCCGCCCGAGCGAACCGTCTGGGTGCTGTGTGCGCCGAGCGAGGCCGACCTGCTGCCGACGATCCGCTCGCGCGTCCGCACGCTCACGCTGCAGGTGCCGGATCCGGCAGAGGTCGCGCGGCTGCTCGTGGATCGCGACGGCGTGGCCCCGGACGTCGCCGAGCGAGCGGCTCGCGAGGCGCAG